>DOUU01000280.1:0-288 GCA_003520425.1 Deltaproteobacteria bacterium
ATCTGTTGCAAGGGTTCCTGAGGACGAGGGAGTGGTTCTCTGCCGAGCGAATAGACCGGCGAAGGCGAGAGCGGGAATCGCCAGGCCAAATCTCCCGACCATCATTGCCATGGCAGTGGTCAGGTTGTAGAAAAAGCTATTGGCACTGAGGCCGGCGAAAGTTTGTCCGTTATTGGCGAAGCAGGAGGCGTAGGCGAACAGAATTTCGGTGAAGCCGTGAGGACCGGTGTTTGTGGTCAGGCCGGAGAGCCCGGCGCGACTGCTAATCGCGATGGCAGTGAGTGGAAG
>DOUU01000280.1:322-11043 GCA_003520425.1 Deltaproteobacteria bacterium
ACAGCGATAGCGGCGGCCATCACCATGCTGATAAGACCTGTGCCGAGGCCTCCGAAGACCAACTCACCGAGAAGGAGATTCACCAGCAGGACCAGTCCGCCCAGAGACGTGAAGCTATCGTGCATGGAATTGTACGATCCCGTGGCCGTGTTCGAGGTGACGACTGCGGTTAGCGTGGAAGCGCCAACTCCGAAACGAACTTCCTTGCCTTCCATGTTCCCGCCGGGCTGCAATGCGTTCGCCGCCTGGTCGACGCCGAGAGAGTGGAATAGAGGGTTCCCTCCCTGCTCCATTCCTACTGCGACCCCGATCGCCGGGAGGAAGATGATGGTCATCGCGGCGAGCAATGCCCACCCTTGACGGGTGTCCTTCACCATCCGCCCGTACGTGTAGACGAGGGACGCGGGAATCAAGACGATCGCCAGGAGTTCGAGAAAGTTGGAAAATGGCGTCGGGTTCTCGAACGGGTGGGCGGAGTTGACATTGTAGAACCCGCCCCCGTTTGTGCCCAGTTGCTTGATGGCGACCTGGGATGCCGCCGGTCCAACAGCGATCTGCTGCTCGGTCACCTTGACAGTCTTGGTCTTCGGCTGGCCCTTGGCGTCGAGCACGGGCTTCCCGTTCGCGTCGGTGATCGGCTGCTCGTAGGACGTCGGCTCCATCAGCGTTGCCGTGGGGTAGCCCGACAGCGTCTGCACGACGCCCTGGGAAACCAGGAGCAGCGCGAGCACCACGGCCAGCGGCAGTAGAATGTAGAGGATGCTTCGCACCGTGTCGACCCAGAAGTTCCCGATCGCTTTGGCCGATCGCCGCGTCAGCCCCCGGATGAGCGCCACCAACACTGCCATGCCGACGGCCGGGGACACAAAGTTCTTGACTGTAAGTCCGGCCATTTGCGTCCAGTAGCTCATCGTCGTCTCGCCGCCGTAGCTTTGCCAGTTCGTGTTCGTCGTGAAAGAAGCCGCCGTGTTGAAGGCGAGGCTGGGATCGACCGCAGTCATACTCGCGGGATTGAAAGGCAGCACCGCTTGAATGCGCTGAAACGCATACAGGAGCAGCATCCCGATGACACTGAAGACCGCGACGGCCGTGGCGTAGGTGCCCCAGTGCATGTCCTCTTGTGGGTCGATGCCGCAAAGCCGGTATACCCAGCGCTCCAGCGGGCGCAGAATGCGGTCGAAGATCGTGCGCTCGCCCTCGTAGACCCTCGCCATGTACGTGCCCAGGGGCTTGACGAGCAAGAACAGCACGACGAGAAACAGGAGGATACGGATGACCCCGATGGCCGTCATACGAACCACTCCGGCTTCAGCAACGCGCAGAGCAGGTACCCGAGCAACGCCACCGACAATACACCTCCGACGATAATCATGCCATCACCGCCCCATGAGCCGGTTAAGGCCCGTGACCATCCACACACACGACCCGAAGAAGATCAGCGTAAGTACAATGAGCTCCACGTCTGCCACGGTGATCACCGATCCTATTCCCAGGGTGGACACGTTCCGCCGCGAGGCGTCGCGTGTCTTCACGCCAAAACAAAAACAGAGGAGCCGTCGGCGGTCAGCCCCTCTGCCAATCCCTTGCATTTATATTCAGTTGTGGCCGTTTGCGCGAGCTAGAGCAAAGTCCGTTCGGCCTCCATGTCCACTAACGACGTTAACTTAGCATAAAGGCATGCTAAGAAACCATTAGGAATGGGGACAGAGCCATTAAGATCTCGTAAATTCGAAAGGCCACCCGGCCAGGGAGGCCAAGGAGCGGCTGCGGCCTTTCCGACGGATGCCTTGCACTCCGGGGCAAGAGCGGAGCCCGTCAATTAGGACTGATTGGTCCTATACGCACAAGAGCGGCCCGGGACAGCATTTTGTCGTCAACCCTTGCTCCAGAAATTCGAAACAGTCAGGGGCCATGGAGCAGCAATTCTATGACCCTATCGCCCACCCCAGGGTCCCCTCGTCTTCGTTGGCGGCCCGATTCGATGTCACGCCCGTGGCCCACGCTACCCCGGCCGCGTTGCCTCGCTTTCCGCCCCGCGTCACCATGGGCGGCACAACCGGATTGTGCGGAAAGACGCGTCATACAAGCGATCCGAGAAGACATCTTCACGCCTGAAGCAATTGGCTACATAACCCGGTGCGTGAATGATGCTTTGCGAATTCAAGCACGGCAACGCTCAAGTCCACGTCAGCAAGAGCGTGAGCAAGAGCTTCACCACGCTCTTCTGGAACTCGAGAACATCAAGCAATTCGTCGCGGTTTACTCACTGACTTGACCCCGCAGATGTTGGAGGAAGCTGAGGCCCGCGTCCGCCGGCTCCGTGCGGAATTGGAGGTACCCGTGAACCCAGCACCACGGTTCTTACAAGTACTCCCACAAGTGGTAGATGACCGGCTCAACGATCTGCACAAGCTTCTAGCGCATCACGCCGATGAAGCCCGAACCGCGTTAGCGCGGGGTCTTGGCACCATCGTGCTTCGACCGACTCCAGCGGGCCTCGTGGCAGAATTGCGTGGAAATACCCAGGGCCTGCTCACCCTCGATGAGCAGGCCCCGATGTCGAAAAAACTGGTAGCGGGGGGAGGATTTGAACNNTGCTCCACCCCGCGCCGCAACCATGTCTAATTTGGGAGCACAATCAATTATACCAGTAGACGAGACCGTGTCAAACGACCATCGCCGCGATCTAGCCTTCGATGAGGACTGCCCAGAGTAGATCGGCCTCGCTGACAACGATCGGCCCGCCGCCTAACCGTCGGAGCACATCGTGCAGCACCAGGGCCCCGGCGATGATAACGTCGGCGCGTTCTGGTTGAAGTCCAGGAAGCGCTCGACGCTCCCCGAGCGAACGGGCCCGCAACGTCTCAAGCGTTGCTGCAATCTGAGGTAGCGCCAGTCGATACCCGTGCACCCGGTCGGGATCATAGGGCACCAATCGCTGCGCGAGAGCCGCCATCGTCGTAATGGTGCCGCCCACGCCGATTGCCGCGTCGACGCTTGGACCCAACTGATCCAGCATGGGTCCAAGCGTTTCGGTCACGTGCGCCCGGAGCGTGCTCACTTCTCGCTCTTGAGGGGGATCGTGGGCGAGAAAGCGGTGCGTAAGCACCACGCATCCGAGTGGGACGCTGTGGACTTCCTCGATGCCTGACGTAGTCCCTCGGGTCAGCTCGACGCTCCCGCCTCCGATATCGACGACCAGCATGCGCGCGCGGGCGTACTCCTGTCCGAGACCAGCAACCGCCCCCAGGAATCCAAGCCGCGCCTCGTCCTCGCCGCTCAGCACACGCACGGGCCGGTTCAGCTTCTCGAGCAGCGTCGCGGGATTGCGGGCGACGCGCATCGCGTACGTGGCGAACACGACGGGCGACGGCACTCCCGCCGCCGCGGCTTCTGCCGCGAATTCCTCAACCGCCGCCGCGGTACGCGCAGCCGCCGGTTCCCGAATCACGCCATCCTCGTCGAGGCGGTCTCCGAGGCGCGTGATGGCGAGACGGCGGATCACGGGGCGGAGCGGCAAGCCAAGTCGCAAGGGACGGTGTGACGCGGAAGGGTCAAGAGCCGGGAGGTCGGCGACGAGCAGGCGCACCGAGTTGGTGCCGACGTCGATGGCTGCGCGTCGGGACACGCGTCGCGTTAGAACATTCCCAGGAGTCGGTGGAGGCGGGCCCGCAGCTCCGGCGGGGCTTGCTCGCAGCCGCACGACCGCCGAAGAATCAACCGCAGGTGTCGCTCGAACTCGGCCTTGGAGAAACAGTCTCGGCACTCCTGCAGGTGCCGCTCGATCTCAGCGACGGTGTCGCTGTCGAGCTCGCGGTCGAGGTATTGCCAGAGCTTCTCTACCGCTTCGGTGCAGTTCATGCTTGCGCTCCGCCAACCAGGTGCCGGTCCCGTGCGAACTCGGCCAGCCGGCGCTTCAGCGCCCGGCGCCCCCGATACAAACGGGACATCACCGTTCCAACCGGAACGCCGAGAATCTCCGCCGTCTCCTTATAGGAGAATCCCTCCACGTCCACCAGCACCACGGCCGCGCGAAACCCCACCGGCAGTGCGTCCAAGCTCTCCCGGACCTCGTCGTCCATCATCCGGTCCAGCACGTGCGCCTCGGGATTCCCCTCCGCGCTCAACGCCGGACCTTCCCGCGCCCCTGCGGAGAGGTAGGCGTCCCCAATTTCGTCCTGCAGGAGCTCGGGTGTCCGCGCATGTCTCCGGTACTGGTCGATGTAAGCGTTCATCAGAATACGGTGCAACCAGGCACGGGCGTTCGTGCCCTCGCGAAATGTGTCGAACGATCGCCACGCCTTGAGCATCGCCTCCTGCACGAGGTCCTCTGCGGTAGCCTGATTTCGCGTCAGACGCCGTGCGACACGATACAATCCGTCGAGGTGTTCGCCGACGAGCCGCTCGTATCGCTGACGGCCATTCGCCGCGTCGGGTCCCGGCGCGAGCGCGCCGTCGCGATCGGACACTTCGGCGTTCACCTCGTCCTTCGGGTTCGCGGCGTTCCCCATGCGCGCTCACTCCGGAGAACGCCGATCACGCCGACGCGATTCCGTGCCCAAGGCAGCGGAGGCACCTTCACGGTGCCTCCGCTCAGGGCCATCGCCAGCCTCACGCGTCGCAGACGGCCGTTCACGCCTCGCCGACCGGAACGAGCGAGGGGCGCACGATGTCCGCGAGCGTCGTGCGGTTGAGCACTTCCTCGGTCGCCGCCTTCACCGCTTGCCATACCGGGCGCAGGCCGCATCCGGGCGCGTAGATGCAGTGCGCATCAGTTTCTTCAACACACAACCACGGCGCCACGCTCCCCTCGAGGATCAGAAACGCTTCCCCGACCGTGATCCGCTCCGGCGGACGCGCCAGCACGTGGCCACCGCTCGGCCCTCGCTTGCTCTGAACGAGTCCTGCCCGGCGAAGCGTGGTCATCAGCTGGTTCAGATAGGGCTCGGGAAGCCCTTGGCGGCGCGCAATGTCGTGGCTCTGCACCGGGCCCTCACCGTAGTGCTGCGCCAGATCGATCAGCGCGCGAATGCCGTACTCGGCTCGGGAACTCACTTTCATGTCACCACCACATCCTCTTCCGTGACGTCCTTCACCGGGTTCCCCGACGAGTCCGAAACGGGGGTGCCGTCACCGTTGCTGCGATCCGTGATGCGAAACGCCCGGACGTCGGGTCGCGACGCATCCGCGAGCGAAATAATCACGTAGCGGGGACTCTGCCAGAACGCGAGTGCACGGTCCGTCGCGCTCGGACGCGCCTCGGTCGCCGGGTGCGAGTGGTAGATCCCCACGATTTGCCATCCCCGCTCCTGCTCGAGCCGCATGGCCTTGAGTTGTACTTGGTCGTCGAGATAGTAGTGGCGCCGCGGGTCACGGGGCTCCGGAAGGTCCGCGGCCGTGTTGCGCGCCGGCAGCACCTCGGCCACGATGTCGCCGCTTCCGAGCAGCAGGCCACAACACTCGTTTGGAGCCTCCGCGCGGGCCTGTGACACCATCTGCTTGAGTTGCGTCCGAGTCAAGCGCACCGCCAAACGAAAACACTCCTTTACGATATTCTACCCGAATCCAGGCCGGCGTGGAAGTCNNAGGCCAGTTCCCGACGTTCACGCGACCGCCGAAACGCCGTAGCGGTCCGACCAGAAGACCGCGGCCGGTGGCTCCGTGGTCCGGTCAGGACGTCACGCCCCGCCACAACGGGGTGCTGAGATAGCGATCCCCACCGTCCGGCGCGATCACCACGACGATGCCCGACGTGAGCTCGCACGCCACCCGCAGCGCGCCCACCACTGCCGCCCCCGCGGACTCGCCGACGAAGCACCCTTCCTCGGGCGCGAGCCGACGCGCCATCGCGTACCCGTCCTCGGTGGAGACGGGGAGCTTTCGATCGTGAACGGAGGGATCGTAGATTCCTGGGACGATGGACGTCGCAATGTGCTTGAGCCCTTCGAGGCCGTGCAGGGGGGCGTCGGGCTCCACGGCGACGACCTGAATGCGCGGGTCCGCGTCGTGGAGCCGGCGCCCTGTGCCGACAAGGGTCCCCGTCGTGCCGAGGCCGGCGACGAAATGGGTCACCCGCCCCGCCGTTTGCTCAAGGATCTCCAGCCCAGTCGTGTCATAGTGCGCGCGCCAGTTCGACGGGTTGTTGTACTGGTCCGGCTTGAAGTACCGCCCTGGGTCGCGGCCCTGGATCTCGCGGGCAAGCAAGATCGCGCCGTCGCTGCCCTCCAACGGATCGGACAGCGTGATGCGGGCGCCGTACGCGGCGATGATGCGACGCCGTTCCTCGCTCGCGCTTGCCGGCATGACCAGCTCCACCGCATACCCCTTGACCGCGCCGATCATCGCGTACGCGATCCCGGCATTGCCGGAGGTGGAGTCCAGGATCGTTTTGCCCGGGGCGAGACGCCCGTCGCGTTCCGCGTCGACGATCATCCGGAGCACCGGCCGGTCCTTCACCGAGCCTCCGGGATTCAACCACTCGGCCTTCAGATACACCTCGACGGCGTCGGGTAACCCCCGGGTCACGCGCCGGAGACGCACGAGCGGTGTGTTGCCGACCCGATCCAGAAGGGACGCGTCCAGCCCGGCGACGGGCCTTGCGCTACTCATCGAACAGAAACGTGGGCTCGGCGTAGTATCGCACGCCGTGCGCGAGCCAACGGTGCCGCACGATCGCGTCCAGCTCCGCCTGCTTCTTCGCCGCGTCCGCCGACGCCTCGAGCCACTCAAGCGGGGTGTTGAGCCGGAGTACGCGCCCCGGGATCAGATGCCGCGTGNNCGATGTCGTCCTTGGAGAACGGTGAGAATACGACGAGGGTGCCGGGGCCGTACTCCGAACGAAAAGCCTCCGTGTCGCCGCCCTCGACGCGGTAGATCTCCTCGCGCCCACGGTACAGCGCGACCAACCGCGACAGCAGCTCGGCCGCGGCCGCACCGCCGCGGTCTCCCACCAACACGGCACCCTCGGCGTCGGCGAGCAGCGCGGCCGCCCGTCCGTTCGCGAGTTCGGTCTCGCCGGTGTCTGTGTCGACCACGCGCGTCCGCGCCCCAGCGATCTCCGCGGCCCGTCGCCGGAGCGCCTCGCGATCGNNGGGGACGGCTATAGTCCACCACGTGCGCGACGGCGTGCCGGACTCCGAGTGCCGCGAGCGCCGTCACGCGGTTGGCGCCGTCGAGCACAACCGCGCGACCGTCCGGCAGGGGCGCGACGACCGGTGGGTTCCGCAGCACACCGTCGCGTCGGAACGCGTCGCGCAGCCGGTCCACGCGCGCGGCATCGGCTTCCTCGTGCAGCAGTAACTGCGCCGTCTCGACGATGCGCAGCCATGGCGACGAGCTCGTCGACCGGGGGTGCACTCGCACGGACACGTCCACGGCTCCTACGTCGCACCGCCGGCCATCGCGGGGATGATCGACACCTCGTCCTCCTCGCCAAGGGGCGTCGCCGGGCCCTGGAGGGATCGGATCTCCGTCCCGTTGACGAAGACGTTGATGAAACTGCGGACATCTCCCGAAGCTTCCCGCAACTGTTCGCGCAGCCCTGGGTACTGTCGCTCAATCGAAGTGAGCGCTTCCTCGACCGTGCGCCCCTCTGCGGTGATTTTCGCCTGTCCGCGAGTCAGCCTCCGGAGCGGGGTCGGCAGGTAAATCTGTGCCATCGATCGTCACCTCCCGAAAACGAACCAGCCGCGGTCACGGGCGCCGCGGCTGTGTTGGTGCTGCATCAAGAACGAGGGCACGACGCCCAAACAGCTATTCCCGGCGACACACCTCCGCCGGGCCGTGCGCGCTCGTACAGATGCAGACGGTCCCCATGTTGTCCAGGTAAACGCCGCCCCGCCTTCCATGATTCCCGGCCCCGGCCACCTCGCCAGCCGCTCCGCCCGATCGCGCCCCGCCGGACCCCGAGCCGCCGGCATCCAGCCGCCGCCTTAAGGACGGAATCCGGCGGCATACCCGCAGGATATGAGACGCCCGAGCCCAATACTAGCGCCGTGGCTGGCGTCAACTTGGCGCGCGACGAATCACGGGAGGCCCCGGACCCGCGATGAAAATCCGGGTTCGGGGCGTCGAGCTCTCCTGCCAGACGGCGGGGTCCGGGACGCCGTACGTGCTCGTCCACGGCGGGCCAGGCATGGGGCATCCGGACCGAATCGGCGCGCACGCGGCGCTGGCCGGCCGGGTACGGCTGATCGCGTACGAGCACCGAGGCCACGGGGCGTCTGACCGTGCCCCGGTCGAAACGTACACGATCGCGGACCAGGCCGAGGATCTTCACGCACTCATCGGGGCGCTGGGCCTTGAGCGGCCGATCGTGACTGGCACGTCGGCCGGCGGCTTTGCGTCGCTCCTCTACGCGACCCGGTATCCCGCGGAACCCCGCGCGCTCGTGCTCATCGGCACGTCTCCGAGCAGAGGGTTCATGGAGCGCGCGACGGCGAATGCCGAGCGTCAGGGAACACCGGAGGTCGTCGCCGCGTACCGGCGGCTCTGGGACGGCTNNTTACGGCCCCGGCGGAGCTCCAACGCGCCTTCGAGACGATCCAACCGCTGTACTACTACGACAAAACTCGGGCGCCCAAGAGCCTGGCCGGGCGCGCCTTCGACCCCGAAACGCGGCGCGCGCTGATCCGGGACTACGCCGCCTACGACGTGCGCGCGGACCTGGGCCGCATTGCGGTCCCGGTGTTCATCGGTGTCGGCCGCCACGACTGGATTTGTCCGGTGGAGGAATCAATGGAAATCGCGCGGTTGATCCCGCATGCGGAGCTGCACATCTTCGAGCGGAGCGGACACTCGCCGCAGAACGAGGAGCCGGACGCGTTGTTTACGGCGTTGAACAGGTTCCTGGACAGCGTGGCGTAGACGCCGCCGCTACTGGCCGAGCGGATTGACCGGCTGACCGTCCTCGCGCACCTCGAAGAACAGGTGCGGCCCCGTGCTCCATCCCGTGCTGCCGATGCGCGCGATGACGTCTCCGCGGTTCACGTGTTCTCCGACGTGTACGCTGTACGAGGACAGGTGCGAGTAGGTCGTCGACAGACCGTTGCCGTGGTCGAGGATCACGAGCATCCCATAGCCGCGCATCCATCCCGTGAAGATCACGGAACCCGCGGCCGCGGCGTGGATCGGCGTCCCCCACGGCACCGCGATATCGATCCCCGTGTGGAACTCGCGCGTGCCGAAGATCGGATGGATGCGCCACCCATACCCCGAACTGATACGCCCCTCCACCGGCCAGAGAAGCGCCCCACCGCGAAGCGTGGGGACGGGGCCGACGTGGACGCGTCCCGTAGACCGTCGAATGATGTCGGTGATGCGAAGAGACTCCGCCTCGAGCTCGCGGATCGCTTCCTCCTGCGCCACCCGCTGCGACCGGACCTTGACCAGCAGATCNNCAGCTTCGCCGTCTGGTCGCGGCTGACGATCCACTGAGCCTGCTGCTCGGCGAGATGCTGCTCCCGTTGCGCGAGCGTCGCTCGCACCTCGGTCTGCTGCGCACGCTCTGTGCTCACCTGCTGGTACAACTCCACGTCGCGGTTGATGATGACGCCGAGCAGGTACGAGCGAGTGACGAAGTCCCGAAAGTCGGCCGCTCCGAGGAGCAGGTCCAGGTAGCCCAGGGGGCCGCGCTCGTAAAACGCACGAAGGCGTGCGCCCATGAGCGCCTCGTGGGTCGCAAGCCGTTTGGACACCGTGGCGAGCGTGTCCGTCGTTTGGGAGACCGCCTTCTGGGTCCCGTGGAGCGCGGTGGCAACTTGCTTGAGCCCAACTTGCGCGCGTTCGAGTCGCTCCTGGGCCCAGGACAGCTGCGTCAGTGCTCGCTGCTCTTGCAGCCGCGTCTGTGCGAGCGCGCGGCGCCGCTCCGCGAGCTGTTGCTGAATGCGGGAGAGTGTGGACTCGGCGGATGCCACGACGGATGCATTCGCCCGCGGCCGCGCGGACACCGATCCGGCGGCCGCCCCGGCTCCGAGAGGGAGAACCGCGATAACCGGCCCCAAGAGTAGGGCCGCAACAAATGCCCTGCGACATCCCCGCATCGCTGCCTCGATCGATGCTACGACGTAATGCTGCGACGTGTGCGACGCGGGGCTATACGCGCGATTCCCCCCGAGCACGAGGGCGCATATTCGTCGTACNNAAAGACGGCCGCGAACTGCCGTGGCACGTACATCTTCCGAACCGGAAGGGGAGGTCGAGCATGGCGAGGCGAGCGGTGCGGCGAAAGACGCGGGCCAAATCGGGACCCCGCAAGCGAACGGCAACAGCCCGGAAGCGCGTGAAAAGGGCGGCCCGCGGCAGAGCCGCAGCCCGGGACACCGCGCGGGGCCGCCGCCGGACGGCGACCCGCAAGACGTCCCGGGCGGGCGCCAAACGACGAGCACCCGCGCGCGGCCCGAAGAAGAGCACTCGCGCCGCCGCAAAGGCAACGCCGAGGCGCACCCGGGCAAAGGCGGCACCGGTTGCGGTGACCCCCGAACGGGCGCCCTCTCCCGCGAGCGACCTCTTCGGAACGCCGCCGGCAGGGCCCGCTACTACCCCACCCGCCCAGGAGCCGCTGTGGGGCGCGCCCGCTGTCGAGGCGGTGGAGGCCGAGGAAGAGTTCGAGATCGATGACGACGAGGACGAGCCAACGTAGCCCCGTTGCCTGACACGGCGCGAACGCTGGGGCCGGCGCCTCAAAGCGGCGCCGGCTTCTTCGCTGTTCCGCCGCCGCGCAC
>DOUU01000126.1:0-1550 GCA_003520425.1 Deltaproteobacteria bacterium
CCGGGACATCCTGAGGACCCCGCTCAATCATGGCCTGCCGCACCCGACCGATCTTCTTATTGCAAGATCTCCGGTGGCGCCGAAGAAGAGGAGCGCGTCGCAATGATTCACCGTCATGCTGACTTCTCCAAATGTCCGCCGAAGCCGAAGCGCATTGCCGACAGCAGCTTGTCCTGATAGTCGGCCTCGCCGCGCGAGCTGAAGCGCTGATAAAGCGCCGTCGCGAGTACGGGAACGGGAACTGCCTCGTCGATCGCTGCCTTGATCGTCCAGCGCCCCTCGCCGGAGTCCGATACGCGGCCGGCGAACTTCCCGAGATTGGGATCCTCGACCAATGCCGACGCAGTCAGATCGAGTAGCCATGACGCGATCACGCTACCGCGCCGCCAGACTTCTGCGATGTCGCGGAGATTGAGGTCGTACTGGTAGTGCTCTGGGTCGCGCAGAGGTGTGGTCTCGGCATCGATTTCGTGCTGCCTCTTACCGATATTTGCGCTTTTCAACACACCGAGACCCTCGGCATAGGCTGCCATGACACCGTACTCGATGCCGTTGTGCACCATCTTCACGAAGTGGCCAGCCCCGTTCGGGCCACAATGCAGATAGCCCTGCTCGGCCGTTCCGCCGATCTTCTCTCGCCCGGGCGTGCGCGGAATATCCCCGAGGCCCGGTGCGAGAGTGGCAAAAATAGGATCGAGCGACTGGACCGCTGTCAGCTCTCCGCCGATCATCATGCAGTAGCCNNGTAGCCGCGTTCCAGTCCCCACACCCCCCCGCTCGTTCCGACATCCACGTAATGAATCCGCCTCGGCGCGAGTTCCTTGGCGCGCCGGATGTCATCGACATAATAGGAGTTGCCGCCGTCAATCAGGATGTCGTCCGGCTCGAGGCTGGGCAGCACCTTGGCGATCGTCTCATCCACCACTGCTGCCGGCTCCATCAGCCAGAGCGCGCGCGGCTTTCCGAGTTTCCCGACCAAATCTTCCAGAGATGAGGCCCCTGTGGCCCTCTCCCTTACCAACTCAGCGACCGCTTTCGGAGACCGGTCGAATACGACGCAGTCGTGGCCACCGCGGATCAGCCGTCGCACCATGTTGGCACCCATTCTTCCAAGACCCACCATTCCGAGTTGCATCGTTCTCTCCTTAAGTCGTTCAAACGGGTATTGCCGGTCTTTTCCGCCGCCTCCAGCGGACTTCCCGGTGCTTCTTCGTTCTCGGTAGTACCGGATGACGTGGTTCGTCGAACTCTCATGCGGGAGCGCCTGTCCTTGCTCGCTTTCCGGTCCGGGGATCATCCGCTGCGCTAGGACAGCTTCAGACCCCACTGGTCGAACGAGTCGATGCCCCAAACCGCACAGGGAATCGTTGCGTAGACTAGCTGCCAGCGCTGTGAGTGCGGGCATCACGAGAATATCGAAATGCGAAACGGATTCACGGGTGCGGCTTCATCTCTTAAGCGGCTCGGCCCCGCGCTCTCGATACCACCCGACCGGGGAAACGACGACGTGAGCTGCCCGATCAGCATGCCGGGCCGCGGGTGATTGGCAA
>DOUU01000126.1:1580-7794 GCA_003520425.1 Deltaproteobacteria bacterium
CCAACTTCTCTCGGGGCCACCACCAATTCTGGGGGAGAATATGCGCAAGCGGCGCTTCACCTATGTCGCGTGTCTACTCGCTGCCCTGAGCCTAGCTCTCGAAGCGAGCGGAGAGCCGCAATGGCAAAGGCTCCCGCCGACACCCCGCCTGCCGAGAGCGGTCCAGAGCGGCTATGCGGCGGTGAACGGGATTCGGATCTGGTACGCCGTCTTTGGGCATGGTGAGCCCGTGATCCTCTTGCATGGGGGCCTCGCCAACGCGGACTACTGGGGAAACCAGGTGCCGGCACTCGCGAGGCACTATCAGGTCATCGTGATGGACAGCCGTGGCCATGGTCGCAGCACTCGCAATCAGGAACCCTTTGGCTACGACCTGATGGCTTCAGACGTCGTTGGTCTCATGGATTTTCTGAAGATCCCGAAGGCAGCGATTGTCGGCTGGAGCGACGGAGCCATCGTCGCTCTCGCTCTCGCCATTCACCGTCCCGAGCGCCTGACGAGGGTCTTCGCCTTCGCGGCCAATTCTGACCCGACGGGGGTGCAGGACATCGATCAGAGTCCCGTCTTCAAGGCCTTTATTGCAAGAGCTCAAAGCGAGTACGAGCGGCTTTCATCGACACCCGACCAATACAACGTCTTTCTCGATGAGATTCGCAAAATGTGGGCGACGCAGCCGAACTTTAGTGTGGTACAGCTGAACCACATTCGCGTACCGATCTGGATCGTGGACGGTGATCACGACGAGGCGATCAAGCGAGAGAACACCGAGTTCATGGCGAGCCAGATTCCCGCTGCTGGATTGCTGATCCAACCCTGCGTCAGCCATTTCTCATTCCTGCAAGATGTTGAGCAATTCAACAGCGATTTACTGCATTTCCTCGGCCGCGCGGCACAGCAGTGACAGCGAGGACGCCTATAAACGGCGAGTGCGCGCGGGCAGCCAGGCCTGGGGGAGCAGAACCCGTAGCCCGCGCGGCCGCCCGGAGTCACGCTCATCCCCGCCTCCCTTCCGGAATCTCGACCCCTGCATCGGCGTTCGACGACCCTCGCCAGTCAAGCTCGCACTGGGGTGAGCGCAGGTCCTACGGGATGGTCTAGCGTTTCGCGGGGCGCAGCGACGAGATGTCCCGCAATCCGTTGGCGGCCGCCTCCCTTGTCAGCAGAACCTTGGCCGTCAGTGAGATCGCGAGCACTTGGACCTGGACGTAAGCCGTACCACCGGGTCCGATCTTGAGATCGACGGGCTCTGTGATGCCCTGCTCCCCGAATGCGCTCAGCCTCTTGTCGATCCCGACACCGACCTGATGAGCGCCCGGCGATTGGTCGACATAGAGGAAGGTGCCGAGGCAAAGCTTTCCGACCGGCTCGTTATCGACGGTGAGATAGGGGCAGTACCCAGCGATTTGAGGCGCAACGACCATGTACAGGATGATTCGAGCTTGATTTGGAGATAGGGGCGGCAACTCCACGCTGGGTTCATGCGGGGCAGGTCCAAGTCCGCAGCTGAGTGCTGTACACCACAGCAAGAAGCCCAGCGCTGCGAGAACCCTCCACGTCATCGATCACTCCTTGTTGAAAAGCACGCTGCGGCCTACGCGAGGGAGCGTGGTCGCATCAGCTGAGAAAACGCCCGCCAGAAGCAACGAAGCGTACGCGACACCGGGAAGCCTGCAATTCGGTCGTGGAGGCAAATCCCGCCTGGGAGTAAGCGCTCGGCACGCGAGCACCCCGCGTATTGCGGTCCCTGGCCGAGAAGGATCCGAGCCCGCGCCAACCGCGGCTGGCATGCGATCCCAGTCGCCTGGCCGCTCGATCAACGGGCGAGCTCTGCGGGGCGGGCCTCTTCGCAGGGATGGTTGCTTCTCCAAAAAGGGATGTGGGGGTAGAGCGCCCCGCTGTGCATCTAGTCGGAATATAATCGAGACGATGCCCGTGCGGTGTCGAAATATGGGGCGCGCAGATCGGAAGGGAAGGACGGCATGGCGGCAGCCGTTGCGGTTCTCCTCCGCAAGCCTCCTCGTCTTCTCATCTTCGAGAATCAACTCCCGATGCAAAGGGGGCGGCCTCCGCCTCCCCGAGATCGGGACGCCCTCCGAGCCCTTTGGCTGCGGAGCTCGCGCGTCGTGAAGCACGAGGAGGTCCAGCGCGTAGGCCGATGGCGGGTGGTTCGATTCCTCGGCGCGGGGGGATTCTCATGGGTCTTCGAGGTCTTGGACGAGAACCTCGGCCGGCGGTGCGCCCTCAAGATGCTTCGGCCCGAGGCGGGCGAAGGCGAGCAGTACCGCCGCTTCCGCAGGGAGGCTGAACTCCTCGCGTCCTTCAACGATCCCCACATCGTCACGATCTTCGATCGAGGACAGGACGACCAGACAGGCTGCCATTTCTACGTAATGGAGCTCTTCACCGGGAGGGATCTGCGGAAGGTGCTGGAGGGTGAGGGCCCACTCGATTGGCAACGGGCCGCCCACCTCTTCGCCGGAGTGCTCCAAGGCCTCGGTCTCCTGCACTCCCACGAGCCAGATCGCATCATTCACCGCGATATCAAACCATCCAACATTCAGCTCACCGCCGAAGGCCAGGCAAAGCTGTTTGACCTGGGAATTGCACGCGTGCAAACCGCCGCATTGCCGCCCGATGTGGACGAGACGAGGTTGATCGCGGAAGAGGCAAGACTTACAGAGTTCAACGCGTTTATCGGCACCGTTCGCTATGCGTCGCCCGAACAGATCAAGCTCAAGGAGATTGGCCCCGCAAGTGACGTGTTCTCCGTCGGTCTGTGCTTCTTCGAGGCGCTGACCGGAACGCATCCCTACGAAGACCTACCCGGTGTAACGTCCAGCGGACACACATATGCGAGCATTCTTGAATTCTACGCACTCGCCGTACGCGATCGGAAGCAATTCCGACTCGAGTACAAGGGCAAGAAGGTTCCGCCCGCGATTCGCGGGGTCATCGCGAAGGCGCTCGATCTCGACCCCGCGAAGCGCTTCCGCGATGCGAATGAGATGCGCGCGGCGTTGCTTGCCGCTCTCGAGGAAGGCCGCGACACCCAGCGCAAGGAGCGCCGCTTCCGCCCTGGCCTCTGGCTCTTCGGTGGAGGGTTCGCGTTCGCGCTCCTCGTTGGTGCGGGATTCTACCTCCTTCGAATCGTGCCTGACCTCCTCGGGCACTTGCGAGCGGGGATGGATCAGTCCGCGGTGCAGAGCTCTTCGCCTGCGGTCGGTCGGGTTTTGGCTCCCACAAGCGAGCAGATGTCAGACCGGAACGCAGCGCTGGAGCTACGACAGCGGGTGGACGGCGTGCCAGCCAGCGCGTTTTCGCCGAGCGAGCTTGCTGGATTCCGAGGTGCACTCGAGACCGCGGAAGGTGCATGGCGAGAGTCCGCTTGGGATCCGGCGGATGCCTCATACCGGAAGGCGAGCCGCCTTGGGGAGGACCTGCTGGCGCGGGTCACGGAAAAGCTCCGCGCTGAGCTCGTCGCTGCGAAAGAGAGAGCGGCTGTCGCAGGAGCGCAGGAATCGGCTCCGCAGGAGTTTCGCCGTGCGGAGACTCTTGCAACGCAGGCGTCCCAAGAGAGTCCAGAGAGCGCGGCTCGCCTCGGGCAGGCGATTGCCGCGTACGGGGAGGCGGGGGATGCGGCCGGCCGCGCGCTGGAGGAGGTGCGCAAAGTGGAAAAGTCCGCGTCGGAGCGCGTTCAGAGAGCCTGCACAGGGCTGGCATCGGGCCGTGCGGAGAGTTGTGCAAAATCCAAGCAGCTTCTCGCAAGCGGCGAAGACAAGCTTAGGTCGAAGAATGCCATTGCCGCGGGTGAAGCGTTCGCCGAGGCCGAGCGGGTTGTCAATTTCTTCCCCGCCCCCGTCCTGACGCTCGATCGCGTCGATATCGCGGATCTCAAGGTGGGAGGCAGCCGGACCATCCACGCCCATGCAAAGAGCGCGGACCGGACGCCCGTGGCTGTGCGATTTGAGCTGACGGATCCAGCCGGCAGGCGCGAAACCACGACTGGCGGTGCGCTCACTTTCAGACCTTCCATCCCCGGTGACTATCAGCTGGTCGTGACGGCGACGGACGTGCGCGGCAGCTCGGCAGCAAAGACGCAGATTCTGCGAGTGGGAGAGCAAAACCAGGCCTCCTTGGAATCGCGACCTCCCGGGAGCGCCTCTCCCCAGCGGAGTGGACCGTCTCCTTCGCGCCGGGTGCTCGACGAGTACAGCCAGGCGATCAAGAGCTGTGATCGCGAGACGCTCGCGACCCTTGTGCCAAGGGCAGTCTCGCAATTCATCAACGAGAACTGCGATCGCTACGCATACCTCGACGCAACCGTCGCCTACGTTTCCGAAGAGCCTGCAGCCAAGGGCACCACCGTCCACTTCACGCAAGCGATCCGGGGGATCACCCAAGACGGACGTACCGAGGTGATCGGCGAGGGAAGGATGAAGGCCACCGTCGTCCAGGGCGGAGACGGCTGGCGGGTTCTAGAACTCGGCCGCGAGCCNNGAGCCATAGGTCCCGGGGCACTTCTCCGGCGACCGCGGAGTGCAGGGCCTGGTCAGGCCTCGCACGAGCCGTCCCTGAGGCGCGTCCCAAAGAATTCCAGGATCTCGTCCACGGCTTTTCTTGTCGGCTCCCCTTCGCGGTCAATGAGGTGGAGCGTGACCACGCTATGAGGACGCATCGGCGTCCCTGGCGCTGCTGCGGAATCCGGGAGCACGCGGCCTTTGAAGCGATCTCCCAATGCTTGTTCGTACGCGGCAAAGCGCGCAGCCTTGCAGAAGGGATAGCCTTCGAACCGATAGGCGAGAACCGTAAGATCCTCCTCGTCGAGCCGCGCCCTGACTGCCCGGAGCTCTTCGGGAGAGATGTGCATGCCTGCCCCATTGAAGAAGGGGAGGGACGGCTGCGAGAGGACCGGCGCCAGCATCGCGGGTTCCAGCATCATTGAGAGTGCAAAATTGCCCGTGAAGCACATTCCAATTGCGCCAACACCCTTGCCGCCGCAAAGTGGGTGTGCATGGGCAGCGAGAGCCCGCAGCCACTGTGTGACGGGACTGGACTCGTTCGATGCAAAAGCACGAAACTCGCGGCTCACGCAAGCTTTGGCGATTTCCTTCACCCCATACCCGATCGAGATCGGTCTGCCAGGGTCGCCAAAAAGGTTCGGCATCCAGACCGTGAACCCGGCATCGCGCACGAAGCGCGCAAAACGGCCGACGTAGGGGGAAATGCCCGGCATTTCGGTCATCACGATGACAGCTGGCCCTGAACCCGCCACGAACGTGAGCTTGCGGGTCCCGTTGAGTGTGATCTCGCGCGGTTCGAAGTCTTCAAGCGGATCGCGTTCCGAAAGGTCTCTTTCTGCCATGGGATCCTTCGACGGCCGCACTTTTCCTGACCCGATCGTTGAGGCCGCGTTGTGTTGCCGACGGCACCGGACGCACGGGATCCTAGCATGGTCCCGCGGCCGCATGGTTGGCCGAGGAGTCCCTGCAGCGCCGACGAAAGACCAAGAGATACCGAGAGCGGCTTGGACCTTGAAGGCACGATGAGAGACTTCCAGGGGAGCGGCTCGGGGCGCCTGCAGGCATCGCCGGCCGTACTGACCACGTTGAAGGAGAACGAGATGACGCGACCGGTTCGTTACGCTTTGATCGGTCTATGCGTTCTTGCGTTGTACTACTTGCTATACGTGCTGTCGCGTAGTCTGCACTAGATTCCTTGGGTCCGTGGGCGCTGCACGGTGCGACTGGGCCCGCGGGCAAGCAAGCTACGAGGGTCGCGCGGAAGCGACCGAGTCTCGCGAGCCTCGGCGGCGAGGATCCTTGCCCACTAAGCGGTTGTTGGCCGTGTGATCGAACGAGCAGAGCGAGAGCCAATGAGGCGCGATGCCTCACCTCCGGAGCAGGATCCTCCTTCTGATTTCCACCGGACATGCGATGATAGGGCGCTCTAAGAGCGCATGAGCCTCATTCTCTCCAGCTCTTGCGAGGGGGATGAGGCTCGGGAGGGAAGAATATGGCTCGCAGCCGACCGCTCGTCTCCGTGGTTTTCTCCTTGATTCTCCTCGTTGGTGCGGGCGGAACCCATGCACAGGTCCGCCAGCAGCAGTCGACCAACGCGGCGGTAACCGGTGAGATCACCGCGATCGACAACGCTGCCAAGACGCTCACCGTAAAGGGCGCGAACAAGGATGGCGGCGTGTATGTCACGAATAGCT
>DOUU01000126.1:7966-9335 GCA_003520425.1 Deltaproteobacteria bacterium
GCGGGCTTTTGACCCTTCCCCTTCGAGATGCGCGCCCGTGCAGCTTCCCTCGCGTCGCATTCACGGCGAATCGCTGCGATGCCGACAGGAGTGGGCGGGAGCCTGAGGTCCAGCTCCGTGGGCGTGTCCGCGACGGTCTGCGAAATCGCGAGGTTGCGAAACGACTTGTAGTTTTCCGGAATCACGCACCAGGGCGCATGCATGGTGCTCGTCCGTTCCGTGGCCTTCTCAAAGGCCTCCAAATACCTTGGCTACAGCTTGCGCTCGGCGGATTCCGCCTCACTGATCCTCTACTGCCGTGACCGGCGGTGATGCTGCTTGAAGCGCGGATCCAGGATGCATCGTGACTGTCACCCGGGACTCGAGGCTGTGACAAGGGAGGCGGGTCAAGATCGCTGGACCAGATGGAGACTCACCACCCGGGCGATCATGATCGCGACGTAGAGCTGGCCCACGACCGCCTCGCCGATGGCAAGGCCTGCGGCGCGAATGTTTGATGGATGAACGTCGCCGTATCCCACGGTTGTCAGGGTGGTAAAGCTGAAGTACTGCAGGGCCAATGTCGGGTCGCCGTGGGGCTGAAGCAGGAAGGCCGAGGGGATGTCGAACGAGCCCGGTCGCAGGAGCTCGAGAATTTCGTAGAAGTTGGCCCAGGCGATTCCCGTGAGAAGGTACGCGCACGCCGCGCCCGCGAGCATGTCGCCCGTCACCTTCTGCGCCCGAAGGATATGCGCGACGATGACCGCGATGGCGTAGCAGAAGAAGAACGCCCGGATGCTCAAGGCGAGAGCGCTGAGATGTCGCCCGCCCATGAGAACGGCGATCAAATAGGCAAGGAAGACCGGCGCGGAGAAGAGAAGGATTCTCGCTCCCACCCCAGCTGCCCAAAGTGCCAACATGAGGGTAGCCACACCCGCGACCCGGCTGATGGCGAGATGGGCAGTGTCGGGCGCGAACAGCGGCAGGATCATAATGGCCGCAATACCGAAGACGAGCAGGGTCACAAAGGCAGGCATTCGATCGGCCGGGCGCTTGGGGAACGGCACAGGATGCCTCCTCGTTGCAGCGGTCGTTGGCTGGAATCTCCTGCGCCGGCAGGATGGGTTTTTGGGTTTCGAGTTCACCGCCGCCGATCGCTAACGACTGGCTCCAGAGAGCGGAGGAGTCGAGAAATGCGCGGATGGTCCGCAGCACATCACGAGGGCGATCTAGCACCGCCGACTGCCGCGGAGCGATTTCGTGAGATCGACCCGTCCTTGATTGTTGGGACTCTCTGATAACACAGGATCGGCGTTCCCCGCGCTCGACCCCGGATCCAAGTGCCTTCACATCGCGAATCTACGGCTTCTTACCTTCATGCTTGGCCTTC
>DOUU01000296.1 GCA_003520425.1 Deltaproteobacteria bacterium
TTGCCGAAGCTCTTCCCCACACGCCGGCAGCTGATCGCGCTCATGGCCGTCAGGTGCGGGCGTGCAGATAGCCGAAGGCCAGCCGATGCACCAGCCTGAACGCCTGATCGATGGCGAGCCCCAACGCACCGATCAGGATGATCCCGGCGAAAATCTTGTCTGTCTGCAGGAACCGCTGTGCCTTGATGATGGCGTAGCCGAGGCCCGAGTTCGCGGCCACCAGCTCCGCCACCACGAGATACGTCCACGCCCAGCCCATGGTGATGCGCAGTGTGTCGAGCAGCGCGGGCTTGGCGGAGGGAATGATGACCTCGTTGATGATTTCGCTGCGCGTGGCGCCGAGCGTCTGCGCGACTTCGATCTGTGCCAGGGGCACCCGTCGCACGTCCTCGGCCACCATCAACACCATCTGGAAGAAGGTGCCGATAAAGATGATCGCGATCTTAGCCCCCTCGTCGATCCCGACCCAGAGCATCACCAGCGGGATGAAGGCCACGGCAGGAAGGTAGCGGACGAAGTCCATGAGCGGCTCGAGCGCCGCCTGCACGTCGCGGAACGTGCCGATCAGAAGCCCGAGCGGCAGAGCCACCAGCGCCGAGAGCGCCCACCCGACCACGACGCGGAAACAGCTGATCCCAACGTCGGACAGGAGGTCATCGTCCCGGAACCAGGTGATCACCCGGTGCACCACATCGAACGGGCCGGGGAGAAAGACCCGATTGACTGAGCCTATCGCGGTGAGCAGTGTCCAACAGGAGAGCGGCACAGCGAGGCCGAGCGCCGCGAGGGTCCAGTAACGGCGTCGACTCAGCCAGCCGCGGATTTTCCACAGCTGCTGCCTGGTGCGCCGCGGCTTGGCTTTGATTGTGGTGGTGTCGTTCACTGCCTGCGGGGCGAGGTGGCCTGGGATGGCGGCGCGGCGACCGCGGCTTGCAGCAGCGTTCCGTCTACGGCCCTGGCCGCGTCGGGAACCGCCTCAATCAGCTTGTTTGAGAGCAGGAAGGCGCCGATCGTGGGGGCAACCTGAGCGAGGCTCCGGGGGCTCTTGGGATCGAAGGCCTCCAGGTTTGCCGTGGCGTCGAAGAAATGAGTGCCGGGGAGAAATACCCGGTATTGATCGGGCGAGAGACCCACCACTTTCGACATGATCGCAACGGCTCGCTCGGGCTGGGTGCGAATGAAGGCCTCGGTGTCGAACCACGCGCGGATCATGGCGATGAAATCCTTGCGGTGGTCCTGGACGGCCTGTGTCTGCGCTACCAGAAGATCCGGAATGAGTCCGGGCATCTCGCGCGAGGTGAACAGGGGTCTCCCCGTTCCGCTCTTCTCGATCTGACTGATCCACGGATTCCAGACCACTGCGGCATCGACGCTCCCGCTGATGAAGGCGGCGGCGGCATCGCCCGCGGAGAGATTGATGACCTGTACGTCCTTGGCGGAGAGACCGTTGCGAGTGAGGGCCGTGTAAAGCACAAAGTGCGAAATGCTGTACTGCTCGAGGGCGACCTTGTGGCCACGCAAATCCGCAAAGCCACGGATCTTCGGCCCCACCATGAGGGCGTCATTCCCTGCCGAGTTGTCGTTCACCAGCACCACCTTGAGCGGCAGTCCCTTGGCGAGGGGTCCCAAGGTGTCCGACCAGGTCTGACTGTTGGCGTCGAGCTGCCCGGTCGAGAGGGCTGCGATCGAGTCGCTGTAGTTGGCGAACCAGACCAGCTTTACGTCGGCGCCATACTTGCGGAAGTAGCCCTGGTCCTGCGCCACGTACCAGGCCACCCACCCGGTCCAGTCGGAGACCCCGACCTTGACCGCGCCGAAGGCGGTCGATGCAGCAAGCGCGGCGAGGAGCAGCAAGGCTGTGTGCGGAAGCGATCGTAACTCGCTCATGGCAGTGCTCCCCCGTTGCGGGCGAGATACGCGCGCCAGCCGCCCGTAGCGGTAATCTCGAGCGCCCCGACGAGTGCACGCGGCTCAGCGACGAAGCCGCGCACCCGGCTGCCGTCTTCGAGCTCGACCTCACCGATGGCAAGAGGTGGGGGGACCTCCGCGGCGAAGGACCCGAACGCGGCGAGATCGAGGTCGTAGATCTCAATCTCGATCGCGCCTCCCCCGACTCCGGCGTGCACGAGGGCGGGCTTGGGCGGCCGCTCGCCGCTCAGTGCGTAGAGGCGGTAAGCGGGTGCCGTGCGCGTGCGACGCAGGAACCGCGCTTCTCGTGCCGTCAGTTGATGGTGCAGTGGCATCCCCTGCAGATGAGCCCCGACGACAGCGAGCTGAACCCGCGGAGAGCCCGGCCGGAGGTCGAGTGGTGGCCGCTCGTGCGCTGCTCCCGCACGCTCGTAACGCGCCGCAATCTCGAGCAGCGTTGAGTCGGCCCAGGCCGGACCGATCAGGCTCACACCGGCGGCAGTGTGGTTGTCCCTGAAGCCCGCCGGCAGCGATACGGCGCACATGTCCAGCAGATTTACGAAGTTCGTGTAGGTGCCGAGACGCGCATTGAGCCCAAATGGCTCGGCCAGTACCTCCGCGCGTCGATAGATCCCCGGCGTGGTCGGAAGGACGAGCACATCGATCGTCTCCCACAGCTCACGGGCCGCGCGACTGTAATGCTGCAGGGTATCCAACGCGCGAAAGGTCTCAACCGCCGAGATTCCCCTGGCCGCCTGCACGATCGCACGCACGACCGGATGGATCGCCGTCGGGCACTGCTCGAGGAGCGGTTCGAGCACGATGGCACGCTCGGCGACCCAGGGACCGCCGTAGAGCAGACGCGCTGCCTCGAGAAGAGGCGTGACGTCGACCTCGACCGCGCGGGCCCCCACCTGCTCGAGACGTTTGAGTGCCGCATGGTAGAAGCCTTCATCCTCCGGTCCGAGATCCGCCAGGTACTTGGATGATGCGATGCCTATCCGAAAATGCTCGCTGAGGCCATCACTTGTCGTCGGCGGGTGCCGCGCATACGGGTCGTCGCGATCGAAGTCCGCGAGGACCTCATCCACTACCGAGGCGTCCTCGGCGCTGCCGGTCAAGGCGCTCACGCAGTCGAGACTGCGGCAGGCGGGAACCACACCCCGTGAGCTCCAACGGCCGCGAGTCGGCTTGAACCCCACCAGAGCGTTGAATGCTGCGGGAACCCGGCCCGAGCCGGCGGTGTCGGTTCCGAGCGCGAGGGGCACGAGGCCGGCCGCGACCGCGACCGCCGAGCCGGAACTCGATCCACCACTTACATACTCGCGGTTGAAGACACAGCCCAAGCTCCCGTATGGACTGCGTGTCCCAACCAGGCCCGTGGCAAATTGATCCATGTTGGTCTTGCCGACGATCAGCGCGCCAGCGGACTCAAGCCGTTCGATGACGGGCGCGGAGCTTTCCGCGCGGTACGCAAACGCCGGGCAGCCCGCGGTGGTCTCGAGGCCCGCGACATCGATGTTGTCCTTGACGGCTACCGGCACCGCGGCGAGCGCCAGCATTTCCCCCCGGGCCAGCCGTTCGTCGATGCGGTGTGCCTGCGCGCGCAGCTCCTCGTCCGGGAGGCGGCTGATCCACACGGCGGGCTGGATCGCCTCGTACGCGCGGATGCGCTCGATCGTCGCGCGTGCGACTTCGGCGGCGCTGATGACGCGCTCACCCACTTTGCGGGCGATGTCCCGCACACCGGCGACTCGCGGGGGCTGGGTCTCAGGACAGCTCATTGGAGGCCGCCCATGCGCGGCGCTCGGCGTCGAACGCTCTCTGTCGCGCGGCTTGGAAACTCACGATGTCCTCGCGCTGCTCAGCCAGGAAGCGTCGGTAATCGGCCATACGAAACAGCGCCGACTCGATCCGCAACCCACGCCGCCCGTGCGGAAACTCCGCCCGCCAGTCGCAGAGCTCTGCGTGCGTTACTGGGAAGAAGCGAATCTGATCGAAGAACTGCAACAACCAGGGCTTGCCGTCGCGGAAGTCCTGCGTCTGGCGTTCGGAATTCCACACCTGCACGGTGCGGCCGAAGAGCTGATAGCCGCCGGGGCCCTCCATGCCGTAGATGCAGAGGTAGGCGCCGCCGATACCGACCATGTTGGGAGGTGTCCAGGTCCGTGCAGGGTTGTATTTGGTCGTGACCAAGCGATGACGTGGATCGAGTGCGACGGCGACCGGGGCGCCGAGATAGACGTCGCCGAGCCCCATCACCAGGTAGTGGGCATCGAAGACGATACGGCGCACGTCGTCGGTGGACTTCAGTCCATTGATGCGCCGAATGAATTCGATGTTATCCGGGCACCAGGGCGCATCGGTGCGTACCGAGGCCATGTAGCGCGCGATGGTCTCCGCGACCGCCGGATCACCAAACGAGAGCGGCAGCCACACGACGCGCGAGGGAATCTCGAAATCGCCGAGATCCCCGATCCGGTCCTCCGCATCCTGCAAGCTGTTCAGGAGCTTCCTGAGTGGAAGCACACGCGCCTCGTAGTGCACCTGCAGCGAGCGTACACCGGGGGTCACGTCGATGACGCCGGGCACGTGCATGCGCTCGAGCTCCATCATGAGCGCGTGCACACGGATGCGCAGGGTGAGATCGAGCACCATCTCACCGTATTCGATGAGCACATTGGCATCACCCTGCCGGCGATACACGGTTTTCGGGCGCTCAGCCTGCGCCGCCCGCGTATCCAGTATGGCATCCGTGCTGCCCCGTATCCGGATGCGACGGACCGCGACCGGCGCGTCCAGGCGGGCGATCAGCGCATCCTGCTCCTGCGCGGCCTCACCGGCCGTCGCATCGTCCAGGCTTTCGAACCGCACGCTGTCTCCGGGCGCGAGCTGTCCGAGCTGCCAGCTGTCCGCAGCGATGATCACGAAAGGGCATACGAAACCGCCGAGGGAGGGACCATCGGGACCGAGGATGATCGGCATGTCGCCCGTGAAGTCGAGCGCGCCGACCGCGTACGGCGTGTCGTGAATGTTTGAGGGGTGAAGGCCGGCCTCGCCGCCGTCGCGGCGTGCCCAGCGCGGCTTGGGTCCGATGAGACGCACCCCGGTGCGGTTGGAGTTATGGTGGACCCGCCAGGTGGCGCCGAGGATCGCTTCGATGTCCTCGGGCGTGAAAAAGTCGGGGGCACCGTGCGGGCCGCAGAGTACCCGCAGGCGCCACTCATGGCCCAGCGCTGGTCGCAGCGTTTGCGGGAGCTCGCGCGGCTCGCGCGCGTCGCGACCAGCGGGCAGTTGCAACGTGTCTCCGGTCGCCAGCGCGCGACCTTCGAATCCGCCGAAGCATCCGAGCGTGAAGGTCGAACAGCTGCCGAGGTAAGGAGGAAGGTCGAGCCCGCCGGCGAAGAGGATGTAGGCTCGCATGCCCGGCCCGCGCACGCGGCGGAGCTTGAGCGTCTGACCGCGAGTCACCTGGGTGGGGGAGTACGGCGAGACCGCGCGGCCGTCGAGGTGCGCGTCGAAGTCGGCGCCCGTGAGACAGAGCGTGCAGGGCCGATCGAATTGCAGCGTCGGTCCGAGGACCGTCACTTCGAGGCCCGCAGCGCCTTCGGAGTTCCCGAGCAGCCGATTGCCGAGGCGGAATGCGAGGCTGTCCATCGGCCCCGAGGGTGGGACGCCCACGTGCCAGAAGCCGCGCCGCCCGGGATAGTCCTGCACGGTCGTCGCGAGACCTCCCTCGAGTACCCGCATGGCCGCCCGATCGGTGGCCCGGGCGGGGTCAAGCACGCGGCGCCCCGGGCGCAGTGATCACGACGCGCAATGGGGTCGGATTAAATCCGTTGCAGGGATTATTGATCTGCGGGCAGTTGGAGATCACGACCGTCACGTCCATCTCCGCGCGCAGGTCGACGTAGAGGCCGGGCGCGGAGATGCCGTCGACGATGCCGAGCGTCCCGACTCCAGCCGCACCGAGGTACAGCGCCAGCGGCGAGCCCAGCCCGCCCGCGCCGATGGTCAGCACCTTGGCCTGCTTCAGCTTGAGCTGGCCTTCCATGCCNNTTGGTGTGGTGGCCATAGCGCAAGGTGTTGCTCTCGCAGCTGCACGCTCCCCCGATGGTGTCGTGGTAGGCAACCGTAGTGGCGGTGATCTCGGCCATGGGCCGGCACTCGTTCGACATCAGGATCGAGCCGATTCGCAGGAAGATGTTGCCTTGCGCGGCGATGGTGTCCTGCGCGCTATAGCGCTCACTGTCGTCACCCGCCGCGTACAGGAGGAAATCGGCCGCCTGGTTGCCCTCGAGATCCACGATCCGCAGCGTCTCACCGCTGCGCACCAGATGGTCCCAGGGAGCGCGCGCGGGCACCACTTCATCGAGGAGAATAGGGCGGGGCAACCCCGCGAGGGCGGGATCATTCATGGGTTCAGCACTCCGTGCGGCTCATGAGACCTGCAAGTTGCGCGCCACCCGCCTAGCGGCGGAAGTATTCCTCGACGTTCATGAAGGCGCGCAGGCTCTCCGGCGTCGCATGGCGGATCGGATCGTCCTCGGGCGTGAGCGGGCCGCGCCAGGCGCTCACGCNNAAGGCGCGCTCACACTCGGGCGTGCCAATGCGGATCGGATCGTCGGGGGCCGTAATTGGACCTCGCCAGGCCGAGATCCGCGCCGGCGTCACGCAATAGCCCGCACGCCGATCGAGGACATGCGGGCAATTGGCGAGGACCACCACGACGTTCATTTCGGTACGCAGCAGCAGCGTACGGCCGGGCGGGAAGGGACCGATCTGCACCACTGTGGTGCCATCGGGAGCGATGCGCACTGCTTTGAACCAGTTGACGCTGGGGTGAATGTCGCGCCGCCCAAGTCCGAACTTCGCGACCCCGAGCAGCAGGCGTGCGCGCGCGGCTGGATGATTGCCCCAAGCGGCTGCCGCGCCGTCGCGGCTGCGGCCGCTGCGCTCATGCGAGGGGCCGCAGAAGGTGTCGTGGGTTCCGGCCCCGTCCTCGAGGATGCTCATGAGCGGCCGTCCCATGTCGGACAGCAGCACCCGTCCCGCCTGCAGATAGGCGTTCCACTGCACCTTCACCGTGTCGGCGACGTTCAGCCGTTCGGTGGGCTGCTCGGCGTTAAAAAGCAGCATCGACAGACAGGCATCGCCCTCAAGATCAACAAGGCGTAGCCGCGCTCCGCGCTCAAGGTCCTTGCCGGCGTAGCCGCCCGGGCCGAGCGTTTCCTCCCAAAGCATCGCCTCCCGGGCGACACCCAAGGGCAGATCGGCGACCGCGGTGGCAGGGACTGTCGGCAGCGCCTCGATGCGCGTCCCGGCCATGGCCCGCGCGTGCGTGCGCGCGCCCTTCGGATCGGCCGTGATGGAGCGACTCATCGGGTACTCCGCGCGCTCGAATG
>DOUU01000148.1:0-4738 GCA_003520425.1 Deltaproteobacteria bacterium
ATTTCCTCGCCCGGATCGAACAGGCCGGGCGAACGATGGAGGCCCTGATCAATGACCTCCTCGAGTTCTCGCGAATCGGCGAGACCGCGGCGCGCAAGGCGCTCGTCGACCCGCGCAGGACGCTCTTTCAGCTGCGCGCCGAGCTCAAGCCGCGCCTGGAGAGCCAGGGGGTCGAGCTCGAGATCTGCGAAAACCCGCCCCTTGTGCTCTGCGATCGGACCCGGCTCTACCAGGTCTTCTCGAACCTCGTGGGCAATGCGCTCGATCACATGGGGCCGCACCCCAAGCCGCGGATCGAGATCGATGTGCGCGAAGAGCTGGACGTCTATCACCTCGTCGTGCGCGACAACGGGCGGGGGATCGATCCCAAGCACCATGAACGGATCTTCGAGATCTTCCAGAGCCTCGGCCCGCGCGCCGACGGCCGCCGCGGAACCGGGGTCGGGCTTGCGATCGTGAAGAAGATCGCCGAGACGCATGGCGGGCGGGTCTGGGTCGAGAGTGCCCCGGGCGAGGGCGCCTGCTTCCACCTGACGCTCCCTCGCGGGTAGCGCGGGCGCGCGCATTTGCCGACCGCAGGGCGGTTGCTTAGCCTGCGGGCCGGGTGACGTCCCCATGTATCCCATCGTCTGGGAGCCTTTTGGCTTTCCCATCAGCTCCTTTGGCGTGATGCTCGCGATCGCGTTCCTGGTCGGCACGTGGGTCACCGCGATCCGCATGCGGGAAGAAGGCCTCAATCCCGAGCTCGCGACCACGATCCTCCTCTACGTCATGGTCGGGGGCGTCGGCGGCGCAAAGCTCTATTTCGCGGTCGACAACTCACTCCGGGAGGGCGCGCCGCTCCTTCCCCTGCTGCTCTCCCGAGATGGCATCACCTGGTATGGGGGCCTGATCGGAGGGACCCTCCTCGGCCTCCTCGGCTGCCGCATCCACGGCCTCCCGCTCAAGACCTTCGCGGACTGCACGGCCGTGGGCGGCGCGCTCGGCCAGGCGATCGGCCGGGTGGGCTGCTTCCTCGTGGGCGACGACTACGGACGCGTGACCGATGTGCCCTGGGGCGTTGCCTTCCCGAAGGGCTCGCCACCCGCATTCGATCCGGTGCATCCCACGCAGCTCTATGAGATCGCCTGGCTCCTGCCTGTTGCCGCATTTCTTTGGCGGCGCCGCCGCTCGAGTCCCTTCCTCTTCGGAGAGTACGTGGCGCTCAACGGCATCGGGCGAATCGTCGTCGAACACTGGCGCGTGAACCCTCGGGTCGCCCTCGGGCTCACCGAACCTCAGTGGATCGGAATCGCCTTGGTGATTCTCGGGACGAGCGGTTGGTTGTACTATCGCGGCAAGCCCGAGCCCGCGACGGTGTGAGCCGGCCGGGGGGTCCCGCCGCCGGGGCCGAGGAGGATCGCGTGAGCGACGAGCCGCGGAGCCTGGATACCCGGAACAAAATCCTCGAGGTGGCCGAGGGGGAGTTCGCCCGAGCGGGCTATGACGGCGCCCACCTCCAGCGCATCGCCGAGCAGGTCGGCGTCCAGAAGACGGCCCTCTACTACTACTTCCCCAGCAAGGCCGCCCTCTACACTGCCGTGCTCTTGCGCATGCTCGAGGCCTTTGAAGCCGCCGTCCGCACCGCGACCGAAGGTCCGGGGAGCCCGAACGAGCGTCTCGAGCGGCTTCTCGCGGTGCTGAACGACCTGCTCGCCGAGCGACGCAACTACTCGCAGATCCTGATTCGCGTGTTCGTGGACCGGGCGCAGCTGCTCGACGAGCTCCTCAACCCGCCGATCCAGAGCGTGATCGGCCGCATCCTGCGCTTCTACCAGGAAGGCGTCGAGGCGGGCGCCTTCCGGCGCATGTCCTCGCGGCACTTCTTCCAGAGCCTGCTCGGCGCCACGGTCTTCCACTACGCGGCGCGCAATTTCAGCGCCGGGGTGCTCGGCGTCGATGACATCTTCACGCACAGCTCCGTGAACTGGCGGCGCGAGGAGTTGGCGAAGATGCTGAAGCAGGGCGTGCTGCTCTCGCCCGAGGAGCGCGGGCAGGGCCCCGAGAAGGCGTGAAGGCCTAGCCTGCCCTCACGACGCGGGCGTGGGGAGCAAAGGGCTGAAGCCGCTCGGCGAGGGCGCTGGCGTTCTCCGCCAGGGCGGGATCGCACTCCCCTCCCGGAGCGCGCGCGCGCTGGGCGATGCGGCAGACGGCGGCATAGGCGAGATCGCCAAGCCCAGGCTCCCCGGCAGCGCCTTGCGCGTCGGCCCATTCCGTGAGGCGGGCCACGGCCGTGCGATGCTCCCCCTCGACGTAGCGGTCCATGCCCTCGGCATAGGCGGCGAGCGGCACGAGATCGGCACGCGCGGGATCTCGCGTCAGAGCCTCGGCGAGGGCGCGTTTTGCCGCCGCAAAAAATCCGCTCTCCAGGTAGGAGCGCGCGGCCCGCGCGTAGCCCAAGACCGCCGTTCCGTGGATCGAGGCCAGCACGTCGTCGAGATCCTCACCGAGCACCTCCTCCACCTGCGCGCGTTCTTCCACGAGGAAACGCGCCACGAGGTCGTTCTCCGCGTGGGCGGCGAGGAGCGCGCGGAACTGCGCGCGGGTCTGTACGAGCAGCGCTTCGGTCTCGTGCAGCGCCTCGTCGAGACGCACGGCGGCGGCCGCCAGGATCCTTTCGAACTCCTCGAAGATTCCTTCGGCGTCCGCGCCGGACTGGGAGCGCAGCGCGCGGACCTTGGGCCCGTAGACCGTCCGCTGGTAGAGGTTCTCGCGGAACTTCATGGCCTCGTGGAAGAGCGAGCCCACGGCGAGATCGAAGAGCGCCTCGCGCTGGGTCACGACGCCGGGAGCTCGCTTGTTGCCCCGGAAGAGCGCATGGCAGCGCTCCTTCAGCCGGAAGAGCACGCTCCGCTCGTCGTCCCCGACAAGGCGCTGGACCTCATCGAAGGCGAGGACGCCCTCGCGGTAGCGAGCGAAGATCCGGCGCATGCTCTGGTCGGCGAGCAGAAAGGCCCGCAAGATGTCGACCAGGACGGAGGCCGATTCCGCCATGGGAGAACTATAGGCGTCCTCGCGAAGCCTCGTGCTACCCTGCGCGGCCGGTCGGCATCCCTATGATCCGCGTGCGCGTGCGTCATCTCGCCGCAGTCGATCCGCTGCGCGAGCTTGCCTCGACGGCCCAGCTCATGGCCAGCGTGGCGCGAGGGCGGGAGCGTGGGGAGGGCGGAGCGCTTCAGCTGGCGACGCTGCGGGGAGAGGGTCTCGCGCTCGGTCGCTACCAGCGGATCGCCTGCGCCCTCGCGACTCCTGCGGGGCCGCCCGATCCAGGGCAGCGGTCCAACGAATGTCGTGCGGCGCCTGGACCGGTGGACACGCAACGGCGTATGGAGATGGCATCCTGTCCCTCTCGCTCATCCTTCCCGCGCCGTCCGCTTGGCTTCCGGCGGCGGAGAGGATCCCCGCCGAGAAGCTCCTGAACCGCTACGTCCGGGGGCTCCTGCGCGCCCTCTCGGCGCTCGGAGCTCCGGCCTTCTATCCCGGACGGGACTGCGTGATCGTCGCAGCCCGTCCTGTCGCGTACGTGAGCTGCGAGCGCGACGCGGCGGGCGTCTGCCTGGTGCAGGCGATCGTGGGGCTTTCGCGGTCCTTCCGCGTCGAGCAGAGCGGGCCCTCCGGTCCGGAGGAGGAGGAGGCCTTGGTGCAGCCCACCGCTCTCGTCGAGCTTGTGCGCGGCCCGGCCGACCTCGGGAGACGCCTCGGGGAGGAGCTCCTCGGCGCCTATGCGGCGCGCCATGGCCTCTCCCTCGACGACTCACCGCCCTCGGAGCTCGAGGCCCAGGCGGTAACCGAGCGGGAGGCTCGCCTGCGGGTGCAGGGGCTTCGGGAGGACTCCCTCGAGGAGATGGTGGGAANNAGCCGCACGCTGCAGCGGGTGCGCCTTTTCGGGGACTTCATTGCGGACTCTGCGGGAGTTGCCGAGCTCGAGGACGCGCTGCGCATGCGGCCGGCGCAGTGGGACAGCGTCGACGCCGCCGTCGAGCGCATCCTCGGAGACGCCGAGCATTTCACGCTCGGCCTGCGCGAACGCCAGACCGTGACCCATGCCGTGCTCGAGGCCGCTCGTCGGGCGGCCGGACCGGAGGCGGTGGCGTGAGTGGACAGCCCGCCGCGAAGATCGCCCTCCCGGTCGGCGCGCCGCGGCAGCGCGGCACGCTGTGGATCATTTTCACGACGATCCTGATCGATTTCATCGGCTTTAGCGTGCTCCTCCCCGTGCTGCCGTACTACGCCACGAGGCTCGGTGCGAGCTCGGTCCAGGTGGCGTACATCTTGTCTCTGTACGCCGCAGCCCAGCTCGTCTTCCTTCCGGCGTGGGGCTGGCTCTCGGACCGGATCGGGTCAAGGACCCCGACGGTCGCGGGCATGGCCTGCCTCTCAACGGGAATGTTTTTCTTGGGCCAGTTGGGCGTGGGCGGCACCGACCAGCAGATCGTGCTGCGGCTCGGCCTGATTGGGCTGGGGATCGGGCTCTTCACCNNCCTGTCATCCTGATCTCGCTCTCGGGCACCGTCGCCTCCTTCGCGCTGCTGGCACTCGGCCAGTCCCTCGCCACGATCTACCTGGCCCGCGTCTTGGCCGGGCTCTTCGCAGCGAGCATCGGGACCGCGCAAGCCATCGCGAACGACGTCACGAGCGACGCCGAGCGGGCGGGGGGGATGGGTCTCATCGGCGCTGCCTTCGGCCTGGGCTTCGTGCT
>DOUU01000148.1:4752-6082 GCA_003520425.1 Deltaproteobacteria bacterium
GGGGTGGAGGTCCTGAAGCTCTCGGCGGCCTGGGGGCAGGAAGCCCTGGCGGTGACCGGAGCCTACCGGCACGCCGTGACCATCGGCGCGGCGATTGCCCTGGCCGGAGCCTTCACCAGCCTGATCCGCGGCCGGTCTTCAATTCCGGATTGAAAACGGACAACTGACAACTGGTCAATTGATCCAGGAACCCCGCTGACCGGTTTTCTCCGCCAAGGGCGGATCGCTTGTCAGTTGTCAATTGACGGTTTCCGCGGCCTATTTTGCCGGGGCGGCCCCGGGGATAGGGGTGAACTCGTGGGTCCGCGCGAGCTTGTCCCCCGTGAACCAATAGCTCACACCGTAGGTGTAATACCACCACACATCGGAGGCCGTGTCGCCTGTCCCAGACGTCTCCCGCTTCTCAGGCAGGCCGTAGCGACGGAGGATCTTCCCCTTGTCTGAGTCCGCTCCGTAAAAGGCGATCTGTCGTTCTACCTCGGACCAGCCCGGCTGGAACCGGAGCACCTGGTTCACGAGCACCGTTCGATCCCGGTTTAGCAACGACGTGATGTCCAAGGGTTCGGGTTGGCGGTATTTCACGCGATTGAAGCCCGTCTTGTCATAGAAGAAGAGATAGAAGTTGTTGCCGAGGTTGGCCGGGACAAACTCGATGCGATACTGTCCCTGGGCGTCGGTGCGGGTCCTGGTCTCCTGACGCCAGCTTTCATCGTACTCCAGGCGGGTGGTCACAAAGTTCAGGGATCGCCCCACGATGACGACTGGCGAATCGGCCACCGGCTGCCCCGACTCGTCTGTGACCCGGCCGGTCACGACCCGGGTTTCTCGAATTTCGACAGTGGAGCACCCGAAGAGCAGGAATCCCAGGACTCCGGCCATCACCAACCGACTCGACTCATACATGCTCTGACCTCCTTACTCCCCCCTCAATCCAATTACCAGCATACCGGATACGCAGGCAGACCTCAAGCCGTACGATTCCTTTTTATGATTTTTTTGCGGAGGGTTTCTCGGGCGGCTATGGTCCCCCGGCGTGGAACCACCCTCAGTTCCCGGTTTTCCATTGTGCACGGGAACGGGAGTTGATCGTGGTGTCACTTACCGGACACATTATCCAGGGTGCCGGGGTTGCGGGGGCAGCGGCGGGCGGACTCAGGGCAGACAGCCTGCCCACATTCTTGACAGGGGCATGGCTCTTCCTGGGTTACTTCCTCCAATCGGAGCCCGCTGCCTCCCCGGCTCACGGGTCCTGGCTCTCCGAGGCGTTTTTCATTGACAATCCATCGGGGGTGGCGGTAGAAATTGCGCAGAGCCGAAGTGGCGGAACTGG
>DOUU01000482.1:0-128 GCA_003520425.1 Deltaproteobacteria bacterium
TTCAATTCATTAAACGACGCGGTTCAGTTGTACGTTGACGCAGGCAACGCGCCTGGAGTTGCTATCAGCACTAATGGCGAATTTCTCCTTGATCCCCAAATTAGCCTGACTGGATACGAGCTGGACTG
>DOUU01000482.1:183-1203 GCA_003520425.1 Deltaproteobacteria bacterium
GGCTGACCGGAGCCCAGTGTTGGGATTTCGTGTCACTCGTGCTAGCGGTCAGTCCGGTCGCGAGTTCGCTGCCGGCGTCCGATTTACGCGCACGGCGCGAACGTAGTATGCGACCGACACACTGCTGCTGAGCGTTGCAGGCTCGCCGCCGTTGAAGGGCACTGCCCACGCGTTGGACGCGTTGCCTGAGTCCGTGGAGGAGGACCAGTAGATGTTCCCCTGTGTTGGTCCGAAGATCTGAGGGAGGCAATTCGCATTCGTGCAGTCGAGAATCAAGTGGAGTTCGGCAATCGTCGGCAGACACCAGTCGCCGTGGGCTGCGAGCGAGCAATCCTGCCCCGGATCCAGCGATCGCGCACGCCCAAGAGCACATCCTCAACGCGAGCCCCCAGGAGCTGAAGTCTCTGAACAAGGCGAACAGCGGGTTCATCTATGGGGCTTCCCCGCACATCATGAAGATGTTCGGCGGCGATCCTCCGCAGTTCCGGGTTTCTGGGATGCTCGGGAGCGAGCGGATGATCGAATTCGCTGACAGCCTTTCGCATATTTCCATCGTGGCATCAACATGGCAGTGTTATTGCGCTGAAGGATGGTGAGACTGCCGACCCGCTGCTCATGCTTCGCCAATATTTTGAGTGTGTCTGGCAGGGGCGCAGACCGCGATGCGGCGGGCCGCTTGCTGCGACGCGGCGGAGCTCTGTCCGTCGGGCCGTAGGGCGCCGAGAGCGGGGAGGCTTCGTCGTCATCCGTCCGCCCACTTTCGCGCAGAATCCCGTGAGACTCGCGCCGCCGACTGTCTTGCGGCGCTTAATGTCGCGCGGCCGACTCCAGCCCGTCGATCGGGGTGAAACGATCCTGACTCCCAGAAGGACTCCCAGCGGGAGGACCGTAGCGGAGCCTCCTCTGACGTCAGGGAGTGCTGCGCGTTAGCACCAAGGTCCCCCAAGGCTGGCGCGCGATCAACTCTGACAGGACGAGAGTCCAACAGAAGCCTTTGACCACAATTTCGCCATCACAAGG
>DOUU01000482.1:1231-2118 GCA_003520425.1 Deltaproteobacteria bacterium
GGTCGAGGTCGTGAACCCAGGCACGAGCCCGGTGCATACCAGCAGCGTCGATGACCCGGGGCGGATCCCCTATCGAGTCACTATCGATATGAGCACGCAGTGCAACGGCGGAGACGTTTGCCTTTTCGTATCTCCAGTTGTGCCCGCGGGGCATCGCGTTGTAGTCGAGCACGTCAGTTCAAGGACCGGTGCCGATACCACTTCTGCGCCAGCGATCGTTGACGTTTATGCTGGGGATCAAACAACCCCAATCGTTACCTCGTTTTATATCTCCTCCGGAGCCGCTGGTATCGCATTCGATCAGCCGGTCTTGCTTTACATTGATTCGTCGAATTCGGTCACCATCCTAATTGGCTTCGTTGGTGCGCATTTCAGCTCGCTAGTCAATTTGACCCTGATTGGATATGAGCTGGACTGCACCGTGGCGNNGGCCTGCGCACCGATCGCAACCCAGTAGGTCGGCAACGGCCTGATTCTCTAACGTGGCTGCGAAAACATCTTGGCTTCAGGTCGGGACATTCTCACCGTCTTGCAGTAGCGCCACTCGGTGTTCACCATGCGATAGAATTGTACTTCTGAGAGCGCCCATTCGAATTTGCGCACCGCCCGTGGGTGGATCTACCCCCCGCCCCGTCAGCGGGGGGCCCCTATACCCCTGGAACGCTTGCAACAGTGCNNGCCGCCCGAGATTGACGGACCAAAGGCTTAGAGGATGAACGACGCCAGACGAATTCCATTGTGGGAGATCGACGAAAGATGAATCTGCGACGAATCTTCGTTTTTACGCTGTTGTTTTGCGCGGCTACCTTCGCTGCTGCGTTCCCCTTCGGCTTCATCGCGGGAGTTTTCCATGCGACTGGTCACGCAGTACCGTGGTGGACAACGTT
>DOUU01000482.1:2130-2456 GCA_003520425.1 Deltaproteobacteria bacterium
GCTGTGGCGGTAAGTCTTCCGATCAACGTTTGGTTGGCGGGTCAACCACTCGCGCAATGGGTCGCGGGGGCACTGTTCGTATTCCTTGTGACCGTCCCCGCAGGAGTTCTAATCGGCCAGATGCTGCGCCCCTCGTAGAGCCTGCGGGGCGTCACTCCTAGACCGGGTCCGCAGCGTCCTCGGTGTGGTCGGGTTTTCGCCATAGGGTGCCGAGCGGCCAGCGGGTGCCTGTGGAGTGGCATCGTCGCCAAGAGGATTGACGTGCGCCCTGGGGGCCGGTGTAGGCTGCGGCGGGGTGAGCACGGGTTCGACTGGAGGAGCAGGTG
>DOUU01000482.1:2488-16879 GCA_003520425.1 Deltaproteobacteria bacterium
GGACCGTACGCCGAGCCCTCCGCGACCGCGGAGCGGGGAATGATCGACCCGTGGGAGAACACCAACCGGAAAGTCTTCGCGTTCAACGAGGCCCTAGATATCCACGCGCTTCAGCCGGTGGCACGGGAATGGGACAGGCTCATACCCGACGCGGTGCAGAAGATGCTCACCAACTTCCGCTCCAACCTGCATTACCCGGTCGTCCTGATCAATGACCTGTTCCAAGCAAACCTGAAGGCCGCCGCTCTCGAGACGGGTCGATTCCTCGTGAACACGACGCTCGGCTTCGGAGGCCTCTTCGATCCGGCGACGACTTGGGCGCTGCCGCGTTACGATCAGGACTTTGGCCTCACCCTCGGCCACTGGGGCGTGGACATGGGGCCCTACCTCGTGATTCCGCTGATCGGTGCCTCGACCGCTCGGGATCTCAGCGGAGGGCTCGTGGACGCGGGCCTTGGTGTGGTCTCGATGGGCCCGCTCGCGATCGCCTGGTACATCACGGCGCCACTGCAGACCGTCCAGACGATCAACTCCCGTGCCGCTTACCTGAAGATCGTGGAGGAGAACCGGCGGGCCGCCTTCGACTACTACTCCTTCGTGCGCGACGCCTATCTGCAGCACCGGGAGAACCAGGCCAGGGAAGGGGGGGCACAGGTGGGGTCCGGAAACGACATCTACTACCCGGACACGGAAAAGGATTCACCCTAAGCTGGTCGATCGTTTGAGTCACGGAGATAGGGGCGGGCACACCGCGTTCGGCTTCCTCCACCGATTCCGGTGGCGATGGAGGCCTGAATTTCATCTGCATCGGGTATTCCCGAAGATCTTTGCCTGTTGTTCATCCTGATCTCAATCTGGATTGCAATCGAGGTCTACACCAGGCCGACGGGTGGCGCATTCGGTGGCTCTTCGCCGATCATTCTCGTGTCCAGACCAGCACTCAAGCCAGCGGAGCTTTGCCCGACCGCGTCCGCGATCGGGTGAAGCGTGCGTTCCGCGCGCACGAAGGGCGCACGCTCCGTAGACCGACCCGGATGATCAACCAGCGGAGTAGTAGTGGGGTGAAAGCGCAAAGCGCCAAGTACGACGGGTCCTCGGAGGCGCCTCGCTCGGAGAGCGCCCCAGGGCCAGGACCCAGTTGACCGTTGGTAAAATGCCGCAGGTACGCGGCCGTTCCGAACAAGCTTTCCGCTCGCTTTCTCGTTTCAGCCGAGAGTAGAATAACGACACGGCGCGGTGATGCGGTCGCTTGAAACACGGCGCGGTGATACCGTCGCTTGGCAGCACCCTGGTTGAAATACAAGGAGGAGACGGCATGAACGGAGCGTGGACACTCCTCGGGCGATACGCAGGGTATCTCGGCGTTGTCATATGCGTCGCGGCCGTCGCGGGGCGCTTCTACGGATCAAAGGAGTTCTTGGGCTTCCAGGCGATCAACGTCTTCATCGTAGGGGTAGGGTTTCTCGCGTTTGGCACATGGGCCAAGCTCGAAGCAACGGCGAAGAGTTAGTTCGCTAGGGTTACAACCTCCCGCCGTCATCTGCTGTCGGCCCGCACGAACCATGAGTTGGTGTCTCCGGTGGCCAGTGATGCGAGCCTGTGCGCCAGCGTTCTCTTTCATGAAGTCCCGGACGTACCCAGTCGGTGCCACGCCTGCGACCTCCGCACTGACCGAGCGCAGGCGCCTGGAACCAGGCGTACCCCTAAGCAGATCGAAAGACGCGAGACGAGCGGCGGGTTTCATCCGCGGGTAGGCGCTTGTCTTCATCATGACGGTGACGTGCGTCGTCTCGTCGGCGCAGACTGCGGCTTGTGGGGGCGGGCCAGTTGGAAAGACCGACAGGATCCCGTGAGTGCTTTATGAGCTCGGCAAGTGACACAGGTGCTTGGTGCATGTTGTGCCCGAGGACCTTCGTCCTTCGAGCGCCCGCCCCGATCAATCCAAAATGTACGATCAGCGCGGGTTAGAGAGATCCTGGCGATAGGCCACGATCCGCCTCTCTATGTGCTCGATCGCTTCGTTCCCCGTGCGGAAAATCAGGCCTCCCTCCGCAGGACCGAAGGCTTTGATCAGCAGGTCTGCAGGCGTGCGCTGGGCACTAAGCTCCTTCAGGCTTTGGAGCGGTCGGATCGCCGCGTACTCGCGGAGATTTCCGATGATTGTCTGCCGCACCATGAGTCGTGCGGGCTCATCTACCTTCGGAATCGCCTCCGCCACCTTGCGGACGAGTTCCTCGAAGGGTTCGACGCCTCCCGGTCGAACATGGATCCGCGTCACCATCGCAAAGGGAGCCGGCCGTGTTGGCTGGTCAGGAAGATAGGAGAGCTCTGGGCGTTCGATGGAAACGCTCTGCTGAGCCCGCTCGAGACAGCATCGTATCTCTTCGAGCGCCTGTTGCCCCTCCTTCTCGCCCAGAAAGCGCCGCATGCGGACCTCTGCGGTCTCCTGGGCTTCTAGGTCCGTCCAGTCCTCGGCTTGCCATACATAGATCACGGAGAGGAGATCGCCGAACATGGTCTGATAGACGTTCCAGCGGACCTTCTCCTTCTGGGAAACGGCTCGCTCAGCGACCTTCTGGGCTACCTGCTCGAAGGTGCTGATGCGATCGGGACGCAGTGTCAGTTCCATACGCCTCATGAGTGCCATGGCACCTCTCCTCGAATTTTTTAGGGATGCGAGGGTGCTGGCCCGCACCGCTCAGACAGGCCCTTTCCGTGCAACGATGAAAGAGTGCGGGCTGTCGGATGAGGCTGGGCTTGGGGAGGGCCGCGGGCCGGCGGGAGCTGGCCGGCGCCAGACGGAGAAGAAACGGGCCGCGCCGGGGGCCTCATTCGCACCCTCGCCGTCCTCGTGGGAGTCTCGTCTACCACGTCATCGGGGGCCGGGTCAATCGTGAGCCACGAGCCGGCGCCGGAGTGCGGCGAACTCCTGCAGGGGGGTGAGCTTAGCGGGCCGAAGCCCTAGGTCGGCTTCAACTCCGCTAATCGCCCAGTCTGTGAGCCACAGCGTCACGCCGGCCCTCCTCGAGTGGGTCTTTATGGCGCTGCGTCATTTTCCCGAAGCGCCCTGGTGGTGCACGAGAGCCACAAAAGCGTTCTAGCAGGCACTGGGAACGTGTCTTGCTAGAAGGCCCTCCAGTTCTCGAGGGAGACATGGGATGGCCCGTCCGAAGGTTTCTACGCTTGCTGTGCTCATCGTCGTCGCTGTGGGAGTCTCGACGCTTGCCGTGGGCTTCTTCGAAGGCTGCGCTCACAAGGGCGACGTGATCTCGCAGGCGGAGAAGGGAGAGAAGAACAGACCCAGCATCGCCGAGACGAAGGCCATTGCCGAGGAGGGCTTCATTTACGGCCTCCCGATCGTAATGAACTATGCGGTGATGTACGAGTATGTTATCGACCGCAACTCAGGCCAGTTCAAGGCGCCTTTCAACCAGATCGCCAATGAGGCGCGTGTCTTTACCTACAAAGACACCGCCATCATTACGCCCAACAGCGACACGCCGTACTCGATCCTCTGGATGGACCTACGTGCCGAACCCATCGTGCTGTCTGTCCCGGCGGTCGAGAAAAACCGCTACTACTCGGTGATGCTCTGCGACGGCAACACCTACAACTACGGCTACATCGGAAGCCGATCCACCGGCAATGATCTCGGTGACTATCTGGTGGTCGGACCCGATTGGAAGGGCGAGACGCCAAAGGGGATCAAGAAGGTCTTCCGCTCCGGCACGCAGTTCTCGGCGGCCGCCTACCGCACCCAACTCTTCAACCCGCGCGACATGCCGAACGTGAAGAAGATCCAGGCGGGCTACAAGGCGCGGACCCTGTCGGCCTACCTGAAAAAGCCCGTGCCGCCCGCGGCCCCCGCCGTGAATTTTCCAAAGGCCGACAAGGATCTCGTCAAGACAAACTTCTTCAACTATCTCGACTTCGCGCTGCAGTTCGCACCCGCGACTCCTGAGGAAACCGAGATCCGCGCCAAACTCGCGCGGATCGGAGTCGGCCCGGGCAAACAGTTCGACTTCAACGACCTGTCGCTAGAACACAAGGCCGAAGTGGCTCTGGCAATGAAGGAGGGGGACAAGAAAGTGGACGCCGCCGTGGCCAGTGCCGGCAAGGACATCAACGGTTGGCGGGTCAGTGGAGCCGGGGGAGATGCAGCCTACTACCACGGCGATTGGCTACTACGCGCGTTGGTTGCGAAGGCCGGGATCTATGCCAATGACGCCGCAGAAGCAATGTACCCCTTGACTCGAAACGATGCGGATGGGCAACTGCTTGACGGAAGCAAGCACAAGTACACGCTCACATTCGCTGCTGGGCAGTTCCCGCCGGTGAACGCCTTCTGGTCGGTGACCATGTATGACGGCAAGACGCAGCTCCTGATCAAGAACCCCATCAACCGCTATCTGATCAACTCTCCGATGCTGCCCCAGATGAAGAAGAACCCCGACGGTTCGCTCACGCTCTACATCCAGAAGGATTCGCCAGGCGCGGCCCACAGGGCCAACTGGCTCCCCGCACCGGATGCGCCGATCTATCTTGTGATGCGTCTTTACTGGCCGAAGGAGACGCCGCCCTCGATCCTGCCGCCCGGAGAAGGAACTTGGAAGCCGCCGGGTGTCATGCGCGCCGATTGACCGCACCTACCATGCGAGACGCCTCGCTCGGAGAGCGCGCCTCGAAGCTCGGGCAGAGCTCGTTTCGTCCACTGCCTCTGCATCAAAAGGGCGTTGCGGGACCCGCACACAGACATCGCATCACGCGCTGGAACGCAGCCGAGGCCTCCTGGCTTGGACATCGGCTCCTTGGCTCCAGTGGAGCAGGACAGGCCGCGAGATGGACCCCTTGCATCTGGGCGACCCCGCCGAGCGTTCGTGCGACCCGCTACCCAGTCGGCATTCGGAGCGAACGTGGCATGGATCGTGCTGTTCGCCCGTCTTCGCCCCGGCGCTAGCCAGAGAGGCGACTCACGATCCCGAGGAGCTGCTGCAAGTGCGCGTGCGAGTCCACCACGTGATCTGCGTCGGGATGCTCGCTCCGGTCGTCGTAGTGGTCTCGGATCCGCACGGTTCGCATTCCGAGATCCCGTGCGCCGGCAATATCCGTGCGCCGTAGGTCGCCGACGTGAAGGGCCTCGGAGGGGGCTGCGGCAATGCCCTTCAGCGCCTGTTCGAAAATGTGGGGATGCGGCTTGGGCACTCCGGCTTCATCGGAGAAGATCTGGACCTCGAGCCATTCGAGCAGACCCGCGCGATCGAGGAGTCGTCGGACCACGCGGCCGGGGCTAAAGCCCGTGTCACACACGAGAGCGCGCCGGATGCCTGCGCGGGCGAGCCCCTCCAGCGTGTCGCGAGCCCCCTCGAGGGCCCTCGCATCGCCTTCGAGGGATGCCTCGGCGAGGGCCGTCGTCAGCGGAGACGCAAGGCCGCTGCGCTCGTCCTCCGCAAACCCCAGTCCTTCGAGCGTCCATGCGGCGATCTCCGCTGCTCCGGTCGCCCGGTGGGCGAGCCAAGCGTCCCAATGCCGACGCCACGCCGCATCGAGCGCCTGGCGGGCCTCGCCGACCCCCACAGCGCGTCCCTGCTCTTGTGCGAGGTGCGCCACGGCTGCGACGCGTCGGACATGGGCGCGCTCGGGGTCCCGCTCGAAGAGCAGAGTGCCCCAGCAGTCGAAGGTGACGGCGCGCAGCGGAGCACCCGGCGCGACTGCCTTCGGGCTAGGACGTGCGATGCCGGTATCGCCCATGGACAGTTTTCTAATCCCCTCCGCGCTCCGGTCAATCACTTCCCAGGCGCCCCTACGGCCGGAGTCGCCGCCAGCACCTGTGCCAGCCACGCGCGGGCCGCATCGAGGCCGCGTTCGGGCGCGCCGGACGTGTCGAGGACGAGATGCGAGGTTTCCGAGACTTCATCGATGCTTTGCCAGGCTTGGTTGAACCCATCCAACAAGGGGAGCCAGGTTTCAGGAGTAACGCCGGCGGCCGTGGCGCGAGCGGCCAGTCGGTCTCGCAGCACTTCGTCGTCAGCGCGACACTCAACGAGGAGAAAACGCGCCCCGAGCTCTTCCGCAAGCTCCAGTGCCGCCCGGCGGAGCGCTCGCCGCGGGAATGCCGCATCGAGGACGACCGATCGTCCCGGCGCCAGCACCTCCCTCGCGCGCCGGAGTAGCTCCGCGTAGATCGCGTCCGCGAATCCAGGCTGGAGGTTCAAGCGCAGGGCCGCCTCAGGGGATGTGCTGTGCGCGAGCTCGGCAAGCACACGTTCGCGCGTGCGATCGGCCACCAAGAGCGCAGCGTCGAGTTGCTCCGCCAAGCCGCGGGCGATCGTACTCTTGCCCGTTGCGATTCGGCCGGCGACCACCAGCAGCACCGGCGAACGAGAGGAAGCCGACCCTCTGGGCAGGCGACCGGACCCCGGGGCGTCCGCGCTCCGGGACTTCACGTGGGCTGCAGGAAGGGCGTCGTTCCTGGCGATGGCATCCTCCTTGTCCAGCGTATTTGGCACGGGTCGAGTCCGAACGGTCGGTGAAATCGAGGCCACGGATAGCTTCACGCCTCTGTCAATGCTTTCTATCCTGATTGCCTTGGGTAGTGCTCATTGAAGGCGATAGGTGCAGTGCCCTAGATCCTGGATCGATGAAAATCATGGCACAGAATAGCCACACTCACTCGAAGCGAGGGCATCGTGAGCCGCTCGGTGCGACTCGTGCGTGTCGTGGACGAGCCGGCGCTGCGGTAGCTAGCCGGAAAAAGCCGAGCCCCTCGGCGGCCGCCTTGTCGGTTCACCTCACAAGCGAAGCGCGAGGGGCTACCTGGGAGCAACCCTCCCGGCACGCTCTGGGATGCTCTCACCTGGGTGTAGGCGCCGGTGCACCCACCGCCGCCTGCTGCTCCCAGCCTCTTCTCTTCATGCAGAGCACAAACACGCCGTCCTGGTCTACTTCCGCCGCCGCCATGCTCTGCGATAGGCACTCCGCCGTGGCATGATAGAACTCCGGTTCGTCGCCGCCGCTGGTGCTCATCCACAAGACTTCAGGGTTCACCTCAGTCCCGGGGTGAGCGCAGGCGAAGGCCATCGCCGCGAGTCCCAGGGCCGCCCAGTGCGTGCCCCGCGACAAGGTCTCGTGCAGTCGGTCTCTCATGATTCCCCCTCCCTACAACACCGGATCGGCCGGCGAGGGAGCGACCTGGTATGACCGGCGTCATACGCGCTGCGGGAGTGTCCGAGTGGGCCTGCCGCCCACTTCAGGCTCTCGCCCGAAGCGAAGGCAAGGCTCGCGGATCTATGTCGAGGAAAAGAAAGGGGCACGGTGAAGCAACGCTCTGGAGAACTGGCCTATCAGGGAACTCTTTGCAATCCCCCCAGGCGGTGAACGACCGTGCCGATAGGCTCCTCCTAGTCAGCCGCTCCGACGCCGATGGCAGCGCACTGCAATCCCCAAAAGACCGAAGCCAAGAAGACTGAGACTCTCGGGTTCGGGGACCGCCTGGCTGACCAGAATCTGCCCGCGGACGAAGTCTTCGACTTGAAATGCCTGCCCGGCTGTCGAGAAGTTGAACGGGCTACCGACGACCGATCCCCCCTCCAAGTACGAGGAGCCGATTTGTCCCCGTGGTGGAGGAGAATGCGGCGCTCTCCCGGGTCGTCCGGTCGCGCGGACCCCGGCCGAATCCGCCGCAGCTCCTTCGAGAAGTCTGTCAAGTCGCGCAACTTGTCGGTCCAGGCAGCCAAGGACCACAGTTCGCACCGCACGTGACCCAAGATCTGTCCCACGATAGGGACGATGCAATCGAAGTGTGGCAGATGGCTGCGGCTTCACANNGGGACGATGCGATCGGCGCCTGGCAGATCGCTGCGGCTTCCCGGCCGGCACGAACGATCCCGCAACGCGCTGTTGTCGAGCTTCCCGAGAGCGACTACGACCGCTGGGATCGGTTCGTCGCCTCCTCCGCCAACGGCTCGATCTTCCACACGGTGTGGTGGCAACGTGCGTGGGGATTAGAACCGACGGTGCGTGTATTGATGGGCGGCGACGGCGAGATTCAGGCGGGCATCTGCTGCTGCATCGGGCGACTGTTCGGAACGAGAGCGATGATCAAGCCTCCGATGACGTGCTTCAACGGTCCCGTCTATTCGCCCATTCAGAAGCGATCCCGGCACGGCCATGGCACTCGGCTCAAGCATACGCTCTTAGCGATCCTCCATGGACTCCCGCGTCTTGGAATGTACGACCTCCAGCTTACGTACTCTGATTCGGATGTGATGCCTTTCCTTTGGAACGGCTTCGACAGCTTGGTGGAGTACAGCTACGTCATTCCATTTTCGGAGAAGGAAACCTGGATCCGGGAGACCTCGAAGACCCGGCGCTGGACGTTGCGCAAAGCCTACAAGGACGCGAGCGACCTGCACTATTCCATCGATGATCACCCTGATTTTTCAGAGGTTTGCCTCTCTTGGAGGAGACCGCAGAGGCTCAGCGCTATTCGTTTGCCCACTACGCCCGCCGCTTGCCTCACTGGTGGGAGATTATGACGAGCCGTAAGACGGGAGGAGCGTACATCCTCCGGGATCCTCAGGGCCGGGGCGTGTGTACGAGCCTCATGGTGAATGACGATCGAAGTGCCTTTTACCTGGCCGGTGGGATACACCGGGCTGTGCGACACGGTTTCCTGATGAACGTCCTGCTGACTCAACGCATGATCGAGGACGCCCACGAGGCGGGCCTGGATTTCGACTTTGCAGGTACGGACCTTCCCGGTGTGGAGGGCTTCTTTCGAAGTTTTGGCGGCCAGCTGCGGCCTCTGTACCGTCTTGTGAAGCTGCCTTCCGCAAGGGCCTACCTGATCTGGCAGGGATACCGATATTTCGCTCGACACCGTCTGAAGCGAGTTTGGCACGACTAACGATCGCGCGGGTCGCAGTTGCGTGCCCGGCGTTGCTCCAGATCTCCAGGACCGCGACGGCGTCGAGCTTCTGAATCTCGAGTGCTCTACCTTGGTCTCGCTGCGGGCTCGAACCCGCGGTTTGTGGGTGACGAGCTTCGAACCTCGAAGCAGCTGCTTTGCCGCACGATCCAGGAGTCCGAATGCGGGGATTGCAGGCGACCGCGCCGACCATCGCGGCAGGGCCTGTCGTCTACCACGCACCTGTTCGGTCAGTCGATCGGTGACCGGTGGACCCGCGATGGGCGCGCGGAGTCCCAGGAGGGGCGATGACAGGGAGGCCTTCCAATCGCTATCGCATTGAATTGGCAGCCTCAGGGTCAGGCCCTCCTGGCCCTTGGCTGCGACGTTCGGCCGCTACGATCTAAAGGGTTGATGAAGCGACTCCCGGGAATTCGTACAGTCGCAGTGGCTAGGGAAGGTGACCCGCCTCCGAGGTTTGAGCCCCACGCAATTGCGTTGCCACGTGATGAGAATCCGAGGCCACGCTCTCCAGGCGCAGGCTCAGGGCGCGGGAGGGGCGCCGCATCTGCTGGGCGGCACATAGGCGGAAAAGCGCGAAAGAGTATACCCGAGCCGAAAGCACACCGGGCCTCGTGTCAACCGACTCCCCGGACCTCTCGTCCGAAATACCGGAGGTACCTGGCCTCGGCGGCTGTGGCTCTCCGCGGAGAGGATGCGCTTTGTCGGCGTCTTGGCCCAGAGTGATCTTCACCCCGCGGAATGAAGCGCATCGGGAGTGGAGTCGACGACGAGGACGGCGGCGGCGGGACGTTTTTTCAGGCGCCGTCTCCAGATGACGCGACCGGTCGTAGTGGGAGGAGGCACAGCTCGGCGCACGCATCGATCCGACGAGCGATCCCCTCCGGGGCGCTCACGCGAGCGATTCCGAGAGAGCGCGCCGCCTAGCGTTTCCGCACTAACCCCTAGAAGGAGAGATCCAGTATGGCGCCCGTAGAAGTGAAGAGCCTCGTGAAGCAGCTTCCCTCGAGACTTGCGAAGGTGCGTGGGCATCGGTCGCAGCGTCAATTCGCTCGCGAGCTCGGAGTGTTCCAGCAAAACGTGAACCGTTACGAAGCCGGCACGACTCCGCACCCGAATTTTCTTCTTACATTGGCCCTAAAGGAGAACGTGTCGCTCGATTGGCTTCTTCTTGGAAAAGGGAAGCCGCATCGCGGACGCTAGGGCGTCGATAGCCGCGCAGGCTTGGTTGAAGCAGCGGCTCTCTACCCTTCGCCTGAGGTGCGACCTCGCCAGTGGACCATGCTCGTGTTCACGCCGAGCAGAGCCGCGCCCCGGTAAAACAACCCGAAGGGAGCGATCGCCTTCATGAAGGGGGTCAGCTGAACGAGCCACGGCGTCCGGACGTAGGGCTGGTTCCTGCGCACTGCGCGAACCGTGAGATCGGCGACGCGCTCGGCGGTCAGCAGCTTGGTCGCCAAGGGGGGGCGGACACCCTCGAAGAGTCCCGTTGCCACGTAGCTCGGGCATACGACCGTCACATGAACGTGACGGTGGCCTGCAATTTCGAGTTCCAGCGCGAGCGACTCTGAGAAGCCGAGGACTGCCCATTTGCTTGAAGCATAGGTGGCGCCGAACGGCAGGCCAATCAAGCCAGAGGCACTCGCAATGTTGACGACGTGGCCGTCGCGACCGGCGATGAGATCCGGCAAGAAGGTGTGTGTGATCGCAACCACACTGAGTGTGTTCACGCGATAGGTGGTGAGGTGCTGTTCGAGCGGAACCTCAAGAAATGAACCTCCATAGACAAGCCCCGCATTGTTCACCAGGAGGTCAATTGGGCCGCCTTCGCGGTGGACTTGGTCTCGGAGCGCCGAGATGCCCTCGGTATCGGTGACGTCCAAAACGTAGGTACGGCACCGCTTTCCACCTGCCACGAGCCCGGCGGCCGTCTCTCCCAAAAGCTCCTCGTTCCGGTCGACAAGGAGCAGTTCGGCATCCTCCGCAGCGAGGCGCTGTGCGAGGGCCTTACCGATCCCCGAGGCACCTCCGGTAATGAGTGCGCGCTTGCCGGCGAGCGTGTTCATGAGCCTGGCCCCTCCGCGCTCGACATCGCCGAGCGGGTATGTGTCTCTCCATATCGGCGGCACCGATCTGCCCGCGGCGGAGCGAACGCATCGGATGCCAAGGGGCATCTGACCCTTCGCGCCGCACACGAACGGCGCTTTCCGCCATCTCTGCCCGTCTCGCGCCGGGATCGAACCCTGAGAATCGCCTGTCTCTGACCTCGAGAAGGTGGCGCGGTTCGGCAGGCATTCAAGAGCCCTGCTCGGGCCGAGTCTCGTCAGGGCGAGAGAGATCCTACCCGAGCCGTCCCGCCCCCTTGCGCTTGCGCCGTAGGGTGCGGGCGGCAAGAAGGGGGAGGAGAAGATAGAGAGCGTCGGTGCTCGTGAGCTGCGTACCCGAGCCGGTGGGACCCTTGGCACAAGCCAAGGGCGATCCTGCTGAATTCACGTTGACGGTGACCGTTGCGGGAGCGCTTCGGCGGTGTCCATCGCTCACGGTGAGCTCCAGGGTATAGGTCCCCGGCGTCCCGGCCAAAAATGTCGGATGCGCGGTCTCTTCATCGCCCAGGACGCCGTTGCCCGCCGCGGGTTCAGTCAGGATCTGCCACGTATAGGTAAGCCGCCCCCCACCTGGCGCTGAGCTTTGGCTTCCGTCGAGGACGACCGGAGTCCAAGCAGCGGTATTCCGGCTTGGGCCGGGGTTCGCGATCGGGAATTTGGGGATTCCTAGCCGCGTGGCCGGATCTCCGAGCAGGACGAAGGTGCGAAGGACGTCCTCCGCCCCCGGGCTCGTTGCCATGGCCTGCTTGGCCTGAGTGACGGCTTCGCCGAGGCTTCGGACATTTGCTCCAAAGATGCGCTGCGAGAGGTTCCGGGCAAAGACATCGTCGCCTTCGAACGCCGTGACTGCGGTCGACGCGACGAATGCCGCAGCGCCGCGGTCTGCGGCGGAAAGCGCGATCTGCCCCAAGGAATCCTCGTTCGGGGCGTCAAAGAAGGCATTGAGGCAACCGAGCACGAGGAAGACGGGAAGCGTCGATCCGTCCGCCACCGCCGCGACGTCCGTGGGGCCGAAGATCAGCTTGTCGGACCACAGCTGCGCCCCGCCGTGGCCGGCATAGATCGCAAGACTCACGCCTTGAGTCAATGCGCTGTCGATCGTTGCATTGGCGAGAGGACCGCGGTTCGCGTCGGGAAGCTCGCGCAACACCACCGGCGTCGTTGCAATGTCCGGGGGGAATTCGCCCGCCACCCGGCTTAGCGCTCCCTCGAACTGTGCCGCTTCTGCGGGATTGCCCGACCCCGGCCCGTTGTCTGCGACAAGCAGCGCCCTCGAGCGCCACGCCTCGTCGAGAGCTGCCCATCCGCTCGCCCCGAGCTCGTATTTCAAGAGCTTGGTGACGATCGCATCGAGCTCCGAAGCATTCCTTGCCGGAATCCGGCCCACGAAGAGATCGGGTGCGAGGTGGGCATCATCGAGCGTTCCAAAGTAGGCATCGTCTGCAGCTTCCACGAAGGTCGTGTCGACGAGCATCGTGGGAACGAGATTTACGCCGGTCCCGTGCAGGTAGTTCCGATAGTCGTAGGTCGCGCTGCCGACCAGCAGCAAGTAGCGGGGAGCCGGACGCCAGGACTTCGCGATTCGCCGCACGAAGTCGCGAATCGCAACCGGCGTGAATTCGCCGCCGGTGATCTCATCGTACACGTCTTCCACGTCGACGATCGCCGTGCGCAGGCCCTGCGCCTCGCGCTGAGCTGCAAGGGGCTTTAGCCCGGGAATGAGACTTGCGGGCGCGATGGCCAGCCAATCCGCCCCTCCACCCGCGAGCCAGGAGGAGGGGACATTGCGCGAAAGGCTCGAGGCGGAGAGAAGACCCAACGAAGCGGTGGCTTCATACTGATGCCCGGTGGTTCCTTCGAACGCAAAGCTGTCCGGACCGACCCATGTGCCCACAATCTCGGCGGGCGTTGTGGGGTCGGTCACATCCCATACCCGCACGTCGGGGGAGGAAAGGCCGCCGAGGGCGACCACGCCAGTCGTGTCGAGTGGGATCTCAAGCCGTCCCTCGTCCGCGGCTCGAAGTCGAGTGTCGCGGCGATAGTCAATATCGATCGCATCGAGGTAGATGAGGTCGAAGGGAGCGCCCGAGTCGAAGCGGGGAACGATCTCCACCGGGGTCTGGCCGTCGACGACGAGGCCGGCAGGAAGCGCGACGGTTTCATCAAACTCGTCGGTGCCGTCGAAGCGCACGTCGAGCACGTCGACGCCGGACACACGGACACCGAAGTGGTGGTCGAGCAAGATGTCTGGATACGTCGTGCCCCCGCGCAGGCGTACGCGCAAGTTCGCTCCGGCCGAAGTTGCACCCGGGGTCGCGACGCTTCGGGTGACGGGTTGGTCGAAGACGTAGGGACCCACGAAATGATCCCCGTCGTTGGCTGTGACCCCCGGAAGGTACGTCGACTTCACTGCATCGTGGGCGTGGGCGGGGATGTCGAGCACCGCGGGACCCACCGACGGCACTTCCGCGAGGTGCGCGGTCCTTCGCCCGAGTGTGTTGGCAGCCAGCAGGAAGTACACCGCCTCATCGCTGTAGCGCGTATCGAGTCCCTCGGAATGGAAGAAGAGAGCCCCGGACGGATCGAGCATTCCCTTGGCTTCGCCGTCGACCTGGATCGCAACCTCGATCCCCTCGTGGTAGAGGTGGAGCTCCCGGGGGTCGGCCGCGGGGTCGAGACCGGCGCCGATGAGCGAAGCCTCGTCGACACGCACGAGGCCCACACCGCGCACGCCGATCTTGACCCCCGGAAGGGCTGCGAGCGCCTCGATGTTCGCGGCCACCGCGCTCGGCGCGGCGCCGGCCGCGGCGAGGGGCTCCGGCCCCAGGGCGTCGATGCGAACGCGCAGGTGAGTGTCCACGTCGAGCGCTTCGGTCGAAGCCGTAAACCGAGCGGGATTCACCCGAACCGCGAGAAGGCGCCCCCCGGACTCTGTAGCGACGCTGCCCGCGACTTCGGCGGGTGCTGCCGGGTAGGGAGAGTTGCTCGCATAGGCGGCGGGATTCGGCGCGGGGCTCGCCGGCGTGACGGTGCCGCCCGCGACCGCTGTTCCGGCCACCGGGACCACGGGTGCCGCGAGGACCTGCGTGCCGCCGTCTCGCTCGAGGACGCGGGCTTCGAAGCGGGTGCGGTCGGGCACCTCCACCCAGAACGTGCGTGAGGGAAGCTGCGGGAATCCGGGTGCGAGCGTCGAGTCGAATCCGGAGGCGAGGACCTGCGTATAGTTCTTTGCGCCCACCAAGACGCTGCCGAGCGTCACGGTGGGCAAACGGATATCGAGGACGACCCCACCGCCGTCCCGCTCGACCACCTGGAAGCTCCCGTAGTCGACCGGCGGAAGGGCCAAAGCGCCCGTTGCGT
>DOUU01000413.1:0-15315 GCA_003520425.1 Deltaproteobacteria bacterium
TGCGTCCATCACGCTCACCGTAACGAAGGAAGGGACCATTCTTCTGAACGAGGTTCCGGTGAGCCTGGATACTCTGACGCCAGCGCTCCAGCCACTGCTTCCCCAGGCGGAGGCGAACGTCATTGTCGCTGCGGATGCTGGNNCGCGCACGCGAAGCAGGAGCAGAGCACTTCTTGATCGCGGTACAGCGCAACTGAGTCTTCGAGCCCGAAAGGCACGAACGGAAGAGAGTCCTTGGCAGCGGCTCCCATGGACCCTTCCCGCCGCGATCCTTTTATCGTTGGCACTCGTCTTCGTATTTCTCCGCGTGATCGCGCAAGCGCCAAGCGGCGGAATCCGCCGATCACCGCTCGATGCCCGCATAGTCGAAATCCCTGGTCCGAGCGGAGGCGCGCGCGAGGAGCGGCCTTCCACCGCCCGTGAGCGGGTCGCCGTGCAGAAGCCTCTCGAGCCCAAACTCACGCAGCGCCGAGAACAGATTCGGCCGGCTCCTCCCCAGCATTCTCAGGCGGCTGCCAAGGCGGCCGAAGAAACCNNACGCACGAGGGCAAGACCCCGGAAGGTCCCGAGGTGGGTGCGCAGGACTCGGAGACGCACGGAGATGGCCTCGGAGGCGGCAAGCTCTCCGCACGCGCAATTTTCAAGCCGCTTCCTGAAATTCCGGAAATCCTTCGGCGCCAGAAGCTCGAAGTGGTCGCCGTGGCGCGCTTCCAAGTCGCCGCGGACGGCGGTTCAGTCGTCGAGCTTGTGCAGCCCACCGATGACCCAGCGCTGAACCACAGTCTGATCGAGGCCTTGCGGCGGTGGCGTTTCTTCCCCGCGATCGAAGAAGGAAGGCCGGTGGCCTCCTCGGTCGAGATCCGGATTCCAATTTCGGTGCGATAGAAAGCGATGCGAATGAATCTGCCGCCGTCGACCCGGGCTGCAGACGTTTCTAGGAGGATGGGTGATGTGGGCCAGAGATCCTTCTTGTGAAGGCCCGAGGCGACGGGAACGGCGGCGGGCGATCGAGCTCTGACGCCGCAGGGATCGACCTCGTTACGCGGAGCCACAAATCGATCGGAGAGGGATGTTCTGCGCTTCCGCCATTGTAGTTGAGAAAGACAGTCACGATCGGGCCCAAGGAATCGCCGCCCACAAACTCCGCACTGACAACGCCGACGTCTTCACCACCGGTTTCGTCCCTTTCGGTCAAGCTTTTTGGGACGCAGCTTCGGGTCTGCTGCTTGAGCGCTTCGAAACGCCGGTCGGCCTCCGCTTTCGATACCGTTTCATCGTCCGCTGCAAAATGGCAGGTGTAGCTAGCCTTCCACGCGCCATGGATCAGATGCTGAACTGCCGTGCAGAGCACCGCCCCCGGCAGCTGCACCGTTCCTTGCCCGATCAGGACACCCGTAGCGGTTTCTTTGAAGGATTGGGTCACCGATCGAAAACCGTTGTCGCTCGCCTCGAGCAGCTTGTTGAGTCCAGTGCAGAAATCGACTTCTGCAAGGAGTTGCAACCGGGGCGAGTCTTCAGGGTTTTGTTGCCGCTCGGCCTGAGAAGGCGGGTAGGGGGTATCGTCGAGCTCGGCTGTCGTGACGCACCCTTCGTGCCCTGGTTCCGTCCTACGGTCCAAGGACGTGGAAGGCAGGTCTCCCGCAACCGTCAGAATGGGCACGAAGAGCCAGAGGAAACGCGACCCTCTACCCGTCATCCCATGGCTCTGGACCAGCCATCGACTAATCGTTTCCACCCTCTTGCCGCCTTAGCACACCGGGCCAGCGTAAAGCACTTCGCGTCTCTCGGGCAGCTTGGGCAGCAGAGGGTTCGAGAGCGGCTAAGGGGCCGATCCTCGCACGTGTAGCACTCCCTGACGAAAAAATCTTCATGCGGATACTCCGCATGCCCGCGAATTTGCTTCAGATTCTCCTCTGTTCCGCCGACTGTCAGTACGCGTCCCTACAGCGTGCGACTTCGCACCGGAGTCGCTCGAGTCGTCCGGATCGGTGAAGCCCCTTGGCGAGTCCAAGCTGGGCCTGCGTTACGGCGAGCAAGGACCCATTCATGTCACTCTTCCCGAAGAGCGACTGGACAGACCCGGTCAAAGAGTGGGGGATGGAGCATCTGCCCCAAAAGGGCAGGCTCTTTCGCGACGAGCGCATCGTTGGGATCCGCGAGGATCGGCTCGTGCAAGTAGGGTGGGGCGGTGAGTACAGAGCCTCACTGATCGTGCTCATCCGCTTCCCACGCGTCGAGGCGATCTCCAGGCTCCGTGATGCTCTCATTGCGGACTGCGCCCTCGATAAGCTGCCGGGCAAGGGCGCCAAACGCCCGAGGACAACGAGCGTTGCCGCAAAGTCGCCGGGTAAACGCGTAGCCCCGCTCCTACTCGACTTGCTAGGCACGTGGCCTCCCGAGCGCCGCAGTGTCCGAAGCCCCAGTCCGAAATCCGCCAGGCTGGAGGTGCCCTGCAATATGGACGAGATGCAACCGGAATCCGCTAGTTCCGAGAATTCCCACTCGCATGGAACGCGCTGAGTTCGCGAAGATCGTCGAGCGTTTGGAGCATTATGCCGTGAAGCATCCACGAGCGTACAAGTGGCGGCTCGTGATGTTGCTAGCGCTCGGATACGGATTCGTGCTGACTACGGGACTCGTTTCGATCGCGCTCTCCGCATTCATGATCGGTCTCCTCCTGATGCGGCCGCCCCTGTTCCTGGCGTTTATCAAGGTGGGCTGGATTCTTCCGTTGATTTCGTTCTACACGCTCCGGTCGCTCTGGGTGACACTGCCCCGGCCGGTCGGTCGTGAACTGCAACATTGGGAAGCGCCTGAACTGTTCACGGCGGTCGCGTCGCTTCGATCGAAATTAAAGGTTCCGCGCATCCGAAAGATTCTTCTGGCGAGTGAATTCAACGCGGGCGTCACTCAGATCCCGCGGCTCGGTCTTTTTGGATTTCCTCGTAACTACCTGAGGCTTGGCTTTTCCCTGATGGCCGTCGCCTCCCCGGAGCAGTTCCAGGCGGTCCTGGCACACGAGCTGGCGCACCTCGGTGGCCAACATGGCCGCATGGCGCGGCGCATTTATCAGCAGCGCGCAACCTGGGCAGCGCTGCAGGGTGTGTTTCAGCAAAAGGCCCGGGCGGGTGGCTGGGTCCTCCGTCGCTTCCTGAACTGGTACGCCCCGTACTTCAATGCGTACAGCTTCGTCCTTGCTCGTCGACAGGAGGACGAGGCGGATCGAGCGTCGGTCGCTGTGGTCGGTCGGGAGACTACGGCGCAAGCTCTGACGCTGGCGAGCGTTGGGAGCGCCTATTGCCAGGAGTATTTCTGGAAGCCCTTTCTTGAACAGTCACGCATGGAACCCACACCGACGCAACTCCCCCATCTGCAAATGCTTCGATCGCCGCCGACGCCGATGCCGGGGAGCCGAACGGAAGCGATTCTCGCGCGTGAACTGCTCCGGAGAACCGACCTTGGTGACACTCATCCTGCGCTCGCGCAGCGCCTCGAGGCAATCGGCGCCTCCGCGAGCGTGGCCGGCGACTTCTCGATCTCCGCAGCACGCAGGTACCTCGGCAGGAACGCTGAGGCTCTCGCGCGTGAACTCGATGAGGCATGGCAGGTGCGCAATGCCAAGGCATGGCGCGATCGCTATGAGCAGCATCATCGCGATCTCGGTCTCCTGACATTGCTGGACGAGAAGTTTACGAAGACATCCCTGAGCGAGGGCGAGGCGTGGCAGCGCCTGTTGGTCCTCGAGCGGCTGAGGGGCAAGTCTGTGGCCCAGCCCGAGATCGAGAGGTTCCTCTCCGCCTATCCGGAACACAGCGGCGCCCAGTTCGCCGCGGCGAGGCTGCGACTCGAAGACGATGATGAGTCAGGGCTCGACCTGCTCCGCAAGGTCATGACGGCGGACGGAAATGCGATCAAACCGGGCGCTGAACTCGCCCACAGATTTCTCAAGGCGCGCGGCAGAAACGAAGAAGCTGCGGACTTCGCGAAGCTGTGGTGGGGTCGCCAGGGGCTCGAAAACGAAGCGCAACGCGAGCGTTCGTGGTTCCGCCCCGGAGATACCTATCTTCCAGCGTCGCTTCCCGCGGGCGTGATCCAGGAGATCAGGGAGGTCCTCTCACGAAATCGTGCCGTCGGATCGGCATATTTGGTCCGAAAGGAGATCTCGCATTTGCGGGAACATCCGATGCACCTGCTGTTTCTCGTCCCGCGGCTGTTCGTCCTCACGGATCTGAGGAAACTCGCCCGTGCTGTCGCCAGCCAACACCCGACCGGGGTGTCGCTGGCGACCGTCGCGGGTTCTAAAGCCTATCGCCGTATCCGGCGGGTGAGAGGGGCGCGCCTCTATCGCTGTTCTTGGCGGTGAGTCGGAGCGAATGTCCCTGCCAGAGTTTGGGGTCGCTCCGCCCCCGCTCCACTTTGGGTGACCTGTGACTCCGCGGACCGCAGTTCCATCCACCCGCAGCGCTGCAGGCACGAAGTCTATTCGGCGGTCCCTCCTGCGTTCCATCGTTCAGCAGCTCAGCCGATTGCGCCACCATCTCTGAAAGCAGCTCACTCCCTGCCATCCACATTTTCGCGAGCAGAATCGGAGCATTGCGAGGGGGCTGGGGGACTGCACGGGATCGAAGGGTGCGGAGCCGGACACACGCGCAGCTCGCCGGAACGCAAGACGTCACAATCTGCCCTGCACTCGAGAGAGGTCCCACCGCACAATCCTGCCCGCTGCGGAGGGAGCGGATCTCCGCCACTCCGTTGGCGGGCGACCAAGGCTTCCGGTAGGGTGCGCGTGGAGGCCGCGCTGCTTGCTCCATCGCTCGCGCGTCGCCCAGCTTGGTGCGCCTTTCGCGGCTCTGGCGCTTGCCAGCGCATTCCTCTTCTTACCGCTGCACGGACTTACGACCCTCACGCATCGGGCTGGGGTATCCGCGCCGGTCCGCCCCGCGATCACAGCGATCGGCTCCTATTCGACCGAGGACCCGCCCCACGACCCAGGGGACTGTCCCCAGTGCCAGGCGCTCGCCCAAGGACGTGCCGCGCTGGCAACGGCACCGGCGCCGCAACCCGTGGCGGTAACCGCCATCGGGGTCGCGCTCCTTTGTGGGCGTGACCGCCTTCCTCACGACCCTGCGCTCGCGACTGCGCAACCTCGTGCTCCGCCCGCCCACACATCCATCGGTTCCGTCTAACAGCGACCTTTAGGTGTCTCATCCCGTAACTCCGTAGGCGCGCCCCCGGCTTTGCGGAGACAACGCCGCCCGCCTTACGGCGCCGCGGACCGAGGAGCGCTCATGGATCGTCGCATCGCGCGAGCTGTTGCTGCGGCCGGTCTCGCAGCTTGTGCCTGCTTTACGCCAAGCCTCAGTGCTCAGGCGGCAGACCCTTCAGATGTGAAGGCACTCGAGCAAGAGCTGGCAGTCACGCAAGATGAGCTCGCCAAGACAAAGAATGAACTCCAAGAGACCAAGGATACGCTGAACGCGTTGAAGCAGCGCGTGGAAGCGCTGGCTGCTGCGGCGGCGCCCGCGCCCGGCGGTCCTGGCCTTGCGCCCGGAGCGACCGCGCGACTTGCGCCGGTCAATGCCGACAACCCGGCCATCAGCTTCGTGGTCGACACAACCGCGAGGGCGAATTCTCATGGCGATGGCGGTAGCCCGCTTGAGGGTGGTGACGGCTTCGCCCTGCGGAGCGGCGAGCTCTTCATCTCGGCACCGATCGACCCCTTCCTCCGCGGGTACGCCACGATCAACGGAAATACCACCCAAGGCTTCGACATCGAGGAGGCCGCAGTGGTGACGACTGCGCTCCCCTGGAACTTCACGGTGAAAGGAGGCCGTTACTTCGCGGATGTCGGTCGGCTCTCTCATTGGCATGACGAGGCGCTTCCCTTCGTGGACCGGCCGCCGTCGATCGACCGCATCGTTGGTGGCGAATCGAGGGCCGAGGGCGTCGAGGTGTCGTGGCTCGCGCCGACGGAGCAGTTCATTCAAATCACGGGGGGGATCTACAACGCCATCGGCCAGCAGGTGGGAACGGTGCTCACCAATACGTTCGGTGTCGGCTCGTACAGTGAGCTTACCTACCTGGTTCACCCGACCACGTACTTCGATCTCACGGATACCTTCAATGTGGAAGTGGGCGGGACCTACTTTGGCGTACCCAAGGATCATGACCGGAACTTCTATGGCGTCGACGTGACGTTCCGGCACCAGCCGGGGACGAGTGCCTTCTACCAGGGTACGACGCTCGGCATTGAGTGGATGTGGAACAACGAGCGTTTCGCGAACCAGAAACCGCTGTTCAACGGTGCCGGTGCGCCTCTCCTCACCGACCCCGCGCTGCCGTTCAGCCCTGAGACAAATCCACAGCTCTTCGGCAGCCGCANNCAAGGCGGTTACGTGTATTTCGAGTCTTTTTTTGGTCGCCGCTTTTCCGCGGGACTACGCTTCGACTACTCGGAGGCGCCCGCGGACATCGTCAACACCTCGGTTCTCTACCTCGCACCGCTCAGCGCGAATCCGGACCAGATCCGGACCTATTCCCTGTTCGTGACCTGGATGCCGTCCGAGTTTCATCGGCTCCGGCTGCAGCTCGATCAGGTCGTCGCCCGCGACCAGCCGGACGATCAGAGGATCACCCTACAGTGGACCGCGTTCCTCGGGAGTCACAGCCATGGCTTTACGACGCGCTAGCGCAACTCTGGCCGTTCTCCTGCTTGCGATCGCGCTCCCTGCTGGCGCGGCACTTCGCGTGGTGGCGACGTTCCCAGACCTCGCGGACATGACCCGCCAGATCGGGGGGGAACGCGTGGACGTAGTCACGATTGCCGAGGGCAACCAGGACCCCCACAAGGTCCCGGTGAAACCGAGCTTCGTGACCAAGCTCAATCACGCCGACGCAGTCGTGGTGATGGGTCTTGGCCTTGAGCACGCCTTTTTGCCCCCGCTGCTCGAGGTCGCGCGCAATGCCAAGATCGCGCCGGGCGAGCTTGGCTACATCGATGCTTCGCTCTATATCAAACCGCTCGAAGTACCGACGAGCCAGAATCGGACCCAGGGCGAGCTGCACCCGCTTGGGAATCCGCATTTCAATCTGGATCCGGTGCAAGGCAAGCTCATGGCGCAGGCAATCGCAGAAGGTCTTGAGCGCGTGGACCCCGACGGCGCAAAAACCTACCAAGATGGATTGGCCCGCTACAGCGCGCTCTTGGACCGGAAGATCTCAGAATGGGCGAAGCTTGCTGCGCCGCTCCGAGGCGTGAGGGTTGTGTCCTACCATCCGGACCTCATTTACCTGGCCGAGCGTTACGGGATTGAGCTTATTGGCACCATCGAGACCAAGCCGGGCGTACCCGCCACGCCCGCGCACTTGGAAGAGCTGATCGACGCGATGAAGCAGCACAAGGTGCAGCTCGTGGTACGCGAGGTGGCGTATGAGCTGCCGCTGGCGCAAACCGTGGCGGAACGTACGGGCGCGCGGGTCGTGACCATCTCGACCCTGACCGGCGGTCTGCCCGGGACCGATACCTACATCGAATTCATCGAGGCGAACCTGAAGGCGCTCGTGGGCGCGGTTTCGACCGCCAGCAACCCGTGAGCGACGCTCTCCTGGAGACAAAATCGGCATCCTTCGGCTACTCCGGGCGGCCGGTGGTCGAGGATGTCACGCTTGAGGTCCGGGCTGGGGAGTTCGTGGCCCTCGTGGGGCCGAACGGGAGCGGGAAGACNNCGGACTGCGAATGGGCTATGTACCGCAGCGCGAGAGCCTTGATCCGCTCTACCCTTTGTCGGCGCTCGACGTAGCACTTCTCGGTACCTATGGGGACACGCGGCCGTGGCGGCGCAGCAGTGCTGGTGCGCGCAAGCGCGCCGAGGCCGCGCTTGAGCTTTGCCACGCGAACCAGTTGGCCCGGCGTCGCTATGCCGATCTCTCAGGGGGCCAGCGTCAGCGTGTTCTCATTGCGCGTGCTCTCGCCGTGCAGCCCGATCTCTTGCTGCTTGACGAGCCCACCGCAGGNNGAAACCTCTGAGAGCATCATCGCTACCCTCGACGGTCTGCGTCGCGAACAGAAGGTCGCCATCTGGATGGTGAGTCACGATCTAGAACCGCTCCGTCTGCGCGTCGACCGGCTCGCAAGGCTCGTACGCGGCCGACTTCGCATTGAGGCGACCGCGACATGAACGTACTCTTCTCCGACTTTCTGTTTCGCAACGCCCTCGCGGGCGGGCTCCTTGTGGGCGTCCTGTGCGGGGTGCTCGGGGTCTATGTGGTGCTGCGCCGGTTCGCCCTCCTTGGAGTGGCGCTGCCGCAAGCCGGCGCTGCGGGAATTGCCTTCACCTTCCTCGTCACGCGTCACCAGCACGCTGTGGGTGCCGGGACGCACGTGCTTGCACTTCTGGGCTCGGCGGGATTCACGTTCGGTGGCTTGGCCCTGCTGACCCTTTCCGGGCGCCGCTCTCGAATCCCGGAGGAAGGGCGTATCGGGGCGCTTCTTGCAGTTGCCTCGGCGGGTGCGGTGCTCTTCGTGGCAGCGAACCCCGGCGGCGACTTCGAAGTGACGAGTCTCTTGCGCGGGGAGCTGCTCGCCATCAGCGACAGCGATCTCTTCGTCCTGGCTGCGGCGAGCCTTGTGACCGGGATTCTGTTTCTTCTGTTCCGCCGAGAGATTCTGCTTGCGTCCTTCGATCCAGACTTTGCGCGGACGATCGGCAAGAGTCCCGTGAAGGCAGACGCTCTGCTCTACTCGCTGCTAGGGATTGCGATCTCACTTGGAGTGATGACGGTCGGACCGCTCGTGGTGTTCGGCTTCCTGACGCTTCCCGCCCTCTGCGCGCTGCGGGTCGCACCTCGGCTCGGNNGCCGCGTCCTCGCTTGGGGGGTTCGCAATCGCGTACCGGGCCGACCTGCCTGCGGGGCCCGTCGACGTCGCACTAGCCGCTGCCCTCTGGCTGGCTGTGAGCGGGGTTGCGCGAGCGCGCGAATCCAGGGCCCGGCGCAGTGCCTTGCGAGCAGTGGCGCTTGCGGCGGTCGTGCTGGCGGCGGGGCTCGCACTCGGCGGATGTGCCGGCGGGGGAGGCCCGGAGGAGGCGGGGAGCGGCCTTCCTCCCTCCCTTTCCCGAGGCACCTTGCCCGCGTCGGGGCGTCCCATCGCGGTGCTGCGCTTTCGCAATGAGACGGGCCTGAGTCTGCGCATCGCCTCGAACAACCCGCTCGAAGAGCTGGGCAAGGCTGCGGGCGATCCCTTTGCTCGCCGCGACCCCACCGTGCTGGACGAGCTCGAGGAAATCGCAACCCAGGAGCTCGCGCGACGAGGATTCGTTGTCCTCTCGACGGCTGAGACGCAACGGGCCGTCCCCACGCCACCATCGGATCCGGGGAGCGCAGCGCTGGCCGCGAAGCGAGCGGGTCTGGATGCCCTCGTGCTTCAGGGAACGCTTCATCGCTTCACCCTAAACCCGAGCCGCATCCTGCTCATTACGCTGGACCTCGCCCTCGTCGACCCGCGCGATGGCCGCACGCTTTGGACGGGTACGGCCCACCGCCCGGTCGCCGTCCCCGCAGCCCAGACCCTGCCCGAGGCGGTACGAGACGCCGGCCCGCAGATTTTCGCCGATGCCTTCAACGGCGGTTGAGGCACGCGGTGTCTGCAGACCTCCGGACGCCGGCTCAAGGGCTCGCCCACCTTTGGGTCGGAATCTTCCATAGAAGGCGATGTCAAGAGCATACTGATATATCGTCAGATTGTAAGCTTCCGGGAGAGCGGATCCGATGGAGATTCGGGGCTTTTGGAAGGCTGCCGCGGCGCAGCCCGATCGTATCGCAGTGATCGAACCCGACGGCCGAAGCGTTACTGCGGGCGAGCTGCTCGCGGCCGCGAATCAGACCGTGGCGGGACTTCGGGCGCTCGAGATNNGATGCAGGCCGGCTGGCACCTTGTCCCGATCAATACCCACCTCACCGAAACCGAGATCGCGTACATCTTGAGGGACAGCCGCGCGCGGGCCTTCATCGGCCACGAACGCCTCGCGCAGCGCTGCGCGGGGGCAGCGGAGGCTGCGGACGTTCCGCCCGAGGCGCGCTTTGCTGTGGGGGAGGTCCCGGGTTTCCGCGCCCTCGCTGCGTTGCGAGAGCGTCAGCCAAGCTCGCTTCCGAGTGATCGACTTGCTGGACAGCTCATGCAGTACACGTCGGGCACCACGGGGCGGCCGAAGGGCGTTCACCGGGACCTCGCCGCGTTCGATCCGGACACGGCGATCGCGCTCTACGCCCAGCATCTCCTCCGCTTCGACATCACGCCGGGTGGAGAGCACGTCCACCTTTGCGGATCGCCGATGTACCACTTGGCGCCGCTTGCGTACGCCTGGTTTTCGCTCCATTTCGAGCACCTCGTGGTCTTGATGGACCGCTGGACACCCCAGGAAGCACTGGAGCAGATCACCCGCCACCGCGTGACCACCACCCACATGGTGCCCACTCAGTTCCACCGCTTGCTGCAGCTCTCGCCAGAGGAGCGCGCTCGCTATCGCACGGGTTCGTTGAAGCACGTCCTTCACGCTGCCGCGCCATGTCCGGTTGAGGTGAAGCGGCGGATGCTCGAGTGGTGGGGGCCCGTGATCTACGAGTACTACGGTGCGAGCGAGGGTGGGGGCACCCTCGTGAAGCCCGACGAATGGCTGCGCAAGCCGGGAACCGTGGGTCGTCCGTGGGCGGGGGCTGCGATCCGGATCCTGGACGACGATGGCAAGGAATGCCCTCCTGGGAGCCCCGGGACGGTTTATCTCAAGCTGCTCCAGCCCTTCGAGTATCGCGGCGATCCTGAGAAGACCCGCGCATCTCGCCGGGGCGATTTCTTCACGGTTGGCGACGTGGGATTCCTGGATGCTGACGGCTATCTCTTCCTGTGCGATCGCAAGATCGACATGATCATTTCAGGCGGAGTCAACATCTACCCCGCGGAAGTGGAGGCGGTTCTTCTGACCCATCCTCGGGTCGGGGATGCGGCGGTCTTCGGTATCCCCGACGATGAATGGGGGGAGCGCGTCAAGGCGGTGGTCGAGCCTGCGAGCGACGTCACGCCGGGCCCAGAACTCGCCGAAGAGCTTCTCGCTTTCTGCGCCGAGAGACTCGCGCATTACAAGTGTCCCTCGAGCGTGGATTTTGTGGACGCACTCCCGCGCGACCCGAACGGAAAACTCTACAAGCGCCGCTTGCGCGATCCGTATTGGCAGAATCGTGGGCGCGCGATCTGAGAGGCCAAGAGGCGCCATGGACCCGGGGTCGGGGCGGATCGACCTGCTCCACGCGCTCGGACTGGGTGACATCCTGGCCGAGCATGGACGCAGCAATCCGCAACGGATTGCCTTTGTCTGCGGCGCCGCGCGTTACGGCTATGCCCAAGCCGATGCTCGCGTGAATCGCCTCGCGGACTCTCTGCGCGCGGAGGGTGTCCACCCGGGAGATCGGATCCTCTGGCTTGGACAGAACTGCCATCGTTTGCTCGAGACGTTCCTCGCAGCCGCGAAAATCGGCGCGGTCTTCTGTCCCGCCAACTGGCGGCAGACGGCGGACGAGCTCGCGTTCGTGCTGGAGGATCTCGCTCCGAGGGCCGTCCTGTGGCAGGCCGAGGAGATCGGATCCGCAGTGCGCGCAGCGCGCGAGCGAACCAAAGAGGGACCGCTCTGGATTCAGCACGACGGGGTCGGGGAGGGTAGCTATGAGAGCCTCGTCGACCACGCGAGCGTTTCTTCGCCTGCACCCCCTGTGAACCCTTCGGNNGCCGGTCCTTGCGATGTACACCGCGGCGTTTGGCGGACGTCCCTGCGCCGCGCTGCTCTCGCATACCTCCCTCATGCTTCAAGGTCTCGTGATCTCGAAAGTGCAGGACATCGGACAGGATTTCGTCTACCTGAACTGCGGTCCGCTCTTTCACATGGCGACGCTGATGACCACCCTGGCCACGTTTCTGTGGGGAGGAACGAACGTCTTTACACGACGCGTCGAAGCGCAGGAGCTGTGTCGGCTGATCGAAGCGGAGCGCTGCACCGGGGCGTTTGTCATGCCCCCGACGATGCAGCAGATGGTCGAGGTGAACCGAGGGCGGAACTATGACCTCACGAGCCTGCGGAGCTTTCGGGGTCTCCCGGAGTGGAACGCGATCACTTCCGAGGACGCGAGCCCGTGGGGTCGGCGTCCAGGCGGCTACGGCCAGACCGAAGCGGCGGGCATGGTGACTCTTGCCGCGCTTGGCGGGGGGGCCAGCGGATCCCACGGCCGCACGATTCCCCTCGTCCAGGTACGGATCGTGGATCCGGACGGGAAGGAGGTGGCCTCGGGCGAGGTGGGAGAGATTGTGGCGCGCGGTCCAACCCTGATGCACGGCTACCACCAGCGCAGCGCGGAGACCGCTGCGCGCCAGTCCGGCGGATGGCATCACACGAACGACCTCGGCCGACGCGAGGCCGACGGCTCGCTCAGCTTCATTGGCCCGAAGACGCGGCTCATCAAGTCCGCCGCCGAGAACATCTATCCCGTCGAGGTGGAGAGCTGCTTGCGCAAGCACCCCGGCGTTGCAGACTGCGCCGTGATCGGACGACCGGACCGCAACTGGGGCCAGAGCGTTTTGGCAATCATCGTGCGAAAACCGGGGGAGAGCGTATCGGCCGAGGAGCTCGTCGAGCACTGCCGGACGCGCATCGCATCCTACAAGAAGCCGCGTACCGTGGAGTTCGTGGATCAGCTGCCGCGGCGCGGATTCGCGGTCGATTACGAGGCGCTGGATCGACAGTTCGGTGGAGGCGGGTATCCGGGGATTGGGCGGAGCTCCTCCGAAAGGACGGCGCCTTAGGCCTCGACGACTCGATTGATTTTGTAACCCGAGCGCCCGAGTGCACCGCGGGGGAGGATCTCGACCTTTGCTGTGACTCCGAGTTTTTCCATGAGTGCGCTCGAACATGCCCGCGCCGCATCTTGCGCGTTTCCGTCACCCTGCTCTACACGCACGATCAGCTCGGCGGCATTTTCCTGCGGGCGCACCACGATCCACTCGAGCGATGGCTCAGACACCGCGCGGACGCCTCGCAGGGCAGACTCAACCTCGGAGGCTTGGAAGCGCTANNTGCAAGAGAGGAGATCCTTGAAGCGGCCGCCCCAGAATCCGCGAATCGTGGTCTCGCCGCAGGCGCAAGGCTCGCGGACCAAGGCGCAGGCTTCCTCGAGATCGTAGCGCAGCATCCCGTTGTCACGATCGAGCGTCGTGACGACGAGATTTCCCCACTCCCCATCTGGCACCTCTCGGCCCGTCGCCGGATCGATGGCCTGCACCACGGCCCAATCCTCATTGAGGTGCGCCCCCGGAGAGCGCGTGCAGGCACTTCCGATGTAGGCGTAACACTCGATGCCCGCCGTGATGAGCGGCATGCCCTTGCCCCCCCCACCGATCGAAGGAATGCGAAGGCCGACGTCCTTGCGCGGATCAAGACCTAGCTTCGCAGACACCTCGAAGTAGCGACCGAGAGAAAAGCCGACGAAGGGGATGTCGGGCTTGAAACGCATCCAAGCCCGAATCCCCTGCTCCGCAAGCGCGTCGGTGTCCGGGGGCGGGACCCAGAGATTGACGATGCCGAAGTACTCATAGGTACCCGACAAGAGCGCACCGCCGCCGTAGAGATATGCGGGATGGGCGTGCGTGGCAATCATTCCGGGTCGGTGGCCCGACCGCCAGAACATCCGCGCTCCCGACTCATATTCGATCCAGAGGTCTTTGCGCGTGAAGATCTGGGTTGTGGGAGTGCCCGTGGTTCCCGTGGACTGGCTGATCCGCACGCACTGGCGCAGGTCGGTGAATCGGTAGTCGCCGATCGGCGGAGACTCGGCCTCTGAGCTGCGCAGCTCCTGCTTGCGGGTCAGCGGTATGGACGCGAGGTCTTCGACACCGCGAAAATCTGCAGCTGCCTTGATTCCCGCTTCTTCAAGCTTCCGGCGAAAAAATGGGACCGGCGTCTCGAGGATGCGGCGGACGAGCTCGCACGCCCGATCGCGCTGGAGGCGGCGTCGAGCCTCGGGATTCTGCGTCTGGGCCTCCGGGTCCCAGAAGGGCTGTTTCGTATCCCGCGGCGGCGGGCCCATGAGTTCCGGACGGTAGACGGGCACGAATTCAAGCATACCACCAGAATCTGACGGGGTGTTAGAATCGCGGCATGCGGCCGCGCCCTCCGTTCCCTGCATCGCCTGACGGCTGGTTTTGTGTGGCCGACTCGGACGAGCTCACGCCCGGTGAGGTGAAGGCCGTCCGCTACTTCGGCCGCGAGCTCGTCCTGTGGCGGACAGAAGGCGGGGAGGCGCGTCTTGCCGACGCGCACTGCCCGCACCTGGGGGCGCACATCGGAGTCGGAGGAAAGGTTCTCGGCGAGAGCCTGCGCTGTCCGTTCCATGGCTGGCGCTTCGATCCAACCGGGCGCTGCGTAGAAGTTCCCTACGCGAGGCGCATCCCGCCCCACGCCGCGCTCACACTGTGGCCTGTTGCGGAACGCAATGGCTGCGTTTTCGCCTGGCACCACGCGAAGGGAGGCCCACCGAGCTGGGAGGTTCCCGTCGTTCCAGAGTGGGGATCGGAGGCCTGGAGCGCGCCCGTGCGCCGCAAGTTCCGGGTTCGCACACACTGCCAGGAAATGGCCGAAAACGTGGTCGACGACGCTCACTTCCGGTACGTGCACGGCACCCACACCATGCCGAAGAGCACGGCGCGGATCGACGGTCATATCTTCCGAGTCACCTCGATCTCCATGGTGGGAACACCGAGGGGCGAGACGGAGGGCAGGATCGAGATCGCCTCCTACGGATTTGGTTTCGGCATCACGCGGTTCTCTGGAGTAATCGAGACCTTGGTTGTGATTACGGGCGCCCCGATCGACGACGACTGGTCGGAGACGACGCTCCGCTTCATGGTCCGCAAGCTCGCAAGCGAAGACGCCACGAAGGGGGTGGGGCGCGCGTTCGTCGCGGAGATCGACCGGCAATTCGGCCAGGACATTCCAATCTGGGAGAACAAGATCCATCTGCCGCGTCCGCTTCTATGCGATGGCGACGGACCGATCACCTTGCTCCGACGATGGGCGCGGCAGTTTTACTCGGGCCTCAGTGAGGTTCCCGAAGCCATGGGGGTGCCCCTTGAAACTTGATGATCTCATCCTCGTCAGTGTTGACGATCATGTCGTCGAACCGCCCGACCTGTTTTCGCGTCATGTGCCGGCGCGATTTCGCGATCGCGTTCCCCACGTCGTACGCAAGGCCGACGGTTCCGATGTCTGGGCATGGGAGGGT
>DOUU01000413.1:15347-15493 GCA_003520425.1 Deltaproteobacteria bacterium
CGGATCTTGGACATGAATGCGAACGGTGTCCTGGCCTCCATGTGCTTCCCATCGTTCCCCGGTTTCTGCGGCACGACCTTCGCGCGTCACAAGGACAAGGATCTCGCCCTCGCCATGCTGGAGGCCTACAACGACTGGCACATCGA
>DOUU01000413.1:15587-15929 GCA_003520425.1 Deltaproteobacteria bacterium
CCATTTTGGACTGCGTGCTGCGACGAGGGAACGATCGTCTGCCTGCATATCGGTTCGGGGGCTGGGATGGCATTCACCTCCATGGATGCGCCAGTGAACGTCATGATCACGGTACAGCCGATCAATATTTTCCCGACGGCAGCCGATCTCGTTTGGTCTCGCGCGCTNNGGTGGGATCGGCTGGATCCCGTACTTCCTCGAGCGCATTGACTACGTCTATCAGCATCACAAGGTCTGGACGAGACAGGATTTTGGGGGGAAGCTGCCGAGCGAGGTGTTTCGCGAGCATATCGTGACGTGTTTCATTGACGACGCGACGGGAGTCGCGCTTCGACACGACGT
>DOUU01000413.1:16107-16253 GCA_003520425.1 Deltaproteobacteria bacterium
TGTGACGCAGCAGCTGATGAGCGCTTTCAGCACCCCCGCGGAGTAGGCGCGGGGTTCGCGACCGGGGCAGCGCTCTCAGCGCTTTGCGCGACAGAGGTTCGATCGCGGCGGAAAATTCAGTGGCCGGCGTCCCGCGCCGGCCCGCG
>DOUU01000222.1:0-189 GCA_003520425.1 Deltaproteobacteria bacterium
GCCTGAACGCCCCGGGCCGTAACCTGGACCCCCAGGGCTCTGGGGACCGCCCGGTGTACTGGGTGTCGGCGCGGATTGGGCACTCACGATGAAATGCCACTGACCCCATGCGGGGGTAGTCATCACACCAGGGAATGTCCCGCCGTCCAGCACAGCAATAGTCGCCACAATGCCCGCTGCAACCAAAAA
>DOUU01000222.1:211-5023 GCA_003520425.1 Deltaproteobacteria bacterium
ATTATGCAGGCGTTGTGAAGATTTTGTGAAGGTGATTGGCTGCGCCGTCGAGTTAATGGGATCGATCGCTTGCCGGCAGTGTTCTGATGATTAACGAGCGTTGAGGGTCCAAGGAGGGCACAAACGGGCTTTCGGGGGTCGGCGGGGAGGGGCCAGGACGGGAAAAGCCGGAGGTGCGTACCTTTGAGGGAGGAAGTCAGGTGTCAAATTGGAAATGTCCGNNTAATCGCGGCGACGGACACTGGCCCGAACGGGTGCGGCCCACGGGGTCCGCGCCGAGAGCGGCGTTTCACATGGCTCCTCAGCGGCACACGGGGGCGCGACGCCGTGCCCCTCCTGGCCGCTGCGACCGGTCCTTGCCAGCCGCCTCCTGCATGCCCCCCCAAGTCGGCGCAGAAGTGGGGGAGGTTCTCGGAGCAGTCTCCTTCCCACCGATCGCAGGCTTCGCGCGCTGCGAGCGGTCGCGTCTTGGCTCGCGCCAGATCGCTCGATTAGAATGAGAAGGGTTGGCGGTCTGAGCGCCCGTAGTCACGCGTTGATCGGCAGTGACAATGCGTTGCGGCGGCGGGACGACGCGATCGTGCGCGGAGGCGTATCTCGCCCCGAGCATGCGAACGCCCTGCTAGAAGATCCCTGCACCATCCCTCGGAGCGGAGAGGTGCTTGCTTGAGAGAGTTCCAACATCTCCTGACCGCTCTGGCTCAGCATCGCGGGGACACGTTGAGGCACAGGCCTCTGAGGGTCTGTATCGTCACGACGAGCCCTGGAGATCGCTCCTTTGCCGCAGGGGTTGATCTGGCGGCTCTCGGCCTCGCGGAAGCGCTATCGAAGGCCGGACATGCAGTCACGCTCGTGCCCCTCTCGATCGACAACGGCTCAGGGCAAGACGGCCTCGCGGAGTGGAGGACCGGCCTGGACTCGCACGGCGTCCACGTCGCTCCGTTACCGGAGCGGGCGCCGGTACCCATCGACGCGTATGCGCACCCGGCCCTCGCCTACCGCGTGTTCCTGTGGCTCCGCGAGCATTCGTTCGACGTCGTCCACTTCCCCGACCGGGGAGGGTACGGTTACTACTCGATGCTCGCGAAACGCCAGGGGTTGGCCTTCGCCAAAACGCTATTTTGCGTCCGGTCAGATGGTCCCACGCTTTGGGCGCAGTCGTTCGGGTTTGCACCCTCGGGGTCCATTGAGGATCTCACCGCAGACTTCATGGAACGCCAAAGTCTGGCGCTCGCCGACGCCGTCGTCGGCTCGAGCAACTACATCCTCTCTTGGTTGGATGCGCAAGGGTGGCGTCTGCCTCACGACGCCTTTGTCTGCGGCCCCGTGCTTCCACACCAGTTACGGCGTCAGGCGCCCAGGGGCGGCGTCCCGGTCCGAGAGATCGTTTTCGTGGCGCACCTCGAGCGCCAGGGGGACTTGAACCTCTTCCTCAACGCCATAGATTTGCTTGCGCGCCACTCGTACCCCGACCTACAGGTCACCTTTCTGAGCACGGCTCCTCTCAAGGAGAAACGGGAAAGCGTGACCTACGTCGCGCGGCGCATCGAACGGTGGAAAGGCCCTTCCCGCGTCATCGCTGACTTCACGTGGAGCGAGGCCGTCGCATACCTGAACACGCGGCCATGCGTGACCGTGGTGGGCCTGTCCATGTGTGGCGTGCCGTGCCGCGTGCTTTCCCTCATCGCCGCTGGCGCACCAACGCTCGTTCCGGCTGTGTACGGCATGCCCGAGCACCTTCCGGACGACGCGCGGTCAAGGAACTGCTTCGATCCCTGGCCGGCGGCGCTCGCGAAACGCCTTGAAGACACGCTAGAGGACGGAGCACGGTCGTTGCGGCCGGCGGCCGTCGCGGAGGCGACCGAGGACGCGTGGCTCCGCTGGCACGAGGTGCTCGGCCAGGCGATCGACGATGGGAGCGTCACGCCACCGCCCGTGACCACGGCACCGCTGGTGAGCGTCTGCATGACCCACCACAACCGTCCACGCTACCTGGCGCAGGCCCTGAAGTCCGTCCGCGAACAGGACTACCCACGCATTGAGGTCGTGTTGGTCGACGACGGGAGCACGCAGCCCGAAGCGGTCCGCTATCTCGACGAGCTCGAAGGGGAATTCGCCTCGCGGAGATGGCGGATCGTCCGTCAGGACAACCGGTTCCCGGGAGCGGCGCGAAATACGGCGGTGAAGCACAGCACCGGGGAGTACCTGCTGTTCATGGACGACGACAACTACGCCAAACCCAACGAAATCGCGACATTCGTCGCCGTCGCCCAGCGAACCGAAGCGGATATCCTGACCTGCTTCAGCGACACCTTTGCGGGAGACGACCCTCCCGACCCTACCCGTCTCCCGCTCAACCGGGCCCCTGCGCTGGGGCCGGCCGTTGCGTTTGGCGTGTTCCATTGCGGCTTCGGCAACACCAACGGGCTGGTCAAGCGTGAAGCGTTCAACCGCATCGGTGGGTTTGCGGAAGACTACGGACTCGTCGCGGAAGACCACGAGTTCCTCGCGCGCGCCGTCTTGAGCGGGCTGAAGCTGGAAACCATCCCCGAAGCGTTGTGGTGGTACCGCACGCATGGCGAGAGCATCCTCAACATCACGGATCGCGCCGAGAATCAGATCAGGGTGTTGCGCCCGTACCTCAAAGTGGTCCGGCCCGAGCTACAGGCTCTCCTGCTCTACACGCTCGGCCAATTCCTTTCGAGGGAAACGCCGCGTCTCGGCGCGGCGCAGTGGCTGTATACGTGGCGAGGCATGAGACGGGGGCTCCGTGCGCCCGACCGAGCGATATTGTTCCGTCGATTCGCCAGGATCGTCAGGATGCGAGGTCTCAGGGCGGCGTTACGGGCGGTGGCACGATTTGCCGCGCGGTGACGTTCAATGGCCCTGGGCGCCTGGATGGCTCCGAGATTCCCTCGGCCGGTGGACCTCTGAGACGCACCCGCGGCATGCACGGTTTTCGCCGCATCGAGCGGCGCGCTCCGGCAGGTCCACGAGCTGCCGGTGATTGAAGATGCCCGAGCCTCACACGGCTTGTTGACGCGGTATCGACGGCTATTTTCCTGTGTTAGAGGGAAGGAAAGCATCATGGGACCGAGGACCGTCATGATCAACGGAGTGGGGTGCGGACGCAAACGAGGCCGGGGCTGCGCACGAACGATGTGCGCCGGACATCGGCAGCTTCGGAACACGCCAGCGCCGCCTCATCGGTGGCGCCCCGGCGCGGTCCCGCGGCCACGCCTCGACCAGGCCNNTCATGCCTCCCGGTGTGCGCACGCCGATCGCCGGCCGACTGCCCCGCGAGGAGCGCCGAGCCCCACCATGTCGACCGGCCACGCGTCCGAGCGTGACTCCGTCAGGTGCCAGCGCCAGTGACCAAGCCTCCGCGGGCATCCGCGGTGCCCTCGCGCGGGAGCACGGTAGCGGTCGCCGCGCCGCAGCACCAAGACGCTGAGCGTCCCACGATCAGCGTCGTCATTCCGACGCACAACCGGTCTTCAGTGGTCCGCAACGCGATTGACTCCGCGATCAATCAGGAAGAACGCGGACGACTGTTCGACCTGGAAGTGATTGTCGTGGACGACGCATCGACAGACAAAACGCAGGAAGTTGTGCGCCCCTACGCCAGTGTACGCTACATTCGGCACCCAACAAATCGAGGAGGAGCGGCCGCCAGGAATACAGGGATCGCGGCCAGCCAGGGGCAGTTCATCGCGTTCCTCGACGACGACGATTTGTGGTTCCCCCACTGCATGCGCACGCTACTGCCCTGGTTGATCGCATCACCGGGGATCGACATCGTCTACGGGACCCTCCTTCACGAGTTGGACGGCAGACGCTCGTCCCCGGGCCCGCAGCGAGATCCCTCGGGGGACATCTTCGAGGACCTGCTGCGGCTCAAGGTGAGTTGCTCGTACGGCAGGATGTTGGCGCGCCGCAGTGCCATCGTACACGTCGGAGGATTTCGCGAAGAACTCCCGGCCCTTGAAGATCTGGATTTGTGGATTCGGTTGGCGTCCACGCATCGGTTCAAGTTTGTCTCGGCGGACCCGATCGGCATCTATCGTGCGTCATCCACCGGCATCTACATGAAAATGTACGCCACGGGCGCCCTGGTACAGCACTACAGGCAGATTGTCCAACAAGGGCTGACCCTGCGGCCCGCAATGCCGCTACACAAGAAAGATGCGATCATCGACAACGTGGAGACGCTGGCGATCGAACATCTGCGCCACGCGTCGTCCCTTCCCTGGCCCGATCGGCTCNNCCTCGGGCACGCCAAGCCGTGGCCTGGTTGGCGCGCGACTTCCTGTTCGCCGGCGCCCCCACCCTCGCGGCCGCGGTCGCGTTGACCGACCGCATCGCGGCGGCGTCTGGATCCTCGCTCCAGAGCCGCCGCCTGCTTGCCAGGGTCTGGTGCGAGATAGGCATCGGGGCGCTTCGCTCCAGCCGCTACCGGTCGCTAAGCACGGCTTCGTTGCTGCGGGCGACCGTCCTCGATCCAACCCAAATCGCCGCGCGTATCGGAAGCGTCCTCAGACTTCGGAGCCGATGACGCTCGATGCAGCACGACGCGCCTGCGGCTAGACCGGCGCGCCGACTCGGCGCCCTCCCGCATCGGGATCTCCCGCCGTCCTCTCACAGACGCATCCGGTCTCGCGCTCAGTCGCGCGGCCCATCAGCGCAATCCGCCAGCAGCAGGTCGCAGAAACACCAAGCTTCACGCTGCACGATCTCACCGCGCTCGACCGGCACGGATCGGCGGAACAGAGGACCGTCGAAGACGAACGTGTGGAACTCGCCGTTCTCGCC
>DOUU01000179.1 GCA_003520425.1 Deltaproteobacteria bacterium
GAAGACACCGCCGCCACCGATCGGATGGCCCCGCCTCTGCTGGAGCACCTCGCCGGCAAGTGATGAAGCAACTCGTCTGATCTCGGCGGGCATCGTCGAGACGAGACGAAGAAGGGAAGCTTCGTTCGGGAGCAGCGCGACCGCGTACGCGCCGGTGCAGTTCGCGGTGCCCTCGCACGCCGACGAGTCGCGATGCGATAGAGTTGCCCTCGAACCGAATCCTCCGACCGAGAGGGACGAGCGGAGGGAGGGATGGGCGGAACAAGCTGGCTTTTCACGGCGAGCGTCAGGACGGCGCACGCTGTCGCGAGGGGATGCCGCCGCGCCGCCGCTCAGCGGATCACGCCCTCGCTGCGCATGCGGGCGATCGCTGCGGCGTCGTAGCCTAGCTCACCGAGTACCGCTTCGGTGTGCTCGCCGTACGCGGGCGCGAGGCCGCCCGCCTGCTGCGGCGTGCCCGAGAAGCGCGCGGGCGGGCTCGCCTCGCGCCGGCGCCCCGTCGCCGCGTCCTCCGACTCGAACCAGGCCGCGTTGTGGCGGATCTGTGGGTCCTCGAGCATTTGCTCGATCGTGCAGACGGGGCCCACCGGCACCTGCTCCGCCACCATGCGCTCAATCAGCTCGCGCGTGTTCCAGCCGCGGATCGCTTCGAACAGCAGCGCGCCGAGCGCCTCACGGTTCTCGGGGACTGCGCGCGCCGGCACGCTCGCGAAGCGCGGATCGGTCACCCACTCGGGATGGCCGAGCGCGCGGTAGAGACCGTGGAACTCGGGGTCGGTCGCGGTGAAGTAGATGATGTGGCCGTCCGCCGTCTCCCACAGCCGGTACAGGTCGTAGAGCGCGGGGCCCTGGAACTCGCTCTCGCCGACCCAGGTGTGCTTCATCATGCCGTCGGGCCAGAAGAAGTAGAGCGAGGCGTCGAGCATCGGCAACGTGACGTGCTGCCCGCCCGCGCCGCGCCCGCGCGCGAAGAGCGCGGCGGTGACGGCCTGGGCGGCCGTCCACGCCGCGGCCTTGTCGGCGACGACGTTGCGCACGAGATCCGGGATCGGCACGTCGGGATTCGTCTGCACCGCGACGTGACCCGTGAGGCCCTGGATGATCGGGTCGTAGACGCGCCGGTCGCGATACGGGCCCGAGTCGCCGTAGCCGCTGATCGAGACGTAGATCAGCTCGGGATTGCGCGCGTGGAGCGCTTCCCAGCCGAGGCCGAGCCGCTCGGCCGCACCGGGCCGCCAGTTCTGGACGAACACGTCGGCTCGCTCGATGAGCCGCAAGAGCGCCTCGCGGCCGGCGTCCTGCTGGAGATCGAGCACGATGCCGCGCTTGCCGCGGTTCGTGTTCACGTAGAAGCTCGCGCGCCCGCCGCGCCGATAGAAGCCGATGCGCATCGGGTCGCCGAGGCCCGGCGACTCCACCTTCACCACGTCGGCGCCCTGATCGGCGAGGATCATGCAGGCAAAGGGCCCCGAAAGGACCTGAGATACATCGACGACGCGAACTCCGGCGAGCGGCCCGGGCATGGAGCACCTCCTGATCCCGGCCATTCTACCCGGCCGAACGGGTCCCGATCACGCCTGAATACTGCATGCAGCCGACGCCCCAGGCAGTCACCGAATCTGCGTACGCAGATCTGCCGCCTGTCAGGTGTGCGGCGGATGCCGGATGTACGTCTTCGCCGAGAGTTATGCCGCGTCACAGACGAGCGCGACATCCTGAAAAAAGCCGCGGTGTACTTCGCGAGCTCCCGCCGCGGCGGTACGCCTTCGTGAGGCGGGAGCAGCCGAACCACTGCGTGGTTCGGCTGTGTCATGCCGTGGAGGTGTCCCGCAGCGGCCAGGGGTGCATTGTTGCTCAGCCTTCCTTTGTCCAAATCCCCGGCTACTACCCAGCCAATGAAGTTTCCTCGGCGGACGCCGGACTTCCGGCTTCTATCGTTCCTCCGATCTCCGTTCATCTGAACTCGCCGTAGATGGCCCGTGCATTCTTGTGCCGCAACTCGGATGTCGACATGCCCGCCTGGGCGCATCACGACGTGCTGGCGCACGCCAGGGTGCGACAGGGCAGGGTGGGACACGGTGATTGCGGGGGCTTGCTGCGTGGCGCCGCCACGGTGCGGGGACACTGCACAGCGTGGTCGGGAGGCGCGCGAATCCTGTCGGTCGCGGCGTAGAAGGCGCGCCGCGACGAGGGCTTAGGGCAACAGCGTGAAGGCTGTCTCTCCTAAAGCCTATCCGTCACCGCGTGAGCGCGAGGAACTGGCAGCGAAGCGCGAGGGCCTCACCGCGGAGAACTGCGAGAAGGGCCGTGAGGGCAGGGGGCATCGTCGATTCAGCTTGACCCGCCCCGTGAAAAACATCTACCGTGGCAGCTCGCCCGGGGCGCGGCGAGCGTGCCCGCGCAGGCACTGACTCAACCCGTATCAATTCGCAAGGAAATAATCGACATGAGAGCACAAGCATTGGTGTTGGCGCTCGGCCTCGCATCCTTGGCCGGCTGTGTGTCGCAGCAGAAATATAACGACCTGGAGCAGGAGTATCAGCAGCTCAACCAGTCCATGAGCGCCGAGGTCGGGGCCCAGAAGATGCAGATTTCGCGGCTGCAAGACGCCATCAAGGTTTCGGTCAACAGCGAACTATTGTTCCCATCGGGCGGCTGGGAGATGTCGACCGACGCGAAGGAGACTATCGCCAAGATCGCGGCGATCTTGGCGCCGCATCAGACGACGAAGATCAACGTGAACGGCTACACGGACAACACACCGATCGGCCCCCAGCTGATGAAAGAGGGGGTCACGTCCAACCTCATCCTGTCGCAGAGGCGGGCTGACAACGTGATGCAGTACATGATCTCGCACGGCGTCAACCCGAACCTCGTCTCGGCTCAGGGCTTCGGCGAGGCCAATCCGGTCGCCTCCAACGATACGCCGGCGGGCAAGGCGCAGAACCGTCGCGTGGAACTCACACTCGCGAACGCCGGCAGCTAGCAACCAAGGGAGGCCGCCCGGCTGTGCCGGGGAGGCAGTAGAAGCTTTGAGGATTGAGGTCTAGCGAGAGGTCCAGCAGCCGGCCGGACCTCTCGCTAGACAGGTAGCGGGGGGGACGATTCGTAGGATGGGAGACTACGGGCGGCCGTCTTGGACCTGGGCGGCCTGAAAGAAGTCGGAGGCACGAAGCATTCGCGCCGGGGACGCTCCAGGAGAGCCCTCGCGGCTCACTGCCCAAGCCCCACCGACTAGGCGCACACCCCGTCTACCCCACCAGACCCCGCGAACCACGTCCCTACCGCGCGTGAAGTGGCCAAAAGCCCGGCGCGATGAGGCGAGCCCGAGTTCGCCCCGGCCGGCTCCCGCGCAGAGCACCACGCGCCCCGAACCCCGCCACGATGCCCGCCAGCGGGGGGCACCGGGCCTAGAGCTAGGAGCGGGACGCGAGGCCGCCGCGTCGCCGCTCGTTCGCACAGCCCGCTTCCAGGCTCACTGAAGCTTCGCACCGCCGACGTCGATTCGCGTTGACGCCCGTTACGGAGGCGTAGGACGATACCTACGGGAAGGGAAGAGCGTCTTCGCGCGGTCCCTCAGCTGCGATCGACCTCTCATTGCGAGCGCTCTTCTTCGCAAGCCGCGATGGTGGGTCAGGCCCCTTCCTTCTCTTCAAAGGAGCCGACGCCTGTGGCGCTGCTCGGGATGGGGAACGTCGCTCTGCTCTCCCTAGCCCGCCGCCGCCCCTGAACGGAGCCAGAGTCGATCGAGCCATTCAATAGAGGCCTCCTCGGAGGCCGGGAGGTTTGCAATGAGAATTCAAACACCCACGCTTCGGTACCGTCTGGCGACGTGCGCTCTCGTGCTTGGCATCGTGGCACTGGCCGCCGGGCCTGCCGCGG
>DOUU01000028.1 GCA_003520425.1 Deltaproteobacteria bacterium
GTCGTTCAGGCTTTCGAGATGCTGGATGTTGAAGGCACCGATGACGTTGATGCCCGCGTCGAGGAGAGCGTTTACGTCTTCGTAGCGCTTGGCATAGCGCGAGCCGGGAACGTTGGTGTGGGCGACTTCATCGACGATCGCGATTTCGGGCCGGCGCGCGACGACGGCGTCGAGGTCCATCTCCTCGACGCGAAGACCCCGGTATTCAAGGGTGCGGCGGGGAACCACCTCCAGGCCGTGAACCAGCGCAGCCGTGTCCACCCGTCCATGGGTCTCAACAAAGCCCACGACGACGTCGACTCCCCGCTTGGTGAGCGCGTGGGCTTCTTCGAGCATGCGATAGGTCTTCCCGACGCCAGCGGCAAAGCCGATGTAGACCTTGAGACGGCCGCGCCGCAGGCGTTCGACGAGTTCGAGGAAGTCCTCGGCACGGGGGCGGCTCATTCCCGTTCACTCCCGAGACGGCCACGCGGGCGCGCGGGAAGGGCGAGCCCGGAGCCCTTGAAAAGAAACTCGGCAGAAGGTGGGCAACGCTGGAGCATCGTGGATTCTGGCCTTCCGTCGCGTCTTCGGGGATGTCAGGTCCGAAGTTATCGCGTTTGGTGAAGTGTGGCCGAGTCCGACCGTACGAAGCGAGCACTTTTCGTGCCAGCGCGCGCCGAGCCGCAAGGACGTCTCCATTCCGCTTTGTGCCCTGCAATTTGCAGCGAAGGCGGCCATTTGTTTCAGATTGCAAGCCGGGGGACCTTGCGCCGCGGCTCGGCTTGGCCAGAGAAGGCGGAGGCCTCTTTCCAACCGGGCGCCGCTTCGCCTGGGCCCGCACGTAGATCATCGCCACGGCGAGATCCCTCGCGCCGAGCGCTCCTCTCGCGCGAGCCACCACCGGGAGCAGACTCTGGCACGGTTGATGCTTCATGCAGCTGCGGACAGGCGTCGCGAGCAGCGAGGGGCGAGTAGTGAGGGGCGTCCTTGGCGATTTTGTCCTTGTTCTCGCCGTCCTGATGATCGTCTGTGTCTATGTCGTTCTTGCGCGACGAGCTGCCCGATGGAATCGCAACCGACCCGCTGGCGTCGAGGCTCGTGGCGACGCGCGGCGTCGCACAAAAGGAGAAGGGACCACAATGTGGAAGATCGAAGCGATTCTTCGCCCGGCAAGCATTGACGATGTCACCGAGGCGCTGAAGAAAGCGAGAGTGCACTCCTTTATGATGAGTGACGTGTCGAGCTTCGACACAAAGAGTGGACCCGTGGGTTCCTACCGGGGAGCGCACTACACGGTGGGTCTCGAACGGGTAAAGCTCGAGGTTCTCGTCCCGGACGATTACGTGGAAGACGCCATCAAGGGCATCCTCGGAGCGGCGAGCGCACCGATGAACAGTGAGGATTGGCTCATCGTGGTGCCGCTGGATGAGGTTGTGCGGATTGCGACCGGACGGCGCGAACCTCGACAGCTCGGATAGGGAACCCGTTCAGACGAGGGGCGAGGAGGTCCGCCTGCCATCAGGCGGGCCTCCTCTCGCGTTGAGAAACTGCCGAGAAGCGGTGGCCATCTCGTTCTCTCTCCTCTCGCCCAGGCGGCGAGGCATTTTTTTCACTGGATATCTCTAAGACCCGACGGTCTCGCCTGAGAACTCGCAAAGACCGAGGCGGACGCGCGGCGGGATCGAACCCCCGAACTCATGCTCCAAAATTCTCAGGATCTGGCTCTGATCGCACTCCCACCAGGGCCAGTGCGCTTGTTTCGGTTTGCAACCCGGCCGTTGCTCCAAAGCGAAATGCGGCGAGTCCTCGTCGGCAAGCTTGAGCCGATCTTTGCACGGACCCCCGGAAGGCACGATTGCTGCAATCGTGACGAAGTGCAGTCGGCCCCTTGCTTGGTGGTAGATGGCGAGACCGACTGAGTGCGGACCGTCCGAGCTGGCGAGAGATCGGACTGGGCTCGAATGGGAGGAGAGAAGTGGATCTCACAATCTGGATACCGGCGATGTTCTCTTTAGGGCTCGTTCTCATGTTCGTGGTCTACAAGTTCTTGATTGCCTGCGAGAACATCTAAGAGGATCACCATGATTTATTTGACTGCTGCGATTAGTGCATTCCTCTTTGTCTACCTCTTTACGGCGCTTGTTCGGCCGGAGTGGTTCTAGCTCCGAACNNCGTCGGGCGATGGAGGACCTTGGTCCATGTGGCTTCTTCCGATTTCGATCCTATTAACGAGTGTCGTCCTTTCGATTCCGCTGAGCCGCTATCTGGCGTGGATCATGGAGGGCAAGTACAAGGCGCCGGCCTTTCTCCGCTGGTTTGAGCGGCGCCTGGACAGCGGTCATCAGAACTGGAAGCAATACACGGCCTCCATCCTGATTTCGAATCTCGTCCTCTTCGTCTTCGGGTTCGCTCTTCTGGCACTCCAGCCGCTTCTTCCCATGAACGGCGATGGCAAGGGGATGCTGGCACCGACGACGATTTTCCATACGACGGTGTCGTTCATGACGAACACCGACCTCCAGCACATTTCCGGGGATGTGCACCTTTCGAATTTCAATCAGACCTTCTTCGTCTTGACGATGATGTTCCTTTCCGCGTCGGTCGGATTCTGCTCGCTGACCGCGATCATCCGGGCCCTTCGCAGTGATTCCCATGTGGGGAACTTCTTCGTCGATATGTGGCGAGTCGTGATCTACATGTTCCTTCCCGTGAGCCTCCTCATGGGCGTGCTGTACCTGCAAGACGGCGTCCCGATGACCTTCCAGAGCTCGTACCACGTCGACACGCTCGAGCCCGGCGCGATGGGAAAGACGGATGATGGCCAGGCCAAGCAGCAGACGATTGTGGTGGGCCCGCTTGCGGCCATCATTCCCATTAAGCAACTCGGAACAAACGGGGGTGGATTCTACGGCGCGAACGGTGCCCACCCGTTCGAGAATCCGAGCGCCTGGAGCAACTACCTGGAATCCGTGGGGATGACGCTCTTTCCGTTCTCCCTGGTCCTCATGTTTGGGCGCATGCTGAAGCGAAAGCGCCATGCCGTGGTGATCTACGCGGTCATGATGACCATGATGGTGGGAATGGTCGGCTGGGCCATCTACTTCAACACCATGAAACCGAATCCGGGCCTAACCGCACACGCCACGAGCCGGACCTATGAACTCTTGAGCGCGAGTGCAGAGGGCGGAAAGCGCACGGTGACAGTCCCGGCGGTCGCAGGCCTGCCGGTCGACCAGCACCTTGGAAACCTCGAGAGCACGGAACTTCGGTTCGGGACGTCGGCGATGTCGACCTTCGCCGCCATGACAACGGCTGTGACCTGTGGCGCGGTGATTGGTGCCCATGACAGCCTGAACCCGATCGCCGCCATCTCGCCTTTCTTCGGCATGTGGATCAACTGTGTCTTCGGTGGCAAGGGCGTCGGCATGATCAACCTCCTCCTCTTCCTCGTCATCGGCGTATTCGTAGTAGGCCAGATGGTCGGGAGAACGCCGGAGTACCTGGGCAAGAAGGTCG
>DOUU01000479.1:0-7962 GCA_003520425.1 Deltaproteobacteria bacterium
GGGAGCAGAAGTTCGTCGAGCTGCTCGCCAAGGTGGAAAAATAGAGGCTGTCGCCGTGGGAATGTTCGAAGTAACGGTGAAAATCGCAAACCTGGCTACGCCGGGACAAATTGCTGAACTCTCGCTTCTAGTCGACACTGGCGCCACGCTGTCCTGGATTCCGCGAGATGTGCTTGTACGACTGGGTGTAACGGCGTATTCGCGGCTGCCGTTTTCAGTAGCGGACGGACGGGTGCTGGAGCGGGACGTAACGGCAGTCCTGATGACTGTTGACGGAAGAAGGGCCCCCGTCGAGGTTGCCTTCGGTGAGGCCGGCGAGACGGCCGTTCTCGGAGCTACGGCACTGGAGGGACTTGGTCTATTGGTGGATCCAGTCGGCAGAAAGCTTATCCCTCGCAGCCTCCTGGCCCTTGCCCCGATCGTGCGNNTTCTGCTCCATGTGCGGCCCCAAGTTCTGCTCGATGAACCTCACCCAGGTGGCCGAAGCCAACGACGGGTTGACGCAAGCGCAGCGGGAGCAGAAGTTCGTCGAATTGCTCGCCAAAGTTGACAAATAGCGGCCCGCACGGCCACGCGGCACCGGAAACCGAATTCCCTGCCTGGAATCTAACCGGAGTCACGATCCCTGGCGCGGCACCCTTGACACAGGGCGAAGAGAAAGCGAAAATATCCGCCCGCTACCCCAAAGGAGACCTTCTATGCCGATCAATCAGTCCTTTCTGCCCGAGTTCGACCGCGAAATGGCCACCACCCGCAAATTTCTCGAACGCGTGCCCGAAGACAAGTTCGATTGGGCGCCACATCCTAAATCCATGAAGATGGGCGATCTGGCCTCGCACCTCACGCACATGCCCGGCTGGCTGGTAAATACCTTCAGCCAGGACGTGCTCGACGTCGCGCCGGGCGGAAAATCGATGGAGCTGCCCAAGGGCAAGAACCGGCAGGAGCTGCTGGCCATGTTCGACAAGAGCGTGGCTGCGGGCCGGGCCGCGCTGGCCGCGGCCACCGACGACGCACAATGGATGAAGCCATGGACGCTCCAGGCGAATGGGCAGACGATGTTCAGCATGCCGCGCATCGCCGTGGTGCGCGCTTTCGTCCTGAGCCATAGCATTCATCACCGGGCGCAACTGGGCGTGTATCTGCGGCTGAACAATGTTCCCGTACCCGCCACCTACGGCCCGTCGGCCGACGAGCAGAAGTTTTAATCGCGGCCAGCCGGATTAGAATGGAATCGGTTGCGGGCCGGCGCCTCCGCATACCGGCCCGCGAATCTCCCATGGCACAGACGACCGAGAACCAGAATCTGCGCGAGGAGTTCAACCGCTGGGCCGAGGCCGGGCGCGGCGAGGGAATGAAGGATGACCATCTCCCCATCACTCTGCCGGTCCTCGACCGCATGCAACTCGCGCCCGGGGACAGCGTCCTCGACGCGGGCTGCGGTGCCGGCTGGCTGCTGCGGCTGCTCGCCGAAAGAGTCACCGAGGGCCGCGTGGTGGGCATGGATGTATCGGACGAAATGGTGCGCCATGCCCGCCGCAACTGCGCGGAATTGCCGCAGGTGATGGCTGTGCCGGGTTCGGTGGATGAAATTCCGTGGGAGAGCGAATTCTTCACCAAAGTCGTCTCCGTGGAATCTGCCTACTACTGGCCCGATCCCGCGGCCGGGTTGCGGGAGATTTTTCGCGTGCTGCGGCCCGGCGGCAGCGCCTGGATTCTGATCAACTATTACCGCGACAACCCGCATTGCCATCAGTGGGGCGAGCTGCTCACCGTGCCCACGCATCTGCTGGCCGCCGAGGAATGGGCACAGATGTTTCGCCAGGCGGGGTTTGCGGGAGTCGAGCACGCGCGGATTTCTGACCCCACGCCAGGGCCGGCCGAATACACCGGGCGGTGGTTCCGCGACGCCGCTCAGCTCGCCGCCTTCCGCGCGGAAGGCGCTCTGCTCGTCTACGGCGCCAAACCTGGCCAGAGCTAGCCTGCTCTTCTCTCCAGTTGCTCACGCGGAGACAAATTCAGAGAAGTGCGTGGCGGGCCTTGCACGTAAGGGCATCCGCCGCGCCTGCTCGCCGTGGCCGGGCGGATCGTGCGCCTACAATTCGCGCCGCTCACAGCGCGCAAAGTCGGGCGCCTTCAATGGCTGAACTTGCCGAGGAGTTCGGCCTGGGCCACGACGTGGTTCTTCATGGCGCGCTCCACGTCCGCCTTTGTAGCCCCCGGTTTGAGATCCAGTTTCAAATCCAGGGCGTAGAGCTTGAAGAAATACCGGTGCGCCGGTCCGTGGGGCGGGCAGGGGCCGTTATAGCCGACCTTGCGGAAATCATTGACGCCCTGGCGCGAGCCGTCGGGCAGNNGCGTCCCGGAGCGTCCGGATCGTCCACAATCAACGCGAAGCTCTGCGTTCCCGCCGGCGGGTCGGTCCAGGAGAGAGCGGGGGAGACGTCCGGCCCGTCGCACGTAAATTTCTTCGGAATCGTGCCGCCGGCCGGAAACGCGGCGGTGGTCAATTGAAGCGTCATGGGAGACCTCCTGAATTCGGCGGGCTGCCAGCCTGCGCGAGATTCAGGGCGCAGGGTGGCGGCGCGTCCTGCGAATCGTGAACTCTGCGAAACTCCGGCCAGTGCCAGCGCGATGAGCGTGATCGTGAGCAGGCGGCCGGACCAACGCTTGTAAGAGCGCCGGCGCGCGCTCATTGCAGTTCGGGGACCAGCCGGCCGGACTGTAACTTCTCTACTCATTCTACTCCCTCCGTCGAAGGCAGAAAGTATACCGGGCACGCGCCGCGAGTGGGCTGGTTTGAATTTCCTTTCTTGCGCCGATAGTATTCCGCAGACGCGCTTGGACATATGCATCGGCGCACCTTCATTCTCGCGCTCGCGCTCTGCCTGTTCGTCGCCGCGCCTTGCCTCGGACAAGGGCATTGGCAAGAAGAAGCCGGCCGCCTGGCCACCCTCTTGAATTGGCATCCCGGTGACGCGGTGGCGGAAATCGGCGCCGGTAACGGCCAGTTGACCGTCTTGGCCGCGCAGCGTGTCGGGCCATCGGGCAAGGTGTACACCACGGAACTCGATTCGACGGCTCTGGCCCACCTGGAAGAACTGGCGGCGACGACTAAGAACATCACTGCGGTCAAAGCGGGAATTACCGACACCAACCTCCCGCCTGCGTGCTGCGACTCCATATTCATGCGCCTCGTCTATCACCACCTCACGAAGCCAGCCCAAATTGACGCAAGCCTTTTCCGCTCACTCAAACCCGGAGGACGCCTGGCCGTGATCGATGAGGATCCGGCCGAGGGAACATCGGTTCCGAAGGGCGTCCCAAAAAACCGGGGCGGACATGGCATTCCGCAAAAAATCCTTGTGACGGAACTCGTCGCTGCCGGATTCGAGGTCGAGACGGTCCAGAACGATTGGCCCGGCCGGAATGAGGAACATCAGTTTTACTGCGCTGTCTTCCGCAAGACGAAGCCTTAGCGCTGAACCTGCTTCGCACTAACCCCTCAACCGCGGGCGATTGGAGCCGCCGCATTGACTCTTCCGGGGCAACCTCATAGGGTAAGAGTAAGAGGTGACGGAAACGGAGGCATCTTGGCGTCCAGCCGGAGCAAATTCGAGCCTGCCTACCTGCGACTGTACGAATCGGGCGAACTGGCGCGGCGTGTGGAGCGAGCGCTCGCCTCGCTCGCCGATTGCGCGCTGTGCCCCCGGGAGTGCCACGTCAATCGCCTGCAAAACGAATTTGCGGTGTGCAAGACGGGCCGTTATGCCCGCGTGAGCAGCTTCTTCCCTCACTTTGGGGAAGAGGACTGCCTGCGCGGCTGGTCCGGCTCGGGCACGATCTTCTTCGCCTGGTGCAACCTCCGCTGCGTCTTTTGCCAGAACTGGGAAATCAGCCAGAAGGGACTCGGCCGCGAGGTCGACGCCGGGGAGCTCGCCGGCATCATGCTGGCGCTGCAGGCGGCTGGCTGCCACAACGTGAACCTTGTGACACCAAGCCACGTCGTCGCCCAGATCCTCGAGGCGCTGGGGCTTGCCGCGGAGCGGGGCCTGCGCATCCCCGTCGTCTACAATACCGGCGGCTTCGATGGCCCGGAGGCGCTCGCCCTCCTGGACGGCGTCGTCGACATCTACATGCCCGACATGAAGTACGGGGACTCGGAGGTCGCGCACCGCTACTCGCACGTGCGCGGCTACGTCGAGGTGAACCAGGTCGCGGTGCGTGAGATGCACCGTCAGGTCGGGGATCTCGTCGTGGACGAGGACGGCGTGGCGCGGCGCGGCCTGCTGGTGCGGCACCTCGTGCTGCCGGGCAACCTTGCCAACACCGAGCGCGTCTTCGCGTTCCTGGCTCACGAGATCTCTCCCCGCACCCACGTGAACCTCATGGCCCAGTACCGCCCTTGCTACCGGGCCGACGACTGCCCGCCCCTCGACCGGTGGATCACGGCGGAGGAGTGGAACGCTGCCGTGGCCGTCGCGCGCCGCTACGGGCTCCCTCTCGTCGACGGCCCCGCGTAGGGGCTCCTCCGGGATTTTCGGAGCCCCCGCGCGAAGCCACGCGGCGAGGTTCTCGTCAGCCTTTTCGAGCCATGCGAGGACGCTCTGCACCAGCGCATCGCGGTTCCGCGGAGAGATCTCCCACAGCACGATGTCGTCCCTCGCCTTCGCCTCCTCGATGAAGCCGCCACCCCGCAGCGCCACGCTCGCGATCAGAGGACGCTCCGAGTCGAGGAGCGCGCGCATGCGCGAGACGAAGCGCGGCGAAAGGCACTCCATCTTGCCAATCTCATCGACGAGGTAGACGGAGACCTCGGGATCGACAGCCAGCGCCTCCTCCGCCACCGCGTCGATGGCGGCGACGTCCACGCCGTAGCGCCCCACCCGCGGAGGACCCTCGAGATCGACGTGGGCCATGAGCCGCGCTCGCCCGCCGTGGGGCGCGATTTCAAAGCCGACGCGTTCGCCGCGCTCCCGCACCTCTTCGCAAAGCCGCCGAGGCGTTGCTCGCGGAGCGCCGCGGCGACGCGGCGCACGAGCGTCGTCTTGCCGACGCCGGGTCGGCCGGTGAGGAGAAGGACATGAGCCCTTTCGTCCAGCGAGCGGCGCGTGCCTTCCTCCGGGAGGGGCGGGCAATCTTCTTCCCTGGGCAGGGAAGCCATGGGGTTGGTTGTGACTCCGGGTGGAGGCTCGTACCCTTCGAGTCGCCTTTGTCCCTCTCGCAAGATTCGCTCCACGAAAACCCGACGGGTGTGCGGACAGCTCCGCGCGTTGGGATGAAGCCTCACTCGGGTGCTCCCTCTCGAAATTGGGTTGGTCTGGCAACCCCATTTTTTCCAGAGGGCCCTGAGTGAACCAGGTTCATGGAATTCACAGGTCGCGGCCGAGCGAGCGACGTGCCGAGCGCAGCAGCGCGAGCATCTGTTCATGGACGCGGCCGTTGCTCGCAACGATGGGGTCACCGCCCGGCGGAACGGGGCCTCCATGGAAGTCGCTGCAGCGCCCGCCGGCCTCCTCCACGAGGAGCTGACCCGCCGCCACGTCCCAGGCGTGGAGCTTTTGCTCCCAGTAGCCCTCGAAGCGGCCGCACGCGACGTAACAGAGATCCAGAGCCGCGCTGCCGTCTCTGCGCACCGCCTGCGCGGACTTCACGAAGGCTGCCCAGTTCGCGAGATTGTCGTCCTGGCTACGATGGACGTCATACGCAAAGCCAGTGGCAAAGAGCCCCCGACCAAGCTCACCTTCCTCCGAAACCCGGATCGGCTTGCCATTCAAGAAAGCTCCGCCGCCGCGTGTGGCATGAAATGTCTCGTTCAAAAGAGGATCGTGGACCACGCCCACGCTGCGAACCCCGCGCCACTCGACCCCGATGGAGACACAGAAGCGTGGGTAGCCGTGTGCGTAGTTCACGGTCCCGTCGAGCGGATCCACGATCCATNNCCGCTTCCCTCTTCGGCCACGACGGCGTCCTCCGGCCGGGCGACCGCGAGTTCATCCACGATCAGGCGCTCGCATGCGCGGTCCACCTCGGTCACGAGATCGACCGGGGCGCTCTTGGTGCCGACGGTGAGGGCGGTCTCGTAGCGGCTGCGCTGGAGCGCGCCCGCGGCACGCGCGAGCCGGAGCGCGAACTCGAGGATCAGCGCCGTCTCGTGGGAGGGATCGTTCAAGTCGCCGCCCGCTCGGCGAGGCGGAAGAGCCGCCGCGCGTTCGCAGCGGTGGCGGCGGCAACCTCGCCGACGGCCACGCCCTTTACCGCAGCCAGCACCTCGCCCACCCGGCCGACGTGGCACGGCTCATTGCGCCGGCCGCGGAGCCCTTCGGGTGCCAGCAGGGGCGCGTCGGTCTCCACGAGGAGAACGGAGAGCGGGAGCTTCGCCGCGACCTCACGCAAGCCGCGGTCACGCTTGAAGGTAAGAATCCCCGAGAATGAGACCAAGAGCTCCTGGGCAATCGCACGGCGTGCAAACTCGAGCGTTCCCGTGTAGCAGTGCAGCACGCCCTCGACCTCGCCTCGCCCCTCGCTTTGCCAGATCTCCAGCAGGTCGTCGTAGGCGACCGGGTCGTCGCCCCGCACGTGAATCGAGACCGGAAATCCCTTTGCGCGTGCCAGCGAGACCTGCTCGGCGAAGGCGCGGCGCTGCACCTCGCGTGGCGCCCGCATGTAGTGGTAGTCAAGGCCGCACTCTCCCACCGCCACGACGCGGGGGAGCTCGAGCCACACGCGCATCCGCGCGCGTGCCTGTTCATCCCACTGCGAAGCGTCGTGAGGGTGCACCCCGACGGTCGCGACCACGCGCGGATTCGTTGCGGCAAGGGTTGGCGCCTCGGCGTTGTGCTCGAGGCCATAGCCCGCGCCGATCGCGATGATGGCCTCGACGCCGGCGGCCCATGCACGCTCGAGCATCGCTGCGCGGTCCGCATCGAACTCGTGCGCCGTCACGTGGGCGTGGGAGTCGATCCAACCCCCGCAGCCTGCGCCGCTCTCCGGCTCCGCCTTCTCGTCGCGGGCCCGGCTCTCCGCGCCCTCGCTCACACGGGTGCTCCGCCCGCCTCAGCGGGGGGCTCAAGGCGAGGGAAGAGGGCGTCGCCCTTGTGCACCGCGGCCCCGACGGGAAGCGCGCCCCACCTGCTTGCGTCCTTCGGGAGCTGCGCCGCGCGAATCGCATCGGGCACGCCGAGCCGCTCGACGATCTTTTGCGCGGCCTCCGGCAGGAAGGCGGCGAGGAGGAGCCCAATCACGCGCAGCGCCTCGCACGAGACGGCGAGAACCGGGCCGACGGAACTCGCGCGGGCGGGGTCCTTTGCCGCCCTCCACGGCTCCGCAAGGTCGACGAAGCGGTTCACGAGGGAGACGAGCCCGAAGATCGCCTCGAGTGCGCGGTGCGGCTCGACGGCGCGGACGTGGGCGTCCACGGTCTGCGCCGCTCTGCCCGCGGCTTCACGCAGTTCGCGCCGCGCCGCAGACAGCGCCTCCGGTGCGAGGGGGCCCGCCGCAGGGATCGAACCGCCGCAGAATCGGTCCACGAGATTCAGCGTCCGGCTCACGAGGTTCCCGAGATTGTTGGCAAGGTCCGCGTTCACCCGCTCGACCAGCGCGGCCTCGCTGAAGTTTGCGTCCAGGCCAAAGCTCATCTCGCGCAGCAGGTAGTGACGGAACGATTCGAATCCGTACTTCGCCTTCATCGCGACGGGAGAGATCATGTTGCCGAGGCTCTTCGAGACCTTGCGGTCATCGACGTTCCAGAAACCGTGCACATGGATCTGCCGCGGCGGCTCGAGGCCGATCGCTCTCAGCATGATCGGCCAGAAGACGGCGTGGGGTTTCAGGATGTCCTTTCCGATGAGGTGCTCCGCGCTGGCCCAGCGTTCCGGGAACTTCGGATCGTCAGGGTAGCCCGCACCCGTCAAGTAGGAGATCAGCGCATCGAACCACACGTAGCAGACGTGATCGCGATCA
>DOUU01000479.1:7981-8392 GCA_003520425.1 Deltaproteobacteria bacterium
CCTCGTTCCGGTAGCGCTCGGGCCTGAGAAAGTCTGGTTGGCTCTCCAAGCGGCTGCGCAGCCAGCCAAACTCGCGGCTCATGAGGAAGAAATAGTTGACCTCCCGGCGCGGCTCCGGGGCGCGCTCGTGGTCCGGGCACAGTCCGTTCACGAGGTCACGTTCGGTCAAGAACCGTTCGCAGCCGACGCAGTAGAGACCCTCGTATTCNNCGCAGCTCGATCCACCCGGCGTCGTACACGCGCTGGAGGATCTCCTGCACGTTCCGCTTGTGGGCGGGCTCGGTCGTGCGCACGAAGCGGCTCGGCGCGATGCCAAGCTCGGCCCAAATGCGCTGGAAGCTCTCGGAGATGGCCGCGGTGAAGACCGCCGGATCGAGCCCGCGCTTTGCCGCGGCTTCCACCATCTTCTCG
>DOUU01000053.1:0-575 GCA_003520425.1 Deltaproteobacteria bacterium
GCCGACGCGTCGGAGGCGGCTCTCGGGTGCGTGCTCCAGACCCTGGCCCCGCCCTGGACCTCAAGCCCGAGGCCGCTGCGCGGGGCCTGGGAGGAGGAGGCCCTCTCGGGACTGGCCGCGTGCGAAGCCGCCATCGTGAAAGGCGCCGCCTCCGGCGGACGTCGGCTCTCGCGCACCACGCTCGCCATCGGCCTCGTCCGGCCGGCCGAAGGCCTGCTCTTCTTTGCTTCGATCGGGGACAGCCACCTCTACGAGGTGCGACGCGATTCGGCGCGCGATCTCGCGGGCGAGCGATCCCGGAGCGGAAGGCTCTTCTTCCTGGGAGGGGGCCACGACTCGCGGGCGGCCTTGCGCGAGCGGTGCGTGCTTGGCGCGGAGGCGCTCGCAGGGCTTCGCGCCGTCGTGCTCGCGACCGATGGCCTCTCGGAGCGGGGCGTGGGCGTGGACGACCCTGCCCTCACCGTGGCCCGGGTGTCCGCCCGCGCCGCTCGCGCGCCGGAGACGCAGCGCGCCCTCGAGACTTCGCGGAGCCTGGTGAACGCCGCGCTCGAGGCCCACCGCCACAACACATCGGG
>DOUU01000053.1:689-15644 GCA_003520425.1 Deltaproteobacteria bacterium
ATCGCGAAAACCTTCCCCGGGCCCTTGGAGCTTCGGCCGCACGCCCGCCTGGTCGGGCGAGAGCCAGGCGGCCTCGAGCGAAGGAACGTATCGCCGCACTGCTTCCGCAAAGCGCTCGGCCTTGCGAGCATCCACCCGGTAGTCCTCCTTGTCGACGTACTCCGCATCCGGACCGAACCGAATCCGACCGCCGAGATCGAGGGTCGCGTGGATTCCGAGTCCGGCGCCCGCAGGCACCGGGTAGACGAGCCGCTCGAAACGCAGGGGCGCGCCCGGGGCGAGGGCAAAGTAGTCGCCCTTGCAGGGATGGATCCGCCAGCCGCGAGCGAGTGTGTCGATGCCGGCGAGCTGCGCCACGCGCTCGGCCCCGAGCCCCGCGGCGTTCACCACCCCATCGCAGCGGAGCGTCTCGAGCTCGCCCCCGCGGCGTCTCACCCCGAGCTTGTAGCCGCCTCCCGCCGGCTCCACTCCCACGAGCTCCGCCTCAAGCGCGATGGTCGCGCCGTGGGCCTCGGCCTCGGCGGCAAAGGAGAGCGCGAAGGCGTGCGCGTCCACAATCCCCGACGCTGGGGAATACAGGGCCGCCACGGCTCGGACGGCCGGCTCTAGGCGCCGCACCGCGGCTCCGTCGACGAGCTCGAGCCCGGGTGCCCCGTTGCCCACTCCCTGGGCGGCCAAGCGCTCGAGGAAGGACACCTCGCGCTCGTTTGTGGCGACGACGAGCTTGCCCGTGCGGCGGTGGGGAATCGCCTGGGCCGCACAGCGCTCGTAGAGGAGCTCACGGCCCGCCACGCAGAGTACGGCCTTATGCGAGCCTTTCGGGTAGTAGAGCCCGGCGTGGATGACCTGCGAGTTGCGGCTCGTGATCTCCCGTGCAATCCCGCCGTTGCGCTCCAGCACGACGACGAACCGTCCTGCGCGCGCGAGCGCCGCCGCTGCGGCAAGGCCCACCACTCCTGCTCCCACGACGACGATGGAGCACTCGCGCGCCATGGCTCAGCTCATCCGCAGGAGCTGCGTGAAGGCCCGCCCGCCTGTGGCCCCCCTCCTCAAGAGCAGGGCAAGCGCCGCGACGAGATAGATTCCGATGAAGATCTGCCGCACCCGCGTGCTGGGGAAGCACAGCTGCCCAAGAAACAGCACGGCAAGCAAGATGCCGTCCCTTCTTCCCATCCGCAGGTCCGCGACGAGGACCAGGGCGAGAAGGGACTGCGCGGAGGTGAGCCACAGCTCTTCCGTCTGACGCGCGTCGAGCGGGAGCCCGTGCCAGCTGGAGGAGGAGATGCAGTACGCGATGGGGATCGCGCCCACGAGGAGCGTCCACTGGTTGACCTTCGACGAGAGGAGGGCCCCGAGGCCGACCGAGCCGCGACGCTTGAGCGCGAAGAGCAGAGCGATCACGAACTCTGGAGACTCCGAAGCCACCGGCGCGAGCCACTGGACTAGCAGGAATTCATCGATGCCATGGTTTCGACCCACGTGCACAAGCCCGTCGGCGAAGGGTTCGGCGGAGATGTAGATCACGAACGCCGAGAAGGAGAACAGGACGAGAGCCCAGATCCGCCGCCCGAGGTCTCCGAACGCCTGATCGATCAGGGCCGCAGGCCCCACGAGCTCCACCTCGTGCGATTCGCTGCGCATGGCCCCGATCACATACGAGGAGAAGATCGCGAGCAGGATGGCCGCGTCGAGAAGCGTGATGTGGCTGCCGACGGGAATGAAGAACGAGTAGATCGTCGCGACCAGCAGGAACCGCATCTCGAGGCGCTGCTTCGAATCGATCGTGAGGTAGTCCTTGCGGGTACGCCAGCACGCGAGGAGAGCGACGCTCGGCCAGCCAAGGCCGATCAGCAGGCGATTGGCGCCGGTCATGTTGGCCGCCGCGTACGGCGCATAGCTCGGGTCGACGCCGGCCTTCCATGCGAAGTGGAGATCGACGGCGTACTCGGGCAGGACGGAGGCCAGCGCGAGGACCAGGAGCGCGAGCGCCTGGGGCACGTCGCGCTCGGCGAGCTCCGTCGTCCAGGACAGGAGAAACGCCGCCCCGACGATCGCGAGGCCCGAGAGGGTGGCGCTGATCTCGGGCAGGAGGCCGAGCCCCTGAAAGTTGAATGCCACGATCCAGGGCAGGGGAAGCAGCGCGGCCATCAGGAACCAGAGAAAATCGAGCTTGCGAGGAGGCCGAGCGGATCGGGGCATTAGAGCGCGTCGCCAAACTCGCGGCGATAGCGCTCGCTCAGGGTCGCCCGGTCGAGGTTCACGCTCTGTGGCCCCTGCACTGCGATATTGAGGGCGCCGAGCAGACTGCCGAGGCGGCCGCCCGTCTCCCAAGGGAGGCCGTGGAGCATTCCGTACAAGAGCCCCGCCCGGTAGGCGTCGCCGCAGCCGGTGGGATCCACCACCTTCTCGGCGGCGACCGGGGAGATCTCGATGCGCGCGTCGCGCGTCCGAATGGTGGAGCCCTCCCCACCTCGGGTCACGACGACCGCGCCCACGCGCCTCGCCAGCTCTTCCTCGGACTCCCCCGCGCGCTCGCAGGTGAGGGCCCACTCATAGTCGTTTGCGACGTAGACGTCGGCTCCATCGATCAACTCGACGAGTTCGCTGCGCTCGAAGACCGGAAGCTGGTGGCTCGGGTCGATCATGGTCCGAACGCGCCGCTCTTTGAGCGCGCGCGCATGCTCGAGCATGGCTCGCTTCGCGTTCGAGGACACGACCGCGACGGAGACCGGCTCCTTCACGTCCTCGACGCGCGCCTCGTGGGCGCGGTCCATAGCGCCCGCGTGGAACGCGATGATTTGGTTGTCGTCGAGATCGGTGGTGATGAAGCATTGCGCGGTGAACTCGTCTGCGACGAGCCGGATGCCGTCGCGTCGGATTTCGTGGCGATCCAGCCATTCCGCGTACGCCGCGAAGTCACTTCCCGCAGTCGCGAGTATCAGCGGATCGCAGCCCAACAGACGCAGGTGGTAGGCGATGTTGCCTGCGGTCCCTCCCCAGCTCTTGCGCAGCGTCGGTACGTGGAAGGCCACGTTCAGGATGTGGATCCGGTCGGGCAGGATGTGGTGCTTGAAGCGGTCGGGGAAGACCATGATGTGATCGATCGCGAGCGAGCCGGACACGAGGACGGTCATGCGGGCCTCCGGACGGCGCAGTCTCGCGGCGCTGGCGGGCACGGTCAATGGTAGACTCGATGGATGCGCATTGCGGAAGCCTTCGGCCGGGGCCGCCCTGTGGTGTCCTTCGAGTTCTTCCCGCCGAAGACCGAGGCGGGTTTCCGCTCGCTCTACCGCACCATCGGAGAACTCAAGCACCTCGACCCGGGCTTCGTGTCGGTGACCTGGGGGGCCGGAGGCTCGACGCGGCGAGCCACGGTGGAGCTCGTGGCCCGCATCCAGCAGGAGATCGGCATCACGGCGATGGCCCATCTGACCTGTGTCGGCTCGACGCCGCAGGAGCTCGGCGAGATTCTCGACCGGCTCGAAGGCGCAGGGATCGAGAACCTGCTCGCTCTGGGAGGCGACCCCCCGCGCGATCAGCCCGGCTACCGGCCCACGCCGGGCGGGTTCACCTACGCCTGCGAGCTCGTGAGCTTCGCCCACACGCGCTGGAACTTCTGCGTGGGCGGCGCGTGCTATCCCGAAACGCATCCGCGCGCCCCGAGCGCCGAGGCCGACCTGGCGCATCTCGTCCGAAAGGTCAGAGCGGGGGTGGACTTCCTCATCACCCAGCTCTTCTTCGACAACGCCGACTACTTCACCTTCGTCGCTCGGGCGCGCGCCGCCGGAATCACCGTTCCGATCGTCCCGGGAATCATGCCTGTGGTCAGCCGACAGAACATCGTCCGGATCACCGCCCTCTCGGGCGCGCGCATCCCGCCCGAACTGGCGGCGAGACTCGAGCTCGCAGAGGATGATCCGGTCCGGACGCTCGAGGTCGGCGTGGCCTGGGCCACTGCGCAGTGTCGCGAGCTCCTGGACCGCGACGCACCCGGCCTCCACTTCTATACGCTGAACCAGTCGCCTGCGACCCGGCGCATCCACGCGAGCCTGTTCGGGGAATGACGGGGACCGGCGAGAGCGCGGGCTGCGCACCCGTGCGCATCGCGGTGTTGCTCTCGGGCGAGGGCACCAGCCTCGAAAATCTGTGCGAGCGCATCGACGAGGGATCCGTTCCTGCCCGCGTGGTCGCCGTGCTTTCGTCCAAACCCGAGGCCGGCGGGCTCGCCCGCGCCCGCCGGCGAGGCATCCCGGCGCTCGTGGTCGCGCGCAAAGCATTCGGCGACGTGCGCTCGTTCAACGACGCGGTCCACGCAGAGCTTTCGCGTTTCGAGATCGACCTCGTGGCGTGTCTCGGCTTCCTCTCTCCCCTGGAGCTGCGCGGGCGCTTCGAGGGGCGTGCGATCAACACCCACCCCGCGCTCATCCCCGCCTTCTGCGGCAAGGGCTTCTACGGCCACCGGGTGCACGAGGCCGTGATCGCTTCGGGCGCCAAGGTCTCCGGCGCGACCGTCCACTTCGTCGACGAGGAGTACGACCACGGTCCCATCATCTTGCAGGAGACCGTACCGGTGCTCGACGACGACACACCCGAGACGCTCGCAAAGCGGGTCCAAGCGGTCGAACGTCGGCTCGTCCCCGAGGCGATCCGGCTGTTCGCGGCCGGACGCCTCGTGATTGAAGGGCGGCGGGTACGAATCAGACCCGAGCGCGCGGCTTCTGTTCGATGAGTTCGATCCGGTAGCCGTTCGGATCTTCGAGAAATGCGATCACCGTGCTGCCGTGCTTCATCGGGCCTGGCTCTCGCACAATCCGCGCACCGGCCTGTCGCAGCCGCTCGCACGTCGCACGGATGTCCGGTACACCGATGGCGACGTGACCGAAGGCGTCGCCCAAGACGTAGTCCGACTTGCCCCAGTTGTAGGTCAGCTCGATCACCGCGCCCTCCGACTCGTCGCCATAACCGACGAAGGCGAGTGTGAACTTGCCCTCGGGGTAATCGCTGCGGCGGAGGAGCTTCATGCCGAGGACGTCGCAGTAAAAGTGGAGCGACTCGTCGAGGTCTTTCACGCGGAGCATGGTGTGGAGCAGGCGCATGGCGAACATTCTAGCCGCACAAGGAACGCACAAGGAAAGGAAGAAGATGGCGCTGTTCATCGCGATGAATCAGTTCGAGGTCAACCCCGAGCGTGCGGGTGAGTTCGAGGAGCACTGGCGGCGGCGCAGGTCGTATCTGGATGAGGTGCCGGGCTTCCGGAGCTTCGCCCTGCTGCGGGGCGACGAGCCGGGTCTTTACATCTCGCACTCGACCTGGGAGAGCCGCGCGGCGTTCGAGGCATGGACGCGCTCGGAGGCGTTTCGCAAGGCGCACAGCCAGGCGCGAACGCCCGAGGGCGTGCTCGTGGGACATCCGCGCCTGAGGCTGTTCGAAGCCGTTTTGGAGCAGTCATCGGCCTGATTGACCGGAGGCGAAAATAAGGCGAAGATCAGGCATGCCCCCGCTCCGTCCGGCCTTCTCCACCTCCGTGGACTCTTCCCGCCTCGAGCGCCTGCTGCGCGACCTCGGACCCCAGATTCGGCGCGGGGCTCCTCCAGCGCTTCCACCCCCGCGCTGCCCGACGGGCATCGCCGCGATCGATGGGCTCCTCGGGGGAGGCTTCCCGTGCGGACATCTCAGCGAGGTCGTCGGGGCTGCCTCCTCGGGCCGAACTGCACTGGCGCTCGGCCTTCTCGCCGAGGCCACGCGCGCCGGGGAGATCGCGGCCGTGGTCGACGCCGCCGACGCCTTCGACGCGGCTTCGGCCGTTGCCGCAGGCGCCGCCCTCGAGCGCGTGCTGTGGGTGCGTGCGCCCCACGTCCGTGCAGCCCTGCGCAGTGTGGAGCGTTTGCTCGAAGCCCGCGGCTTCCCCTTGATCCTGGTCGATCTCGTCGGCTGCGAGATCCGCGACGCGTGCAATCCCACGGCCTGGTCTCGCCTTGCGCGGGCTGCGGCGGGTGCGCAGGCGGCCCTCGTTCTGCTCGCCGGTCGACGCCTCGCCGGCACCTCGGCCGAGCTCGCACTCAAGATGCAGCCCTCTCGTGCCTGCTTCGTCGGCACGCCGGCGCTGCTCGAAGAGCTGGAGGTGCGGGCCGTGCTCGCGCGCACGCGCTCCGGCGCCGCGGGGCGCGCCGCTTCGGTTCGCCTGCACGTTCTCGGCTCGGCGGCATGAGCGCAGCGTAAAGAGCAGGACGAGGGATTGCGGTGCGCATCGCGTGCCTGCTCGCAGCCGATCTCCCGCTCACGGCCGTGCTGCGGGCGCAGCCCGAGCTCGCAGGCCTGCCCCTTGCCATCGTCTCGGGGGTAGGGCCGCGCGCGCAGGTCATCGCGATCTCCGCCGAGGCGGCACGCGCCGGCGTACGCCCCGCGGTCTCCGTCGTCCACGCCCGCTCGATCTGTCCCGCGCTGCGCGTGCGTGTGGCCTCGCCTGCCCTCGAGCGAGCAGCGTGCGAAACGCTGCTCGACGTCGCGCGCTCGCTCTCCCCCCGCGTCGCGGTCGCGCCCCCACGCAGCGGTGTGTATGCGGCCGAGGCGGCCGTTTTTCTCGACGCCTCGGGCGTGGGCTCGCTGTTCCGCTCCGAGCAGGGCTTCGCAGCCGCGCTCACCGCACGCGCATGCGGCGCGGGGATCCCGGCCGTGGCGGCTGTGGCCTCTTCGCGCGGCGTTTCGCTGCTCGCAGCGCGCTGCATCGCCCGTGGTCTTCTGCAGACCGCGCAAACCGCGCAGAGCGCAGCGGAGGGATCCCGGGCGGCCGGCGACAACTCCGCGCTCCAGGACGCGGCTCTCGTGCTCGCGCCTGCGGAGGAAGCGACGTTCCTTGACCCATTGCCCATCGACCTCCTCGACCCGGAGGACGGGCTGGCAGAGGCGCTCACGCGCTTTGGCATCCGGCGCGTGGGCGAGCTCACACGCCTGCCGCAGCGCTCCCTCGTGACGCGACTGGGGCCAGGCGTGCGGCGCCTGCTTGCCCTTGCCCACGGCGAGAAGGACACCGTCCCGCTTCCCGGAGCCGTGGAAACACGCGTCGAAGAGGGCGTGGACCTCGAATGGCCGATCGAAAACTTGGAGCCGCTTTCCTTCGTCCTGCGCGGCCTCTTGGCACGACTGGCGGAGCGTCTCGAGCTCCGCGGCCTCGTCTGCGGCGATCTTGACCTTGAGCTGAGACTTGCGGGAGGCGGGTGCGATACACGCCGCATCGGCGTGTCGGCGCCGAGCGGCGATCCGCGCACCCTGCTCGGCGTGCTGCGCCTTGCGCTCGAACATCCCTTGCCGAGAGCGCCGGTCGAGGGGATTGCCCTCGCGACCGAGGGGCGACCGGTGCGCACGGATCAGCTCGATCTCTTCCGCCCCGCCGGTCCAACGCCTTCGGCGCTAGGCCGCACTCTGGCGGAGCTCGAGGCACTGTGCGGGAGCGAGCGCGTGGGCGCGCCGCATCTCGTGGATGACCCCCATCCCGATGCCTTCGCACAATCTCCCTTCGCGCTTCCAGGCCACACGCGGAAGGCCGCTCCCAGGCCCGGCGTCGCGATCGCCGCACTGCGTGCCCTCCGTCCACCCGTACCCGCCGAGGTGAGAGCACCCCGGGGACGCCCCGAGTGGATCCGCAGCGCCGTGGCAAATGGCCCCATCGTGGGACTGGCGGGGCCCTGGCGCACGACGGGCGGGTGGTGGTCGCGGGAACGGCGCTTTGCCTTCGACAGCTTCGATGCACGGACCGAAGACGGCAACGTCATCCGGCTGCGCTTCGACCTCGTGCAGGGGCTGTGGCAGGTGGATGCCGTCTATGATTGACGCTCCAAAAAAAGACGTCCGTCTCGACGATCCCGCTTGATTCTCCACCGCGCGATCGCTAGAACGCGACCAGACCATGAAGCGAGGAGTCCGATGAGCCCCCGACCTGCTCGGACCAGTCCGCCCCCCGACCATCCGCTGCTCTTCCTCCAGGGTTTCCTGAAGCGCCCCAAGGAAGTCGCTTCCATCATCCCGAGCTCCCGCTTCCTCATGCGCCGCATCGTGCGGTTCGCCGACGTCGCGGGCGCACGAAGCATTGTCGAGCTCGGGCCCGGGACGGGGGGCAGCACGCGCACGCTGCTTCGCGCCATGCGCCCCGACGCGAAGCTCCTCGCCATCGAGATCGTGCCCCAGTTCGTGTCGCTGATCCGCGCGACCGTGCACGATCCGCGCCTCCAGGTGCACGAGGGCAGCGCAATGGAGATCAGCGAGGCCTTGGGCGCCCGCGCGCTCGATCGGCCCGATCTTGTGCTCTCAGGCATCCCGTTTTCGACGATCCCGCGCGAGGTCGGCCTTGCGATCCTGGAGCGCGTAAGCCAGGTCCTCGCGCCGGGCGGGCGCTTTGTGGCCTACCAGGCGCGCGACCGCGTCGAGGTGCTCGGGCGGAAGGTCTTCGGAAAGCCTCGCGTCCAGCTCGAGCTCTTGAACGTGCCCCCGATGCGCGTGTACCGCTGGGATCAGCCGGTCGCAACCCGCCCCTAGAGCGCTCTCCGGGGACTTGGCCGCTAGGGCGTCTCCCCGCGCTTGATCTGATGGGTAAGGCCCGCCCGCGCGACGCCGGCAACACCGGCGCGCGTCACCGTCCCGGGCCCAAACCGCGCCGCGAGGGCGTCCATCGCCTGGTTCAGGCGGACGCGACGTGCCTGGCCCTGCGCGGAATCGAAGAGATCGAGCTGTCGCTCCCTCGCGCTAGCCAGATGGGTCACCCCCACCCCGAGCAAGCGAACCGCCTCCTGAAGCTTGGTCCGGGCGAGAAGCCCACGCGCTGCGCGGGCAATGGCCTCGCCGTCGTCCGTGGCTTGGGCGAGCGTCTCGCGACGGGTGAGGAGCGGGAAGCCCCTCGGACCCGGAGCCCGCCGGCGTCCGAGCTTGAGCTTCACGACGACGGTCCGGGCGAGAAGGCCCTCCTTGCGCAGCCGCCGGGCCACCGACTCCGCATGTACGAGGAGGGTCGTCTCGAGCGCTCTGCGGTCGGTGACGTCGTACTCGAAGGTGCTCTCCTCGCTCAGGCTCACGGCTTCCCGGAAAGGCTCCACGTCCCGGAAGTCGCGTCCCCGGGCGAGCCGCGCAAGCGCCGCGCCCCAGTCCCCGAGCACGGGCCGCAGCGCCGGCGTGTCGGCGCGCGCCAGATCTCCCACGGTTCGGTATCCCGCTGCGAGAAGCCGCGCCTCCGTCACAGGACCCACGCCCCAGAGCCTCCCGACAGGGAGCGGTGCGAGGAAGGCCTCGACCTCTCTCGGCCGCACCTCGAGAAGCCCATCGGGCTTGGCGAGGTCGCTCGCAATCTTCGCCACGAGCTTGACCGGCGCGATCCCGACCGAGACCACAAGTCCGGTCTCCTCGCGCACGGCGGCGCGCAGGCGCCGCCCCACCTCCGCCGCAGGGCCGAGCAGACGCTCGGTCCCCGTGAGGTCGAGGAAGGCTTCGTCGAGGGAGAGGCCCTCGACGCGCGGCGTGAAGCGGCCGAAAATTTCAAAGATGCGCCGCGACTCCCGCGCATAGCGCTTCATGTCCCCCGCGATGAACACGGCCTCCGGACAGCGCTGGCGCGCCAGGGCCGCGGGCATGGCGGAGCGCACCCCGAAGCGGCGCGCCTCGTAACTCGCGGAAGCCACGACGCCGCGACGCGACGCGCCTCCCACCACGACGGGACGGCCCCGCAGCTCGGGGCGATCGCGCTGCTCCACGGATGCGTAGAACGCATCCATGTCGGCGTGGGCGATCACGCGCTCGAAGCGGCCTCGCCCCTCGCTCATCCCGCCCCCGCGGCGACAGTGCGCACAAACTGGCCGATGGCCCTGCCTACCTCTTCGGGCTGCTCGAGGGGAGCAAAGTGCGTCGCAGCTCCGACCTCCTGGATCTGGAGTCGCTTTGCGCGGCTGCGCAGCTGCGAGGCCTGGGGCTCGGGAATGGCCGTGTGCTCGGCGCGCAGAAGAAGGACGGGCACGGAGATCTCGGCCGCTTCACCCCAGAGGTCCAGGGCCGAAGCGCCCTCATAGGTCCACGCCTCCACCTCGGGCGAGCAGCGGAGCTCCACTCCGTCCTCCCGCGGCGCAAGGCCGCCGGCGAGGAAGGCGTCGAAAGAGGTGGCCGCAAAGCCCGAATACGGGAAGCGCCGCACGAGGGCCTCCCGAGCCTCCTCCCGGCTTTGGAAGCTCGCCCGGCGCCGCCTGGCGCGCTCCGCCATGCCTCGGCTTCCGGCAAAGGAGTCGAGCTCGCTTCCCGCAAGAGGAGGGTCGAAGAGCACGGGCTCGACGGCAACGACGGCACGCACGAGGTCGGGTCTGCGGGCCGCCGCCACGAGCGCCGCCGAGCCGCCGCTCGAATGGCCGACGAGGATCACCCCCTCTGGGCCCGCGCACGCCTCAGCGAGCGCAACGGCGTCGTCGGCAAAACGCGGCCATGCATATTCGCAAGCTTCCAAAGGCGCGCTGGTTCGCCCGTGGCCCCTCGCATCGGCAGCGAGGGCGCGCCGGCCTGAGGCACCCGCATCACACGCCGCGAGCCAGGCCGGTCCCCAGACGTCGGCGCAGAAGCTCGTCGCGTGGAGCAGGAGCACGGGGGGACCCGCGCCCAGCCACTCGAGGGCTCGAAACCGCATTCCGCCCACATCGATCTGGGTCTCGCTGGGGCCGCTCCCCATCCCCAAAGTTTATCCGCTCGCTCGCCCCTTCGCGTTCGCCTCCGGGTTCGTCTTCCTTCGCGTCGCGGCCGCTCGCTCCGCCTACGATCCCACGGCTAGACTCGCCCCCGCATGACGCAACCCGCCCCGAAAGCCAGTCCCGGCACCGGACCCGCGGCGGGCATTCGCTGGGATCTTTCCGATCTCTACGCAGGCCCCCACGACGGCGCCCTCGAAGCAGATCTCGAATGCTCCCTCGAAGCGGCCCGCGCGTTCGAACGCAGCTACCGAGGCAAGGTGGCCGCCCTTCCCGCCGAGGGCCTCGCGCAGGCCGTGGACGCTCTCGAGCGGCTGAACGAGCCCCTCTCGCGCGCCCTGTCCTACGCAGGGCTGCTCTTCGCGGCCGACACGAGCGATCCGCAGCACGGAGCTTTGCTGCAACGCGTGCAAGAGCGCGCGAGCGAGATCCGCAACACCGTCGTCTTCTTCGAGCTCGAGTGGGTCGCGCTCGAGGGCGAGCTGGCGGAGAGGCGCCTCTGCGATCCGGCCCTCGCGCGTCGCAAGCATTTTCTGACTTCCCTTCGCCGCTACCGGCCGCACGTTCTCTCCGAGCCCGAAGAGAAGCTGCTCGAGGAGACCGCCAATACCGGTCGCCGCGCCTTCGGCCGCCTCTTCGACGAGGTGATGGGCTCGCTGCGCTTTCGCTTCGAGCATGCCGCCAAGGCGGAGGATCTCTCCGAAGAGGAAGTCCTCGCAAAGCTCCACGACCCCGAGCGCGAGGTCCGGCGCGCCGCCGCGGGCGCGCTGACGCGCGGGCTGCGCGAAAATGCGCGTCTTCTCGGCTTCATCTTCAACACGCTCGTCCAAGACAAGGCGGTGCAGGATCGCCTGCGGCGCTTCGCGAGCGCCATGCAGGACCGCCACCTCGCGAACGAGATCGACCCCGCGAGCGTGGAGGCGCTGCTCGCGTCGTGCGAGGCGCGCTACTCCCTCGTTGCACGCTACTACCGCTTGAAGGCGAGACTCCTCGGCCTGCCCCTTCTCGAAGACTATGACCGCTACGCGCCCCTCGCCGGCGAGGGCGGGGAGCGCTCCTTCGCCGATGCAGAGCGCATCGTCCTCGGCGCGTACGGCGACTTTGCGCCAGAGCTTTCGAAGATCGCGGGCGGGTTCTTCGACAGGCGCTGGATCGACGCCGAGCTCCGCCGGGGAAAGCGCGGTGGCGCCTTCTGCGCGTCGACCCTCCCGAGCCTCCACCCCTACGTGCTCCTCAACTACACCGGGAATCTCCGGGACGTGATGACCCTTGCCCACGAGCTTGGCCACGGAGTGCACCAGTGGCTGGCGCGCGGCCAGGGCCTCTTCGAGCAGGACACGCCGCTCACCACGGCGGAGACCGCGAGCGTCTTCGGGGAGATGCTGGTGTTTCGCCGACTGATGCGGGAGGAGAGCGACCCGCGCGTGCGGCTCGCCCTCTTGTGCGGAAAGCTCGAGGATGCGTTTGCCACGGTCTTCCGCCAGGTGGTCATGACGCGCTTCGAGCAGGGCCTCCACGCGGCCCGGCGCAGCGAGGGTGAGCTCGAGATCGCGCGCGTCAACGAGCTTTGGCTCTCCGCCAACCGTCCGATGTTCGGCGATTCCGTTCACCTCTCGGACGACTACGGCTACTGGTGGCTCTACATCCCCCACTTCGTCCACTCGCCCTTCTACTGCTACGCCTATGCCTTCGGGAACCTNNATTTGGCGAGCTCCTGGTACTCGCGCTCTTGCGCCGCTACGACGAGGAGGGGCCTGCCTTCGTGCCGCGCTATCTCGCGCTGCTCGAGGCGGGAGGCTCGGATACGCCCCCGCGCCTGCTCGCGAAGCTTGGCCTCGACATCACCGATCCTGCCTTCTGGGATGGGGGGCTCGCACTCCTTCAAGGTCTGGTGGCCGAGGCCGAGGCGCTGGCCTCGTCGGTTCGCGGCTGAGCGCGTGTCGCCCTTGCAAGTCCTGTGGTTCTTGACGCTCCCGCTCGGGGCGTTCGCCGCGCTTGTTCTCTCCGGCTCCGCGCGCGGGTCCCGGGCCGCACTCCCCTTTGCGGGCCTGCTGCTCGCCTTCGGCGCGGCGGGCGATCTCTTTCTCCTGCGCGAGCAGTANNTGGGAGCCTACGGTCGCGCGCGTCGTGCGTTCGGAAAAAGGCGAGGGCAGAGGCGAGTGGCGGTTCGAGTACGAGTACGAGATCGGCGGCTCCGTCTACCGCTGCGGCGTCTACACGAAGAGCCCGCGCTTTCGCACCCAAAAGGACACCGAAGCGCTGATCGCCGAGTATCCGGTCGGACGCACCGTCGTCGTGCACGTCGATCCACGGGACCCGAAGCAGGCGGTGGTCTACGCAGAGTCTCGCTATGGCCTTCCGGTGGCGGGGCTCTTGCTGCACGGCTGGCTTGCCGCTGCGCTCGTGCGCGCCCTCCGGCACGCCTAGAGGGGACGAGGGCTCAACGCTTGTCGAGCGCGCGTGCGATCTCCGTCGCGGCCCGCATTCCGCTCGTGAGCGCCGCCTCGGTATAGGGGCCAACGAGGTAGTCGCCGGCAAACGCAAGGCGCGGAGAGCGATCCGTGCGGGAAAGGAAGGCGGCGAGCCGCGCGGTGTAGCCGACGCGAAACTGTGGAAGCATCGCCTCCCAGCGGTGCACCGCCGTCTGCGGCGGCGCGAGGCGGCCGACCGGAGTGCGCGCGAGCTCGTCGACGACGTGCTGTACCACGGCGGCGTCGGGAGCCTCCCAAAGGCGTTCGGCAGTGCGCGCGGTGAGCGCCGCGTTCAGGAGTCCCGCTCCCGGTGGCGCGGCCCCTTGCTTGTGGTGGTCCGCGGCGAGGCCATAGAGATCGATCCCCTCGCGGCGGGGAAAGGAAACCCCGTAGTAGGGCAGCGCGGCCGGCGCACGCTCGAGGAGAAGGAAGGCGATCACACCGCGCACGTAGTGCACCTCGTCGAAAAATGCCCGCTCCGCGGGGGTGAGCTTGGGACACACCTGGGGGACCAGGCTCCCTGGCAGGGCCACGACCGCGGCATCGGCGATCACGCTCCGCTCTCTGCTCGCGCTGCGATATCGCACTTTCGCACCGTCGGGCTCGGTCTCGATCGAGAGCACGTTCGCGCCGCTTCTGACCGGCACGCGCTGCGCGAGCGTGCGCGTGAGGAGACCATTGCCGCCCTCGAACCACTGGAGCGTGAAGCCGTCGGAAAGAAGGCGCAGCGCCAGCAGCACAAAGACTCCCGAGAGGTCCTCGGGCTCGCTGTCGAAGGTCGACGAGACGAGGGGCGCAAACAGGTACTCGAGGGCGTCCTCTCCGACGATCCGACGCAGATAGGTGGGCATGTCTTCCCGGTCGAGCTGCGCGGCGAGCTCTGGGCGGTAGGGGTCGAGCAGGCGCCGGTTTGCCCGCAGCTCGAACAGGATGCGCGGCAGACGAGCCTTCGCCGAGAGGGAGAGAAGCCGCGAGCCAAGCAGGCGCAGCGGAGCCCCCCAGTCGCCGGGCTCGAGNNGATGCGGTCGTCGATGCCGAGGGCAGAAGCCACGTGGTGGAGGTTCCGGTAGCCGCTCGCGATCAACTGGGCCCCGCGCTCGACGATGAACTCGCCGTGGCGCTCGCTCCGCATGCGGCCGCCGGCGACCGGCTCGCGCTCCAGGACCTCGACGTCATGGCCGGCCTGCTGCAAGCGGAAGGCGCAGGTGAGCCCCGCGATCCCGCCGCCGATCACCACGATCGCCCCCATCTACTCCCCCGAACTTCGGCCCGAAGCGCTCGGGCTCTGGTTGCGCCGGGCCGCGCTCGCCTCCAGGGCCTCCTCGACGGCCCGCACGAGGTCGTCGGGCGCGAAGGGCTTGGCAAGGAAGACGCCGCCCCATGTCCTCAGGAGCTCGCGCAAGGCGAGGTCGGGCGAAATGCCACTCGTCACGATCACCCCGAGGTCCGGGCGGCGGGCGAGGATCACCTCGAGCGCCGCGGCGCCGCCCTCGGGTGGCATGCCGACGTCCACGAGCGCCACCGCCAGCCTCTCGCCGCCCGGCGCCNNGCCGTCTCCGACCGCCGTGACCTCAAAGCCGCGACTGCGGAGCACGCGATCGATCAGCCGCCGCAGAAGAGGCTCGTCGTCGGCGACGAGAACACCCTTGCCGCCTGATTCCCCTCCCACAGGCGCAGCATACCGCGGGCGACGACCGGCCGTAGGCGGGGCCAGGTTGACCAGAGGGCGAAAATAAGACGAAAATGAGCTGTGTCCTCCGACTACGTCGAGCTGCGCT
>DOUU01000421.1:0-4692 GCA_003520425.1 Deltaproteobacteria bacterium
AGGCCGCGCAGGCACGGATCCGCGGCGAGAGCCGCGGGCGGCGCGAGCCGTGGCCGTGGGCGATCGCCGGTTGCCTACTGGCCATGGCCGTCGTGCTGGCCGGCTTTCTGTGGACAGCTGTCTCCCATCCCGACCCACTCCTTGTGGACGACACCTATGCAGCCGGTCACCGTTACAACGAAGAGCTGCGTGCCGAGAATCGAGCGGCGGCTCTCGGCTGGCACCTCGATCTACGCACGGTGCCGACAACTCTGGGTGCGCGCGTTGCGATGCGTCTTCTCGACGCGGACGGCCGGGCCCTTGCGGCGGATCGCGCGAGTCTTCGCCGGGAGCGGCCGGCCCAAGGCGGGCTTGATGAGACCGTCGCTCTTTCATCCGATGGAGCCGGCTTCGCGGCAGACGTGCCGCTTCCACGGCCCGGTCGTTGGTGGCTAGAAGCACGCATCGAGCACGAGGGCGCTGCGGTCTTGCGCCGCATCGCAATCGAGATGCCGCGATGACGGCCGCGGTGGCTCGTGACGTCCCGCTCGCGGAGACGGGGCTCCAGCTCGACGGCCTTCGCTGTGCGGGCTGCGTGCATCGGGTCGAGCAGGCGCTGCGCGCCCTTCCGGGCGTGGCCAGCGCGTCGGTGAGCTATGCGACTCACCGCGCGTGGGTACAGCACGAACGCAAGCGGACCGACACGGCGGCCCTTGTCGCCTGCGTCGAAGGCCTTGGCTATGCGGCAACGCCCTATGACCCCGAGACGGTCGATCGGCCCGCGAGCGTCCACGCCCGGGAGGCCTGGGTACGGCTCCTGGTCGCCTCGTTTCTCGCCGCGAACGTGATGCTGGTCTCGCTCGGTCTCTATCTCGGCACGGGCTCGATCGACGAGGCGACGCGCCGGGGGCTGCGCTGGCTCGCGATCGCGCTCTCGATCCCCTCCGTCACCTGGTGCGCGGCCCCCTTCTGGCGGGGAGCCTGGGGCGGTCTGCGCCGCCGGGAGCTCACGCTCGATGTCCCGGTCGTTTTGGGCTTCGCGACCTCTTTTGCAGTCAGCATCGTGGGGACGCTTGCGGAGACGACCCACGTATTTGCGGACTCAGCCTCGATGATCGTCTTCCTCATTCTGCTCGGGCGCACGCTCGAGGGCGGCGCCCGGGCACGAGCCGCGAGTGCAGTCGAGCGCTTCGTGCGGCTTGCGCCAGAGACCGCCCAGCGCCGCACCGCCCGAGGCCTTGAGACCGTGCCTGCGGCCTCGCTCGCCGTGGGAGATCTCGTGGTGGTGGCGCCCGGGCAGGCAATCCCGACCGACGGGCGGGTGGCGCGGGGGGCGACCGAGGTCGACGAATCGTTGCTCTCGGGCGAATCGCAGCCCGTTGTGCGCAGCGTGGGCGAAGCGGTGACGGGTGGGACGCGTAACGTACTGGCGGAAATCGATGTGGTCGTCACGGCTCGGGTGGAAGCCGGGACGTTTGCTCGCATCGCGAGCCTCCTCGAGCACGCTCAGGCCGAGCGTCCACGCGTGCAGCGTCTCGTCGATCGCATCTCCGGTATCTTTGCACCCGCTGTCCTGGTGGCAGCCGGAGCGACAGCCGTGGCATGGGCGCTCGCGGGAGCACCGGCCCTCCAAGTCGCCCTCATCGCGGCTTCCGTGTTGATCGTGGCATGCCCCTGCGCGCTTGGCCTCGCGACACCGGTGGCGATCGTGGCGGCGATCGGTCGCGCGGCAGGATCGGGGATTCTGTTCAAGAGCGGCGCGGCAGTCGAGCGCTGTGCGGGTGTGGGCGTCGCACTCCTCGACAAAACCGGGACGCTCACAGAAGGTCGATTCTCCATCGCTGAGATCGTCCCGGGCGATGGGATTGACGTCGCCACGGTGCTTGGTGCGGCGGCCGCCGCCGAGGGGGCCTCGACCCATCCCATCGCTGCGGCCATCTGTGGAGCGGCGGAGCGCGCCGGCCTTCTTGTGGAGGAGGCGACACCGCGCCATGTTGTTCCAGGCGATGGCGTCGTGGCGGGAGGCGCGCAGCCCGGAGCGCGACAGCTCCTCGTCGGATCGCGGGGGCTCCTCGCGGAGCACGGGATCTCGGTCGCGCCGGAGCTCGAGGAGACCGCAGGGAAAGCCGCGGACCGCGGCGAGAGCCTGGCATTTGTCGCCGAAAGAGGCGCTGGCGATGACTGCGTGCTTGGCCTGATCGGCCTGGCCGATCTACCGCGGGCAGACGCCGCAACGGCGGTCAGGCGACTCGGCGATCTCGGGGTCGAGGTCGCCTTGGTGAGCGGCGATCATCGCACCGCCGTCGCGCAGGCAGCTGCACGCGCTGGCATTCTGGAATACGCAGCGGAGGTCTCGCCGGAGGGAAAGGTGGATGCCGTACGCGCCCGGCGACATGCGGGGACGAAGGCGTCGCGGACGATCCTCGTGGCGGGCGACGGCGTAAATGACGCCGCGGCGCTCGCTGCCGCCGATGTGGGTGTCGCGTTCACCCGCGGAGCTGATGTTGCGATTCACGCTGCGGACGTGATCGTGAATGCACCGCGCCTCGGCGCCCTCGCGGACGCGGTGGAACTGGCGCGCACAGCGTTGGGCCGCATCCGCGAAAACCTCTCGCTGGCACTGCTCTACAATGCGGTTGCGGTGCCACTGGCGGCACTTGGCTTCCTTCATCCGCTCTCGGCGGCGGTCGCGATGGGACTCTCGTCCATTGCGGTGACCGCGAATTCCCTGAGGCTCCTCGGTTGGCGCTCACGCGCCTTGGAGCCGCGGTCGGAGCGGCCATGAGCTTCCTCGGGATCACAATCCCGGCGACGCTTCTTCTTTCAAGCGTGCTTGTCCTGCTTGTCGTACGCGCTGTCCGGCGCGGCGAGTTCGACGACATGGAGGGACCGGCGCAGCGCCATGTCTTCGACGACGACCGCTGCCCCGAGCGTCCGGACGACCTGTAGAGGACCCGTGTAGATCCGTTCGGGTGGCGAGAACGAGTGGCAGCATGGCCGCACAGGCGGCGAGAGTGGCCTCGCGGTGTTCCTCTCGGTTCAATGCTGTGGGAGCCCTCCGCAGCGCTCGTTCGTCAGATCCGCGCTTACGTCGATCGCTGGAACGAGCATCCGACGCCATTTGTCTGGACCAAGGAGCCGGCCAACATCATCCGCAAAGCGGTGCGGCGGAGTCGTTAACATGACTTCGAGAACGCGACACTAGCGCCGGCGCGGGATGCGGCGCCTCGTGGGAGGCTGGTGCTTGGCCGTGTCCCTGATCTCCTCGAGCCAACGCAGCATCGCTTCTTCGTACAGAATCCCGAACCGCAGGACCGCATCACGGCGGGGGTGTTCGCCCGAGCTTCGAAGGCTGTCCTGTGCCTTGCGGTACTGCGCCAAACGCTCTTGGCGAACCTGGCGCTGGGAATTGAGAAAGCGCGCGAGGCGACGGGGCGAGAGATGCTCTCCGAACCAGAGCGACACCAGGAGCGGGAAGCGGATCTGCTCGGGGCCAGGCTCTTCTTGAATCCATTGCGCAAATGCCTTGCGTCCCTTCTCCGTGAGGCTGAAGGGGCAGCGCTCGCGCGGCCCGCGTTGACCGGCGGCGACCAGACCCTTCTCCTCAAGGACCTTGAGCTCCCGGTAGGCGTGGCTCTGCGTCACATTCCAGAAACGCCCGAGCCCGCTCGAGATCTCCTCGAGGAGTTCCCAGCCGGTCCGGGGTCCCTCGTGCAGGAAGCCGAGGAGCGAAGCCTGGGTGCCATTCAGCTTTGACACGTTGACATTCCCTTTTGGAAGGTTAGCCTGGGCCATATTCCACAAGGGAAGATGGACGCCACAGGCCGGGAGTGCAATCCATGAGCGAACAACTCCAGCTCGGTTCCGTGCTCCGTGCCCTCGACCGCGAGGGCTACGCGGTGGTGGAGGATCTGCTCCACTCCGAAGCCCTCGAGACCGCCCGCGCCGAGCTCGGCGCGGTTCTCGCAAAGACCCCCTTCGGGCGCGATGAGTTCGAAGGGCGCCGGACAAAGCGGGTGTACGCGCTCTTCGCCAAGGTCCGGGCACTCGACCGAGCCGCGACCCACCCACTCGTGCTCGCGGTGCTCGATCGTGTGCTCGGCCACTACCAGCTAAACGCGCCTGCCGCAATCGAGATCGGCGCAGGCGAGCGGGCCCAACCGCTCCACACGGACGACGCGATCTATCCGCTGCCACGACCCCACGCGGAGGTCGTCCTGAGTGTGATGTGGCCGCTTGTCGACTTCAACGAGGCGAATGGAGCGACGCGCGTTGTTCCCGGCAGCCATCGGCTCTCCGCGAGGCCCGAGCCAGACCGAGTGATCTCCGTTCCACTGCGGGCCGGCTCGGCGCTTTTCTATCTCGGGAGCCTTTGGCACGGAGGCGGCGCGAATCGTACCGACCGCCCCCGGACTGGCGTCGTTCTCAATTACGCGGCGTCTTGGCTTCGGCCCGTTGAGACGCACCTACTCTCCATTCCTCCGGCCCAGGCGGCAGGCCTGCCCGAGCGGCTGCAGGAGCTGCTCGGATACGATGTGCGGCCGCCCTTCATGGGCTACGTCGATGGGGTGAACCCAAAGAAGCTGCTTCAGAGCCGCGCGAATCCGCGGTTCGGCATGCCGAGCATGGAGTCGGAGTAGGAACGGTCATCACTGATCACCGCCTCCACAGATCCGGACGTGCGGCACAACCGCATCCGGCTCTTGCCTCGGG
>DOUU01000421.1:4740-5356 GCA_003520425.1 Deltaproteobacteria bacterium
GAGCGCGGCTAGAATGGGATGGCGGTGGTCCACGAATGGGATCTCCCTCGTGGTGCGCGCTTGTCAACCCAACGAAAGGAAAAGGCGTCGTACGTGCGAGCATACAAGGCCAAGCGCGTCCGTTTGAGGACTCGTCTGCAGCCACGCACGTTGTTCGACGCGACGGCCCGCAGCGGCATGGGCCGCGGCGCACTTCGTTTCGCAGGCACGCCCGAATCGAAACACTGTCCTCGCCAGATCAGCGCTCGATCGGTAACCCCGCGGCTCGCCAGCCGGACATGTCACCCTGTAGATGTCGGACGTTGGAGAATCCAGCGCTCAGCAGAATTCTCGCGGCCCTGAGTGCGCGCCCACCTCGCTCACAATAGAGGACCACGCCCTGCTCCTTGTGCGACGCGAGCTCGGTCAATCGATCAGCTACCTCATCTACTGGGATGTTGATGGCCCGCGGGATGTGGCCGGACGCGTNNNCGCTCGCGGAACGATTGCACGCTGCGAAGCCGAACAAGACCGCAACGAGGAGAGCGCTGGCCACCGCCACCCACAGCGGCGTGGGCACGGCTCCATGGAACGACCATCGATCCAATCGTTCAGGCCCTACGCCCATCAACCCCTT
>DOUU01000443.1:0-215 GCA_003520425.1 Deltaproteobacteria bacterium
TTCGCCACTGGTGTTCCTCCCGATATCTACGAATTTCACCTCTACACCGGGAATTCCACCACCCTCTCCGGGACTCGAGCGAGGCAGTTTCGAGTGCAGTTCCGGAGTTGAGCTCCGGGCTTTCACACCCGACTTGCCAAGCCGCCTACACGCGCTTTACGCCCAGTGATTCCGAACAACGCTTGCGCCCTCCGTATTACCGCGGCTGCTGGCAC
>DOUU01000443.1:380-4254 GCA_003520425.1 Deltaproteobacteria bacterium
TTACCTCACCAACTAGCTAATGGGGCGCGGGCTCATCTTCGGGCGATAGCTTTCAAGAAGAGGCCACCTTTTACCGCGAGATCCGAGGACCTCGTGGTCTTGCCCGGTATTAGCGCAGGTTTCCCCGCGTTATCCCGAACCCGAAGGCAGATTACCCACGTGTTACGCANNGCCAGGATCAAACTCTCCAGTTTGAACTTGGCCGAGAACGGCACTCGCTTTCGCGAAATGCCGACTCGTTGTTCGGAAAGGTGGAAGGCCGCCGGCCGAAGCCGGCCTCCCTCCACGATGATCAGATTCAAGGCCCGTCACCGTCTCCTCGAGCCCGGGTCGCAGGAGAGAAGCCCGCGAACCCCAACTCGAGAGACCGCACGCTATTCCGTTTTCAAAGACCGAAACGAAACCCGTCAGAGCTTGTATCGAGCTCTCAAGGGCGGAAAACACGCTTTCAGATGACCCGGCCGGGAGTGAACTTCCCGACGAGGAAAGGCAATCTACGCGAGCCCCCTGGCCCCGTCAAGGCCGCGCGGAGCCAGCTCCTGCCGATCCCTCGGGGGATTCGGATTTTCCGCGGAGCCGCACCTTCGCAAAGCGTCGGCCCACCCGCAGCCGGTAGGCACCTGGAGAAAGGCGCGCGCTGCCGTCGCGGACGACCTGGCCGTCGATCCGCACGGCGCCTTGGGCGATGAGGCGGCGCGCCTCGGCATTCGACGGGAGATGAAGCGCGCTCCGCAGCAGGTCGAGGAGTCCCATCGTTCCGTCTTCGCCCACGGAAAGGGGAATCTCCGGCGCGTCCTCCGGCTCCTCCTTGCGCTGTATGACGCTGCGGAACTGCTCCCCGGCTCTCTCCGCAGCATCCCGGCCGTGGAACCGCTCGACGACGCGAAAGGCCAGTGCGTGCTTCAGTGCCAAGGGATCTCCCCGTCCCGCGCGGACCTCGGCGGCCGCGGTCTTGAGATCCTCCCAGCGCCCGAAGCCGAGGAGCCCCAGGTAGTCCAGCATGAGCGTGTCCGAGATGCTCATGAGGCGCCCATAACTCTGGTCCGGCGGATCGGTAATGCCCACCGTGTTCCCAAGGCTCTTCGACATCTTCTCTCGCCCGTCGATTCCCACGAGCAGGGCGTGCGTGATCACGACCTGCGGCGGCTGCCCGTAGTCGCGCTGGATCTCGCGCCCCACGAGAAGGTTGAAGAGCTGGTCGGTGCCCCCGATCTCCACATCCGCCTGGAGGGCCACGGAGTCGTAGGCCTGGACGAGGGGATAGAGCAGCTCGTGCAGGGCGATCGATTCTCCCGCGGCGTAGCGCTTGGCAAAATCGTCCCGCTCGAGCATGCGCGCAACGCTGTAGTGCGAGCACAGCTTCACAAAGTCCGCGGGCCCCATGCGGTCCATCCACTCGCCGTTGTAACGGATCGACGCCCGCCCCACGTCGAGGATGCTCCGCACCTGGTCCACATAGGTGGCTGCGTTGCGCCGCACTTCGTCCGGCTCAAGCGCGGGGCGGGTCTTCTTCTTGCCGGTGGGATCGCCGATGCGGGCGGTGAAGTCCCCGATCAAGAAGATCGGCAGATGGCCCAGCTCCTGGAAATCCCGAAGCTTTTCAAGGCCCATCGTGTGTCCGAGATGGAGATCGGGGGCGGAGGGATCCATGCCGAGCTTGACGCGAAGCGGGCGTTTCGTTCGGATCGATTCGGCCAGTCGCACGCGCAGCTCCGCCTCACCGACGAGATCCTGGATGCCCGCGCGAATCACGGCGAGCTGTCGCTCGACCTCTCGTTTCAGCGCGGCCTCGTTCACAACTCTCGCTCCGCAGCGCTCGCTTGGCGCGTCGCTCGCTCCGTCACGATCCAATCCACACGACGATCCGTCCGCCCGCTCGGCACCGACTGCACCACCTGCCGCTCGTACGCGTAGCCGATCAGCAAGGGCCCTGATCGCTCGGTGCGCGGGAAGGTGCGGTCGAACCACCCCCCACCCCGCCCCAGCCGATGACCCGCAGCATCGAACGCGAGCCCCGGCACAACGACGAGATCAGCGACCCCAAGGTGCACCGCGGCCCCGTGACGGGGTTCCCGGACACCGTAGCGCCCGGGCTCAAGCTCTTCCCAGCGCGCAGCCGCGATGAACTCGAGCACGCGCCGCACGGGATCGGTCCTGGGAAAGAGGGCGGTCTTCCCGGCCCGGCGCACCACCTCAAAGAGAGGCCGGGTCCCGAGCTCGTCCGGCAAGGCGGCGTAGAGTGCGAGACGGCTCGCCCCGGCGTACTCGGGCATCGCCGCGAGCCGGGCAGCGGCCGCGAGCGCAGCGGCTTCGGCCGAGCCAGGGTCGAGCTCGCGGGCCCGCGCCCGCATGCGCTCCCGCAGGGCGCGCTTTGCGGTCCGCAGCGTGTCTTCGGGGCTGCCGCTCAGTGCGAGCCGATGGCGCCTTCGCCCGCCGACTCTGCGATCGCGATCAGCGCCTTCACGCGCTTGGGATCGACCCACTCGGCGTCCGCCGGCGCCGCCAAGGCCGCGCTGCGGGCGGCGAGCAAGTCGTTGGCGAGGTTTAGGGAGGCGAGGATCGCAAGATCGAGCGTGTCCACGGTGCGGGTTCGCTCGCGGATCCTCGCCATGGTCTCATCCACGAAGGAGGCAACGCGCTGGATGGAAGCTTCGTCCGCGTCACTGCGAATCCGGTATTCATGCCCGAGGATGCGGACCAGGACGGATCTTTTCGCGGCCATTACTCCCCGGCGGAGCCGAGCTCGACGTCGAGCTGGTCCATCTGGGCGAGCAGATCGTCAATCCGCTTCGCCACATCGCGTCGACGCTGATTGAGCTCGAGCGTCTCCGCTTCGAGGGCGCGGATCCGCCGGTCACGTTCTTCCACCGTCCGGCGCAGCGATTCATTGTCTTTGAGCGCCCGCTTGTGCTGGTCCGCAAGTGCGACCACGGCGGCTTCAAGCCGGTCAAAGTCGTGCAGGCGCTCGGACGGGTCCGGAATCGGCGTCCCTCCTCCCACGGCGCGATCCTACAGAGCGTCGGTGAAAACCGTCAAGCACGTTCGTGGGGATTTCGCAGGGGCCCCAAACAGCGGTCTAGACGTGCGCGTTGCGCGATTGGAGCCGTGATCCGCCCATGAGGTAACGGTCGACGGCGCGCGCCGCTTCGCGTCCCTCCCAGAGTGCCCAGACCACAAGGGATTGCCCGCGTCGCACGTCTCCCGCTGCAAACACCCCGGCCTCGCTGGTGGCAAACTCCCGCGTATCCGCTGCGACGTTGCCTCGCGGGTCGAGGCGAACGCCAAGGTCCGTGAGCAGGCCCTGCTGCAGGGGACTCACAAAGCCCATGGCGAGCAGCACAAGCTCGCACGGCAGCTCGAACTCGCTTCCCGGGATCTCCTCCATGCCTCTGCGTCCAGCGGCGTCGGGGGGCCCGGACCGCACCCGCACGGCCTCGAGCCTCTCGACTTTGCCTTGCGACCCGACGAACCGCTTCGTCATGATGCCGAAATCCCGGGTCCCACCCTCGTCATGGGAGCTCGAGCTGCGGAACATCTGGGGCCAAAGCGGCCACGGGGTGGAGGGCGACCGCGAGTCGGGGGGCCGCTCGAGGAGCTCGAGTGACGTGACCAACTTCGCGCCTTGGCGGTGCGAGGTCCCGACACAGTCGGAGCCCGTATCACCGCCACCCAGAATCACCACGTGCTTCCCGGAAGCCAGGATGGCCTCGGCGGGTTCCACCCCGTCTCCGGCGCAGCGGCGGTTTTGCTGCGTCAGGAACTCCATCGCGAAGCGGATGCCCTCGAGCTCGCGCCCGGGAATCGGCAGGTCCCGCGGCTGCTCGCAGCCGACGGCGAGAAGCACCGCGTCGAAACCGCGACGCAGCTCCCGGGA
>DOUU01000443.1:4325-4720 GCA_003520425.1 Deltaproteobacteria bacterium
GATCCATTTCTCGAGCTTGAAATCGGGGATCCCGTAGCGCAGCAACCCCCCCACACGATCGGCTTTCTCGAAGACCGTGACCGTGTGACCGGCTCGGCTCAGCTGCTGGGCAGCAGCGAGCCCGGCGGGCCCGGAGCCCACCACGGCCACCGAGCGCCCTGAACGCTGCTCGGGCTTGACTGCGCGGACGAAGCCCTCCTCCCAGCCGCGCCGGACGATCTCCCACTCGATCTGCTTGATGGTGACCGGNNGGGAAGTTGTTGGTGGAGTGCAGGCGCAAGAGCGCATCTTCCCATTTGCCGCGGTAGACAAGATCGTTCCAATCGGGGATCACGTTGCCGAGCGGACAGCCGTTGTTGCAGAACGGCACCCCGCAGTCCATGCAGCGCGCGGCT
>DOUU01000229.1 GCA_003520425.1 Deltaproteobacteria bacterium
CGCCGCGCCGTCCCGGCTGCGAAAGACGAGGCCTTGGCCTTTTCGATCGCACCGCGTGTTCGCTTTTGCCTCACGACGCTCCTGCTGGTGGCATGGCTCCTCGCGCTCCCCTCGGCGGTACCGCTTCTGCGCCACGGCCTCAGCCCCCGCGCCCTCGAGGATTTCGCCGCCCGCGCCCTCGTCGTCGGGTGTTCGGCCTCGGCCGCCGCGCTCCTTGTGTTCGGAGTGCTCTGGCATCTTGCCCAAGGAGATCGGTGTCCTCCTGAAACCGCCTCCCGAGCGCCCGAATCCTGACCCCCGTCGCCCATGATCCTCACCGTCACCGCCAACGCCGCGATCGATCGCACGCTCTGTGTCGAGGAGCTCTCCCCCGGAACCCTCCATTCCGCAGCCTCCGACCACGCACAGGCCGGAGGCAAGGGAGTGAACGTGGCGCGGGTGCTGCACGCCTTCGCGGTTCCCGTGCACGCGGTTGTTCTCGTCGGCGGAGAGGCCGGGGACTGGATTGTGAAGGATCTCGAGCGCGCGCAGATTCCCTGCAGCCCGGTGCGTGCGAGCGGGGAGTCGCGCACTTGTCTTGAGCTTCTCGAGACGAGGTCGGGACGGGCGACACAGATTCACGGCGCAGGCGTGAGCGCAGATCCAGCGGTCGCGCGGGCGCTCATCGCGCGGACCGCGGAACTGGCACGCGGCGCCGATTGGGTTGCGCTTTGCGGGAGTCTCGCCCCGGGCTTGCCGGCGGAGTCGGCGGGGGCCCTCGTGAAGGCTGCGCGCGGGGCGGGCGCGCGGGTCGCAGTGGACACCAGCAGCGCCGCCCTGCGGAGTGCCTGGTCGCAGCAGCCGGAGCTTGTGCGCGTGAATCGCGACGAGCTCGCGGCGGTGCTCGGCGCCTCGCGCGATCGCGTCCCGGCTCCGCCCTATCCTGCGCTCGGCGGCGTCGCGATGGGCGTGATCTCCGACGGCGCCTTGCCCATCGAGGCCTGGGCCGAAGGCGGCGCGAGATGGCAGCTCTTGCCCCCCAAGGTCTCGGTGAAGAACACCATCGGGTGTGGGGATGCCATGCTGGCCGGTCTTCTTTGCGCCCTTTGCGAAGGCCGGGCCCTCGACGACGCCCTCCTCACCGCGGCGGGCTTCGCGGGCGCCCAGGCCGAGTCCCCGCACGCGGGGATCGTGGACCCCGCGAGGGCGCGGAGCCTCACCCACGCGCTTCGGCGAGCCGGCGCCCTCGAGACGCGCCCATAGCGGGCTTCGCCGTCGGCGCAAGCCTCCTGCATGAAGGAGCGCCGCCCCTTGCCCGCGGAGGGGGAAAAAACGGTGTATGTTCCGGGCCCAGGTGCAACAGGCCTTGTGCCCGGGAGACCGCGGACAGGAACCCGTGAGCATCATCGTGGAAGCGGGAGCGAAGGCGACGCCCAAAAGAACGCAATTGCGCGTCCTCGTTTTCGTTCTTGCTGCCGCGCTGCCCGCGGTGGCGGGACAACTCGGCCGCGATCTCCTCCCCCCGGACGACCTGCGGGAGGCGGAGATCGCCCGGGAGATGTGGGCAGGCGGGGACTACGTGGTGCCCCGGTTCGCCGGGCTTCCATTCGTGGAGAAGCCCCCGGGCTTCCAGGCCGTGGTGGCCTCTGCCTACGCGTGGAGCGGCGGCCCGACCACTGACGCCGCACGGGCCGTGACCGCGGGCTTCGCGCTTCTCACCCTGGTCGCCGTGTTCATGCTCGGAAAAGACGCGCTGGGTGTGGAGGGGGCAGGCCTCGCGGTCGCCTTCTTGGGGCTCTCCTCCCGCTTCTGCCGAACCGCCCACACCGTGCTCTTGGACAACGCCCTCACGGCGGCGCTTGCATTCGCGCTGCTATTCCTGTGGCGCGGGCTTGGCCAGCGGGACCTGCGTGCGAAAGAAAGGGCATACACGGCCGCGGCGTTCGCCCTCGGGATCTCGTTCCTGTTCAAGGGATTCGTGGGCCCGGTGCTCTTCGCTACGGGCTCTCTCACCTATCTCGCGGCCACCCGCCGCTTCGGCGAACTGCGCAGCGCGCTTCGCCCGCTCCCGATCGCAGCCTTCCTCTTGCCTGTGCTCTGCTGGGTCGTGCCCTTCGTCGAACAGGCCTCGCCCGATCTCGTGCGCGAGTTCTTCATCCAGAACCACTTTGGCCGCGTGTTCGTGGGCTACGCCAGCAATGTCCGCCCGTTCTATTTCTATGCGCTCGACCTGTGGCGAGCTTTCCTGCCCTCCGCCGCGCTGCTTCCTTTCGCGGCATTTTCCGCGTTCCGCAAGCGCCACACGGCCGGCGGGGGGGCGGGCATTTTCTTCCTCTCGTTCGCGTTAGGGCCGCTCCTTTTCCTCTCCCTTTCGAAAGCCAAGGACTCCGTCTACGCGCTCCCCGTCTATCCCGCTCTCGCACTTTTGGTGGCGACGTGGTGCGAGGAGAAGCTCGAGCTGCGGGGATGGTGGGTGCGCAAAGGCACCGAAGCTTCGGGCTTCGCGGCGTGTGCCGCGGGCAGCGCCGCGATCGGCGCGACGGTCTTTTTCGGCGGGTTCTCGTGGAGCGTCGCCCTGGCCATCGGGGCGCTCGCTTCTCTTGCGATCGCTTTGCTCTGGCTCTTGCGCCAAGGGGATCTGCGCAGCGTCTGCGCCGCCAGCGCAGGCCTGTTTGCGCTCGCCTGGAGCCTCTGGTTCACCGGCCCTCTCGAGAAGCGCGAGGTCGGGCGCCGGAGCATTCGGGAGCCTGTCGAAGCGGCGCTCGCCATCGCGGGCGACCGTACCGTCTTGCTGCTGGACCCGAGCGACGGGCTGCGGGGGGCTTCGAGCTTCTGGCGCAACCGCACCGCTGAAGAGGTGCCGGACGCCGCGAGCTTCGCACGGCGCCTGCTCGAGGATCCAAACGCCGTGGGGCTCTTCCACATGCCGGCGCGGGATGGCTTTCTCGAGTATGTGCGCAGCGCCTTCACACAGGTCGGGGCCCAGCCAGTCTTGGAAGCCGCCCTCCCAGCCGGAGAGAATCGCGTGGTGCTCCTGTGGGGAGCGCGTCCCGCCGGCGCCGCGAGGAGCTACGCCTCCTCCGCGTCCGAGTAGGTAGACGCGAAGGCGCCGCC
>DOUU01000491.1:0-128 GCA_003520425.1 Deltaproteobacteria bacterium
ATCGTGCCGGGCGGCGGCGTCGCCTTCCTTCGCGCACAGAAGGTGCTCGACGAGATCGAAGCCCCCGAGGAGCAGCGGGCCGGCGTCAACATCGTGCGGCGGGCCATCGAGGAGCCGCTGCGCATGAT
>DOUU01000491.1:264-11560 GCA_003520425.1 Deltaproteobacteria bacterium
AAGAAAGAAGGCCACGGTCCGGCCGGCGGCATGCCGGGAGGCATGGGAGGCATGGGCGGCATGGGCATGTAGCCCAAGCCCTGGCCATCGCACGGGGCCCGGGAGCGCAAGCTCCCGGGCCCTTTTTTGCCCTGCGGAGGCGCCTCAAGGCAGGCCCGCGGCAGGCCGAAAAGCGCTGCAACGGGAGAGGGTTCCGAGGAGCCGGCAGCGCCCATGCAAATCGCCGAGGAAGGCCGGCGGCAAGAGGTCGTGCGCCGACGTCTGGTGGGAATGGGTCTCGATGCGCGACCTGTGCCCGGCGGACGCGCCCTCATCGCGACCCTCGCCCTGCGCCCGGAGCCGTTTGAGAACCTCGCCGGAGCTCCCCGGCGCTTTGCGTCGGTCACCTTCGCGACTGTGGGCGACGACCGAATCAAGTGCCTCAAGCCCCAGGCCCTGTTCCACCTTCCCCTGATCCGCGTCGTCGACTGCGGGAGCCCGCAGGAGATCGAAACCAGGATCCGCACCGCCTGGCAGGTGCGGATCGAGGCCCTCCGTCGCGCACGCCGCTGGCTGGAAAAGCTCGGCGTCGAGATCGAGATCTGTGAGGACAGCCCGGTGCTGGCGATCCCCATCGGTGTCGAGGATCGACTCTCCCGAGGCCGTGTCATCGAGGCCGGCCGCGTCGTGCTGCCCGGCCGTGGCCCACTCTCCGGAGTGTCGCTGCGGCGCGCCGAGGACCGCGTCTTCCCCACCAGCCCGAGCTGGGCCAGCGCCCTCGATCTTGAGCTCGGACTCAGCACGCGACTCGAGGAGCTGGCGCGCCTTGACGCGCGTCTGCGGCGCGAGGAACGCCTTGCGCCCAGGCCGGAGGTGGCACCGCCCAGCGCGGCGCCCCGCCAGCGCCCGGCGCGCATTCTGGTGGTCGGGCCGCGTCTTGCCAGCGACCGCTCGCTGCTCGAATCGCTGCACCTGCGCGCCTATGAGACGATCGCCGTGCGTACGGCACAAGAGGCGATCAAAGCCTTCGAGATCGCCTCGCCCGAGCTTGTCCTCGCGGAGACGAATCTCGGGCGTTTTGAGGGCATCGAGCTGATCCCCTCGCTGCGCGCAATCCCCGGCATCGAGGAGGTTCCCGTCGTGCTGGTCGACGATCGCCTTCGACCCGAGCGCCGCGAGGCGTCCCGGCAGGCGGGAGCGGCAGGGTACCTCGTCCGACCCCTTGAGGTGCCAAAGATCGCCGGCGGGATCTCCAACCTGGTGCGGCGGCCCAAGCGGCGGCGTTTTCGGCGCTACCCGGAACGCCTCTCGGTCCGCAACCTAGGAGGCGAAAGCGCCTTCCTCACCGGGGACGTGGGGCGCGGCGGGATGTTTCTGTGGACGGACCGCGAGCTTCCGTTCGAGAACCTTGAGCGCTACGCAATCGCGTTGCCCGTGGTCGGCGAATCGCTGGGTGTCGAGGCGGAAGTCGTGCACCGCTGCTCCGTGCCAGGATCAGGGCGGCGCGGCGCAGGCCTCCGGTTCCATAGTTTCCACGCGGATGGCGAAGCGCGCTGGATCCGCTACCTGCGCAGCCTCGAGCACGCACCCACAGGGTAGCAACCGAACTCGCAGAAACGGCTCGGTGTGAGGAGCGTGCGCTCCACGGCTCAGGATCAGTGGCCGGTTTGGAGCTTGGCGCGCGCCTTCTCGATGTCGTTGTCCATCACGGTCTTGCGCTTGTCTGCAACCGCCGAGGCTTCGGCCTCCTTCGCGAGGCGCGCAATGTAGTCCTCGGCCGCGTCGACGGCGCGCTCGATGGCCGCTCCCGACACCCGCAGCCCACCGCCATGTTTGGAGAGAAGACGCTTCACCACCGCGTTCGGAAGCTCACCCATGGAACCCTCCCATCTGGGCAAATGTGATGCGGCGCCGATCGTAGGAGGCGGCGCGCGAGGTTGTCAACGCGCCCGGCTTGGGGCGCTCGGGGCGGCGACTTGGGTCGCCGGCGTGTGCCGGAGAAGGAAACTCGCCGCGGCCTCGGCCAGCAGGGGCGCGTCGACATCGACGGGGACGACGTGGCCCGACGCGTCGCAAGAGAGAAACTCGCGCTCGCGCGAAGAGACGCCCTCGAGGATCGCGCGCGCATCGGCGGTGCTGGCGGTTCGGTCGAGCGCGCCGTGCGCGACGAGAATGGGGCTGTGCACCCGGGTGAGACTGGCCCGCACCCTCCGCTGCAGCTTGATGAGCTCGTTCACGCTGCGCAGGGGGAGGACGGGGTAGCTTGGATGGCGCGCACGCGCCTCGGCATCTTGGATGTCGGAACCGCCCGACTTGGGTTGGAACCGCCTCACGCGCCACAGGAGCGGAACCGCAAGGCGCACCCCGAGTGGGAGCTTGAGCGGTGTTCCCACCACAACGAGCGCATCGAACACGTCCTCAGTGGCAAGTGAAAGGGCCAGCAGACCCCCCATCGAGAGGCCGGCCGCGAAAACCCGCCCATAGCGGCTGCGCAGCCCGTGCGCGTGGAACCGCGCAGCGTCGACCCAGGCGCGAAAGGAAGCGACCCGGTGGAGGGCCTCGGGCGTCTCGCTGTGTCCGGGCAGTGCAGGGCCGAACGCCGAGATTCCCCGCTCGGCGCACGCCTCACCGATGGACCGCATTTCGTAGGGTGTCCCGGTGAGTCCGTGGAGACACAGGACAGCGGCGTCCAGCACGCCGGTAAGTTCGAAGGAGCCGGGATCGACGGATGCGGGACCGCCCGTCACGAAGCCTGCGCCTCGCAGGCAGCCTGCTCTGCCGCACGCATCACCTCGCGCAGCGGAACACCCGCGCGGTGAGCCGCCTTCTTGCAGTCGTCATACTCCGCCGAGGGCACCACCCTGCCCTCGCCATCCCTGACGATCTTGACGGCGATCCGCCCGTAGGGCGTCACGACCCGACACGTGGAGCGGGGCAGCACGATCCGGTCGCACTCGATCGCGCGCACACCGATCGCCGAAGAGTGCGTGAACAGAAGCTGCGCAATCTTCGATCGCTCGGAGGGCCGGGCCAGCACGCGGAGCAGGAATCCGGGGCGGTTCTTCTTCATCTGCTGGTAGAGCAGCGCGACGTCGAGTGCACCGGCGCGAAAGAGCCGATCCATCAGATCGTCGAAATGTTCGGGTACAAGGTCATCGAGGTTCGTCTCGAGCGAGACAACGCGATCCGAGAGCGGCCCCCCTTCTCGTCCGAGGATCGCGCGAAGCACGTTCGGCATGGGCCCTGGGCGGTCGTCGCCGGCACCATGCCCCACAGCTTCCGGGATCATCGCCGGCATCGACCGGAACTCGTCCACAATCGTACGAAGGATGGCAGCCCCCGTCGGCGTCACCGTCTCCCAGGGCACGTGGGCGGGGACCGTGGGAATGCCGCGCAAGAGCTCGATCGTGGCGGGCGCGGGCAGCGGGANNGAGGCGACCGTGGGAGGTCTCGACCATTCCGTGTCCGAGTGCGACCGGCGAGCAGGTAACGTAAGACACGCCGAGCCGCGCGATCCCGATGGCGGCAGCCGTGACGTCGACGATCGCGTCCACGGCGCCCACCTCGTGGAAGTGCACTGCCGCAAGGCGCGTACGATGCACCCGCGCCTCTGCCCGCCCAAGCGCCTCGAAGATCGCGAGAGCCCGTGTGCGCACCTCGGACTCAAGACGCGCACGCATCAAGACCCGTCGGATCTCCTCGTAGGACCGGCCCCTTNNTGGGAGGCGGGAGGGTGCGGGGAGCTCCCCCCGGACACCCCCGCCTCGTGGCGATGCGGCTCGGGGTGCGAAGGGACCGGGGAAGGCCGGGACTTCGGAGTCTTGCGGGCTCTCGGGCGCGCGGCCACGGGGACCACGACATCCACGTAGCGGGCTCCCAGAGGTCCGCGACGCACGGCGGTGACGCGGAGGGTGTGCTCGACGCCAAGCCCCGAAAGTTCCCGCTCGAGCTCGCGCCGCGGGAGACCGAGGTCGATCAGCGCACCGAGAAACATGTTGCCCGCGATCCCCGAGAAGGCGTCGAGATGGAGGATTCGTCCCGTGGGCTGGCGCCGGGCCATCCCTGCCCTAGAGCCGATTGATGAGCGTCGCGACATAGGCGGCTCCGAAGCCGTTGTCGATGTTCACCACGGTGACGTTCGACGCACAGCTCGTGAGCATTCCGAGCAACGCGGCGATTCCGCCAAACGCCGCCCCGTAGCCGACACTCGTCGGAACCGCAATCACGGGCTTGTCGACGAGGCCGCCCACCACAGAGGGCAGCGCACCCTCCATTCCCGCGACTGCGATGATGACGCGTGCGGAACGCAGCAGCGCGCTCGACGCGAGCAGGCGGTGCAGGCCCGCCACGCCCACGTCCTGGACGAGCTCGACCTTGTTGCCGAGGCGGCGGGCCACTCCCGCGGCCTCCGCCGCGACGGACAGGTCCGAGGTACCCGCTGACACCACGGCGATGACGCCCTTGCCGATCACCGGCACCTCCTGGGGCCCGAGCCACAGAAGCCGCCCCTGGGGCTCGTATTCCGCGTCGGCGAGCTCGGTCTGCACGGCGGCGGCCACGCTGGGTTCGACCCGCGTGACCAGCACATGCTGGTGCGCGGCCTGGAGCGTGCGTGCAATCTCTGCGATCTGGCCGGGCGTCTTCCCAGGCGCGTAGACCACCTCGGGCACCCCGTGGCGGACCGCCCGGTGGGTATCGACCCGGGCATCCTGAAGGTCGACAAAAGGAAGGTGGGTCAGCTGCTCGAGTGCGGCCGCGGTCTCGGTCTCTCCGCGTCGCACGCTCTCGAGAAGGCGGCGCAGGTCTTCGCGGCTCACGCGACGACGGTATCCCACGCGCCTGCGCGGCGCAGCGAGCGGAGGCAAGCGGGCCCGTTCCTAAGATGGGGGGCGCGGGCGGGTGCGGCCGCTCTGCCCGAGAGTCCGGCGGGCGGGGCTTCGTGCGGGCCCCCTGCCCTAGGCCCGGTCGGGCACCAGTACGACGAGGCAGCGCAGCTCCTCGTCGCTGTCGAAGATCTCGGTCTCGATGCGCAGGCCTGCGTCCCCGCCCCGCGCCGCGACGAGGGATTGCAAGACGCTGCCCGCACCTTCGGCGGCCAGCGTGGGAATCGAGGGCAGGACGCGCGTTCCAAGCACATCGGCGATCGCGGACACAACGCTTGACGCTAGGATGTTGCCGACTTCTCGCAGCGCCGACTCCTCCTCGCGTCGCAGCGCGGCCATGGCCTCCTCTTTCTCCTCAGGGATCGGCTCCTCCACCGCGCTCCTTTCTCCCAGAAGCAGACGCAAGAGGTTGTCGCGGGAGCGGACGGAGAAGAACACCGCCACGAGGCCCCCGAGGCCACCCTCGACCTCGAAGAAAATGCCCGTGTCCCACGCCTTCAGTTCGTGCGCCAGCGGCCGGGTGCTGCGGCCCCGAACCAGGGGCACCTGCATGCGGATCGTACGCCCCACAAGCTGTGCGAAGACGTTCGCGGCCTGTGCGGCGCCGATACTGCCGAGCTCCCGCACACGGTCTACGGCCGCATGGCTCCAGGTGCTGGGCATGTCGCTGGAAGCACTCATGGCAACTGGTTCAGGTCGATCAGGAAGACCGGACTTCCGTCGCCCAGGACGGTGAGGCCTGCCAGCGCGCGAACGCCCGCCAGCAGGGACGACACCGGTTTCACATAGATCTCTTGCTGGCCGGCGAGCCGCTCCACGACGAGTGCCACGCGCTCCCCGCGGATCTCAGCCAAGGCCAACGTGACGCGCGGCCCGGTCGAAACCGTCGCCAGGCCGAGCTTGGCCGCAAGGTCGAGCACGAGCACGGGCTCCTCATCGACCAAGGTGAACGCATCGTGGCCCGTCCGCTCGATCTGCGCGGACTCGACCTCGAAGATCCGCTCGATCTTGGCAATGGGCATGGCCACGGTTTCGGGGCCAAGCCCGACAAGCAGCACGCGCTGCACCGCCGCCGTGATCGGGACGATGAGGGTCGTTGCCGTCCCGCGGCCCTGATCGGTCTCGAGTTCCACACGTCCGCCAAGGGCTTCGATCGTCGCCCGCACCGCATCCATCCCGACGCCGCGGCCTGAGACATCCGTCACCGCGGAGGCGGTGGAGAGGCCGGGCCGGAACACGAGGCTCGCGATTTCCTCCGGCGGGAGGTCCTCGGCGAGGGCGGGGAGCAGGACTCCACCCTCGATGGCCTTGGCGCGAACGGCGTCGAGATCGATTCCGGCGCCGTCGTCGACGACTGCGATCCGCACCTGGTCTTTCTCGCGGCGCGCATCAATCACCACCCGGCCCGCATCGGGCTTTCCCGCNNGGATCTCCCAAGCGGTCGAGGATCGCGCGGTCGAGCTCGAGCTCCACTCCCCGCAGCTCCACTTCGACCTGCTTGCCGGCACGCTGCGCGATCTGCCGGGCGAGACGGGGAAGCGTCTCAACGACCCGCAGCAGGGGTGCCGTGCGCAAGTCCAGGGCGCGGCGCTGGAGCTCGCCCACCACGCGGTCCATGCGGTCGAGCCCACCGGCGAATCCCGCGTCCGGGGCCGGCCCGCCGCTTGCGACCGTGCGCAGCTGGCTCGAAGCCAGGATGACCTCGCCCACGGCGGACAAAAAGCGATCGAGGGTCTCCGTGCGCACCCGTACCGACGGGGGAATGGCTGGCGAACCGAGGCGCGCGGGACGCGAGCCCATGGCCACCGATGGCGGGGCGGTTGCCTCCCCGGTTAGGGGTGTCTCAGAAATTTTTTTTTGAGCCCAGGCGTCGAGCCGAGCGCTTGGGCGAGCTCGGAGTCGGGAGGGGGAGGCTGGCCGGTCTCGCGCACCACTTCGACCATGCGCTCGAGCGCCTCGAGGCCGCGGAAGAGCAAGGGCAAGTCTGCCGCATCCTCGATCCGACCTGCCGAGCGGACGACCTGCATGCGGTCTTCGAGCCGGTGCGCAATTTCGGAGATGGCCTCGTAGCCGAGAGAGGCCGCCATGCTCTTCGTGGAGTGCGCCATGCGAAACACGAGGTCGATCGACTCGGTGGATGCCGGGTCCTTCTCCAGCACGAGAAGCGCGCGACTCATCTCCGCGAGATGCTCGCTCGCTTCCTCGAGGAAGAGCGTCCGATACTTCGCCAGGTCCAACGCCTAGCTCTCCTTTTCGAGCACCTTGGTCAGCGTGGCGATCACATTGTCGGGCTTGAACGGCTTCACGATGAAGTCGCGGGCACCGGCCTGCAGCGCCTCCATCACCAGCGTCTCCTGACCCAGCGCGCTGCACATGACAACGCGCGCCTGCGGGTCGAGTTCGAGAATGCCCTTGACCGCGTCGATCCCCGAACGGCGGGGCATCACGATGTCCATCGTGACCAGATCGGGATGCAGCTTGGAGAACTGGTCGATGGCCTCGACGCCGTCGACCGCCTCGCCCACCACCTCGAGGCCCTCGGCTTCGAGGATCTCGCGGATCATCTGCCGCATGAATGCGGCGTCGTCCGCCACCAGAACACGACCCCTCATGATTGCCCTCCTTGGCCCGGGCCGGCTCGACCCGAAGCCCTGTCCACGGCCCGTTCGATCGCCTGCGAAGCGCGGGCGAGGAGCTGGGACGTGGAAAGAATGTGGACGACGCGGCCGTCGATCGGCCTGCGCCCTGCGACGAGCTCTGTGGTGCGCCCGGCGACCGGCCCGTCGGCCAGTCCGAGCACGCGATCGACGGGAAGCCCAAGCCGGCCCCCGTCGGCGGGACGCTCTCCCACGACGAGCAGGTGCTGAGGCTCAGGCAGCCCTTCGGCGCTCAACTCGAAAAGCGCCTCGCGGCTGATCACCGGAAGCGCGTCTCCATGGTGATTCACGACCCCGGCAACCTGTCGCGGGAGGGTCGGGATGCAGGCCGTCCGGGTCACCTCGGCCACTTCGAGCACGTCGGCGATGGGAAGCGCATAGGCGGCAGCACCAATCTCGAAGGTGAGAAGACGCTGCCCCGAGCCCTCGGCGCTCGCCGTCTGCGTGAGCGGGTTCAAGGATGCACCTCCTCCGCGAAGCCGTCGTCCGGAGCGGCCGTTCGGAAGCGCTGCAGGACGCCGCGAAGCGCCTCGGCGAGGGCGGCAAGCTCGCGTGAGGAGGAGACCATGTCCGCTGCGGCCGACGATTGCACCGTCGCCACACCCGAAACCTCTTCCACCGCGCCCGCGTTGTTCGTCGCCACCTTGGCGATCTCAGCGACCGAGGAGACCATGCGCTCGGCGTCTCGCGCCTGGCCGTCGGCCTCTTGAAAGATCTCTTCCGCACGGGTTGCGGCTTCGGATACGGCGCCCCGGATCTGTTCCAGGGAGAGGGCGATCGTGTTGACGTCCTCGCGACCTTCGCTGATCACCTGGCTCGATTGGCGCATCTCATCGGCGACGCCGTGGGTGTCGGACTGGATCTGGTGGATCAGCTTCGAGATGTCGTCGGCGCTCCGTCCGGCGCTTTCCGCAAGCTTGCGAATCTCGTCGGCCACGACGGCGAATCCTCGGCCTGCCTCTCCCGCGCGTGCCGCTTCGATCGACGCGTTCAGGGACAGAAGGTTCGTGCGATGGGCGACGCTCGTGATCATCTCGATGATCTGGTGAACGTGGCGCGTCTTCGCTTCCAGCCGGAAGACCATTTCTCCGGCCTGCTCCACGCGCTCGAAGACCGTGCGCATCTTCTCGAGGGCGAGCCGTGACACATCCACGCCGGCGTTCGCCTTCTGGTTGGCCTCGGCGGAGAAACCAAAGGCCTCCCTCGCACGCGAGGCGGTGAGCTCGATCGCCGCGGCGATGTCTTGAATGAGGGGAGCCGCTCCTGCGAGGAGCTCTTGCTGGTGGGCCACGCCCTCGGCGACGTTCGCGAGCGTGGTGGAGATCTTGCCGTTGCCGACCGAGAGATCTTGCGCGGAGCGGGAGACATCGCCGGCCGCCGCGGTCACCTGGTCGGCGGTGCGCTGGACATGCCCGACGAGCTCGCGCAGGCTGGAAAGCATCCGGTGCACGCTGCGTGCAAGGTCGTGCGTCTCGTCGTCGAAGCGGCCGGGCTCGGAGACCGTGACACGCGCCGTGAGGTCGCCCTGGCTGATGCGCTCCGTGGTCCGGCGCAGGGCCTCGAAGTTGCGGGCGATCGTGCGGGAGAGGAAGAAACCAAGCCCGCCACCCACCCCCAGGGCAACAAAGGGCGTGACCCAGGGCTCGACCGCGTAGCCGAAACGGGTGACGAGCTCAGGGAAAAATCCCGCCACCCCGGCCACCAGCAGGGAGCCGAGGACGAATTTGTACGTGAGCGACAGGCGCACTCAGGGCCTATCGGCGCATCCCTGCGGTGGCTTGACGGCGGAGGGCGCGGAAGTCTCGTGCCGGCGAACCCTTAGAAGTGCTCGAATCCCTTGGCCGAAGCGCCCACGGCATGGCGCTTCGCGTCGCCTTGAAGCCGCAGTCCGGGGCGCCGGGTGATGCGGCCAATCTGCGTCACCGTGACGCCGAGGCGGCGACCAAGGGCGCGGGGGCTCGGACCCCCGGGGCGGAGCGTGAAAAGAAGCTCATAGTCCTCCCCGGCTGTGAGCGCGGTGCGCACGGGATCCAGGCCGAGCCGCCGGCAGGCCCCGAAAAACCCCGTCGGCGTCGGAACCGAAGCGACGGCAAGTTCGGCCCCGACTCCCGAGGCTTGGAGCAGGTGGCCGAGATCCGCCAGCAGACCGTCGGAGATGTCGATGCACGCACCCCGGCTCGGGAGACCCGCGAGCCCCAAGCCCGCCTGCAGGCGAAGGGGCGGCAGGCGGGAGAGCCTCTTTCCTCGCCGCTCCGAACGCCCAAGGGCCAGTCCCGCCGCACCCAGCTCACCGGTGACAAACAGGCCGTCGCCGGGCCGCGCGGCGCTCCGGGAGAGGAAGCGACCTCGGGGCGCGCTCCCCAGCACGGTGACCGTGAGCGATGTCACGGGGGCGCGCGTCACGTTTCCACCCACAAGCGGGCACTCCGCGCGCCGCGCCACTGCGCCAAGGCCTCGGGCCATCCCGAGCGCGCGCGAGAGTTCGAGCGAAGGAGGTGCGGCCAGCGCCACCGTGCAAGCCAGCGGCCTCGCGCCCATCGCAGAGAGGTCCGACAGCGCGACAAGGAGTGCACGCTCCCCCACGATCCTCGGGCTCTGGGTCCGCCATCGGAAGTGAACGCCTTCGACGAGGGCGTCGGTCGAGATGAGGACGTGGTGGCCGCGGGGAGGGCGCAGCACCGCGGCGTCATCGCCGGTGCCCACCACCACCTGGCGCATCGCGGTCTGCGAGCCGCCGCTGCGCGCGATCGCGCCAGCGATCCGTTCAATGAGCCCGAACTCCCCCACATCGCGCAGCCGCACACGCGCAAGAGTAACGCGCCTAGCGCGACGAGATCACCGCTTGCGTCTCGGGCGGGGTTTGGACCAGCGAGCGGCCGGGAGAGGTCGTCGCGCGTGCGGGCTTTTGTTCGAGCGCGGCCTCGAGCACTTCGTCCATGTGGTCGACGGGAATGAAGGTGATGCGGCGCTTTAGCTCCCGCGGGATCTCGCCGAGGTCGGGCAGGTTCTTGCGGGGCAGGATCACCCGACAGATGCCTGCGCGCAGGGCGGCGAGGGCCTTTTCGCGAACTCCACCCACGGGCAGAACGCGTCCGCGGAGCGTCACCTCCCCGGTCATCGCGCAGTCGGATCGCACCGGGATGCGCGTTGCGAGCGAAACGATCGCAGTCGCAATCGTGATGCCCGCCGAGGGTCCGTCCTTCGGGATCGCACCGGCCGGCACGTGAACGTGTACCTCGCGCCGCGCAAGCAGTGTTTCATCGAGCCCGAGCTCGCCGAGTCGCCAGCGGGCGTAGGTGAGCGCCGCCACGCCGGACTCCTTCATCACATCGCCGAGCTGGCCGGTGAGGACAAGACCGCGCCCACGGGTCATTGCCGCCTCGAGCCGCAGCACGTCGCCACCCGCCTCGGTCCAGGCCAAGCCATTCACCACGCCCACCTCGCCCGCGTGGGGCGCGTCCTCGGCCGCGAAAGGAGGAGGGCCGAGGTAGGTCACGAGTCTGCGCGGTCCAAGGACGGCGGGGGAGCTGTCGCCTTCGGCGGCGCGCCGCGCGAGCTTGCGGCAGACCGCCGCGATCTGTCGCTCGAGATTGCGCACCCCCGCTTCGCGCGTATAGCCCGTCACCATCTGGTGGATCGCAGCCGAACTCCAGCGGATCCGGTCGGCGGGCAAGCCGCATTCCTCGGTCTGGCGCGGGATGAGATAGGTGCGAGCGATCTCGAGCTTCTCCTCGGGCGTATAGCCGGACAGGCGGATCACCTCCATGCGGTCGCGCA
>DOUU01000297.1 GCA_003520425.1 Deltaproteobacteria bacterium
GGCTGTATTCAGCTGCCAGAACACGGTGCCGGCGGCATTATCCTTCGTCTCGTTCAAGTAGCCGTAACTGTCGTACACGTATTTAGTTCGAGTGCAGGACCCGCCGTTGATGCGGTCATCGTTCGCAGCACGAGTGAACGAGTCTGTAATGTGATTGCGAGCGAGCGCTGGCATCGAGTCGGATGCTACGCCGAGAGCGAGCGCAGGGGCTACTCGATCATTTTTCCAGCGCCAACCCAAAGGGAGACGTCGCCCGATCGCGCAGCGATCGAGCGACGGGCTGTCTTGATGATCGACGGAGTGTGACTATCCGTCGGCGGGTCTAACTCGTGGCCGCTGGAACGGTAATCCACTCTTGGGCAGCAGGTGCTGTACGGTCGAAAGCAGCGAGCCGATCGGATGACGAGCTGCAGCGCTCCTTAGGTCTTCAGCCGTCACATGCAAGTAAATCTGAGTACTCGTGATCTGACGATGCCCGAGGAGGTCACGGATGGTCACGAGCCCGACGCCGGCGCGCACCAGGTGCGTCGCGAAGGTATGGCGGAGCCGATGCGGGCACAGGGGCACGCCGACGTGGCTACGCTGCCCCCAGGTGCGCACACGTTCATACACTGCACCGCGACTTAAAGGTCGCCCGAATCGCGAGCGAAAGAACGGCGCGGTTGGGAGCGCCGCGCCGCGTGCATGCGCATAGAGCTTGAGCACCTCGGCCAACTGTGGGTTGAGCGGGATCGAGCGCTCGTGGCCGCCCTTGCCGCGCACGGTGATGGTCAAGCGGATCAGATCGACCTGACCGCAGCGAAGTCCTGCACACTCGGAGGCCCGAATGCCTGTTCCATAGAGCAGAGCGAGCACTGCGCGATCACGCAGGCCGATGATCGTGTCAGTACTCGGCTGCTCGAGGAGCCGTCCGACCTGCTCGGGGCTGAGCGAGACCGGGAGCTTGCGCGGCACGGCCTTGATGGATGGGAAGCCGGCGAGCGGGTTGGCCGCAGGCTCGAGATGCCCCATCGCGACGATCGCGCGGTAGAAGCTGCGCAGGATCGTGAGCTGGCGGTTGACGGCAGAATCGCCGTTGTCGCGTGCCTCGCGAAGGTGCTGCAGGTACTCGAGGACGTCGGCCGCAGTCACCGCATCGGGAGAGCGTTGCTGGCGACAGAGCCGGATCCAATCGCGGAACTGCTCGAGTACCGTCTCGTAGGCCACCAATGTCAGTGGACGAAGCCCTCGGGCAACGCAGTGGGTGCGGATGTAGAGGCTGATCCAGTAAGACCACTTCATCGGCGTCCTCCGATCGGCAGACGGCGCACGGCGGCCTCCGGCCGCTGTGGCAGTACGTGAAGATAGACCCCGGTCTCCTGAGGGCTGCGGTGGCCCATGAGCGAGGCGATGATCGCGAGGTCGACGCCGCGATCCATGAGGTGCGTAGCGAAGCTGTGACGCAACGTGCGCGCCGTGACTCCCGCGCGTAGGCCCGCGCGTGCGGCCACGGCACTGACGATGTCGCAGACATCTTTGGATGAGAGGCGCCGCACTTTGACCGAAGTCCGGAACAGCGCGCCACGCTTGCCTCGCTCAAGAAGGTACGCGAGGAGCTCGGTGTAGAGGGCCTCGGGAATGGGGATCGTGCGCGGGCGATCTCCCTTGCCGTGACGCACGGTCAGCTCGTGCCGCTCGCGGCTAACGTCGGCCACATCGAGCGCGCAGAGCTCGCTCGTACGCAGCCCACAGCCGTAGAGCAGCAGGACCACTAAGCGATCGCGCCGCGCGGTCGGTCCGCTTCCAGCGGTGGCGAGTACCAGGAGCTCGGCCTCTTCCAATGTGAGCGACTTGGGCGCAGCGCGCTGGACCGTATGCTGGAGGCTAAAGCCGTCGAGCACGTTGCGATGAGCGCGGCCGCTGCGCCAGGCGTACTCGAGAAGGCCTCGCACATGGCTCAGGTACTTCGCGAGGCACATCGCGGTGCGGCCTGCTCGGCGTTCGGCCTCGAGCCAGTGCAGGAAGTCCTCGAGCGTCAGCGCCCAGAGCTCGACTCCCGGTCGCAGCTCACCGAGAGCCGTCACCGCTCGGCGCAGCGTGCAGCGCACGTCCACGATCGTGCGCGCGGTCTTGCGTCCCACCTTATCGAGGTAACTCAGGTATCCCTCGATCAGGGGATCCAGCGGCATCAGGTCCTGCGGACTCATGCTGCCTTCTCCTGCCAGGCGAGCCAGTCGTTGAGCGGGTGCATGCGCATCGCCTCACGTCGTTGGGGATCGGCGATATGCACATAGCGGACCGTGGTGGCGATGCCGCGGTGGCCGAGCACTCGCTGCACTTCGGCGATGTGCACGCCCGCCTCCAGCAGGTCCGATGCACACGTGTGCCGGAACTGATGCAGGCTATGGATCGGTACGCCGGCGCCGCGGGCGATCCGATGGATCGTGTTGCTGATGGTCTGCGCGTTCAGGCGCTGACCGCGGCGGCTGACGAGTAAGGCTCGCTCGCCGATAGTCTCCTTGCGCTCGAGCATGTTGTGACGAAGCGGGAGGTAGGCCTCCAGGCACTGCAGCGCCACCGGTGGCAGCGGGACACAACGCTCCGATCCGGTCTTGCGCCCATCAATCCGCAGCAAGCCCTGTGCACGATCGAAGCTCTCGAGGTCGAGCCGCTCGAGCTCGCCTCGACGCAGCCCCGTGCCATAGAGCAGCGCGAGAACCGTCACCCACAGGTGCGCGCTGCACTCACCGCGCCGGCTGCCAGCCTCGCGCCACAGCGCCTGCATGTGCTCGCGATCGATGCGCTTAGGTAACCGGCTGTAGGGCGTCAGCTTGGGTCCCTTCATCCAGCGCAACGGGCTCACCGACCACAATCCCTGGCGCACCAGGTAGTCGCCAAAGCCGCGCATCATGCTCAGGTTCCCGTACACGGTCGCTTTGGCTCGGAACGTCGAGCAGCTCGCGATGTAGCGCGTGATCAGCTCTGCACCGATCCGCTCGATCGATACCCGGGGTCGCCGCTGCTTGAGCCATCGCCCCCATCGATCCAGCGTCGCCGCCGTATGCGCCACCGTCGCCGGGTTGATCCCGCGCGCTCGGTACTCCTCGATGTAGCCTTCCACCAGTCTGTCCCATCGCCTCATCGTTGTTCTCCCAAACGAAAAGGGCGGACCACTCGCGCGGTCCGCCCTCAACGTTATAGAACTAAACAATATGACTCCCGATATGACGATCTGGGGAGTCGGGATAGGCCCTGAACTGAACTAAA
>DOUU01000440.1:0-4877 GCA_003520425.1 Deltaproteobacteria bacterium
GTGTTGGTCATCCGCGGCATCGGGCTGTGCGCGAAGCTTTCGCGCCGTCCGTTCCCGGTCGGCGCCATCTTCATCAGCCGCGCGTTGAGCCGGTCCTGCAGGTAGCCGCGCAGGATGCCATCCTCGATCAGCACCGTGCGCTGGGTCGGCGTGCCCTCGTCGTCGAAGTTCAGCGAGCCCCGGCGCAGGGGAAGGGTGCCGTCGTCGACGACGGTGACCCCCGGTGCTGCCACGCGCTGCCCGATCCGGTCTGCGAAGGCCGACGTCTTCTTGCGGTTGAAGTCGCCCTCGAGGCCGTGGCCCACGGCCTCGTGGAGAAGCACGCCGGGCCAGCCGGGGCCTAGGACCACGTCCATCGTTCCCGCGGGACAGGGGACCGCTTCGAGGTTCAGGCATGCCATGCGCACGGCCTCCGCGACGAGCGGCCGCCACGCCTTGGAATCGAGGACGCGCTCGATCTCGAAGCGCCCTCCCATCCCTTGGTAGCCGGACTCGCGGTGCGTACCTTTGGCGTCCGCAGCGATCACCTGGACGTTCAAGCGAACGAGGGGGCGCACATCTTCGGCCAGCGTGCCGTCGCTGGCCGCGACCAGGACGACACGATGCTGCGACACGATGCTCGCCATCACTTGCGCGATGCGTGGATCGAGGCTTCGGGCGTAGGCATCGACCTCGCCGAGGAGCTCGACCTTGCGGTCGACCGGCACGTCCGTCGGCGGGCGCGTCACCGGGTAGAGGTTGTGGGGGGGTGCCGCCGTGCCCTGCACGGCGACCGCGCGCTCGACGCCCGGCCCCTCGGAGATGGCGCGCGCCGTGCTGGCCGCGATCCGCAGACTCTCGACGCTGATCTCGTCGGAGTGTGCGTACCCCTGGCGCTCGCCCGCTTGGACACGCACGCCGACGCCCTGGGAGAGCCTGCGGTCCCCTGTCTTGACCATGCCCTCCTCGAGGGCGACCGAATCTTCGGTCGTGTACTCGAAGAAAAGGTCCGCGTGGTCCACGCGCCGCTCGAGAGCCGTGCCCAGGGTGGCGGTGAGAGATCCCTCGTCGAGGCCGAAGCGATCGCGGAAGAAGGTCGTCGGGGCGACGGTCAGCGTGTCGTTCAAGCCGGTTTCTCCTTCGAGAGGGCGCAAATCCTCGGACAAAGCTCGTGAAAGGTAGCAAGCGACAAAGCGTCGATGGCCGTGAGGCCCGCGGCCTCGGCGCCGGCCAGGTCATGCTGTGCGTCGTCTCCAACGTAGATCGCTTCGTGCGCAGCCACGCCAAGGCGCCGAAGGGCGCAGACAAAGATCCGCGGGTCGGGCTTGGCGGCGTCTGCGTCGGCCGGGCGGATGACGAGCTCAATCTCGGGCGCAAGCCCGAGGCCCTCGAGAAGGCCGCCCAATCTGTGGTCGAAGTTCGAGACCACCGCCGTGCGAAGGCCCCTGGCGCGGAGCGCGCGCAGGGCCTCCTTCGCGCCCGGCGCGGCCTCCCACGCCTCGGGGCGTGCGAAGTGGTCGAAGAGCGTTCCGAAGTAGCCTTCGAAATCCGCAAAGCGTGCGCTGGCATCCGCCGCGCGGAAGCACGCGCGGACGACCGTGCGCCACCACTGCCGCTCACGCTCGGCGACCTCCGCCGGAAGCTCGCCGGGCCACACCATGGGAGGTGCCTGGCGCAAGACACGTCGGAAGGCCTCCTCGATTCGGGAGGCAGGCAGCGCGACCCCATGGGCGACGGCGAGCCGCCGATAGGTCTCCCCCACCGGCTCGCGCAGGCGGATCAGCGTTCCGGCAGCGTCGAAGAGGACAGCGCAAAAGCGGCCCATGGCAGGAAGGTACGGAAGCCCGCAGACCGAGTCCGCAGGCGCGGGTCGGACTCCCCCCTCGGATGCCGGCGTCCGGACTACGAAGCGCCGCCGTTCGTTCGGCGGCGCCCGGAGGCGATGAAGCTCGCGGGCAGGTCTCGGCCTGGGGAGAGCGGAGGGAGCGTCTCGATGCGGAACTCCCCAAGGCCCGCCGCCTCGAACCAGCCGCGAATCTCGGCTTCGGCAAAGCCCAGCCAGGTGACTCCAAGCTCCGCCCGCATCCACTCCCGGTCGTGGCGCACGAAGTCGACGATCACCACCACTCCGCCTTGGCGCACGCTCCGCGCCATCTCGCGGATGGCATCCCCGGGCGAGGGCAGGTACTGCAGCACCATGTGTGCGACCGCGGCGTCCATCTCGCGGTCCGCCAGGGGCAGCGCGCTTGCCTCTCCCCGGCGGAGCTCCACGCCGCGGACGGCAGCCGCTTCCAGCTTGGCGCGAGCCGCCTCGAGCATTCGGGGCGAGTTGTCGACCGCGACGACGTGCAGCCCGAGCTGGGCGAGCTCGAGGGCAAGGATGCCGGTGCCGGTGCCGATGTCCGCCACCCGAAGACCCGGGGGTACAAGACGCGCCACCGCCCGGGCGCGCAGGGCGTCGTCGTTGAAGACCTTGCGCAGGGCGTCCCACTCCGGTCCTACGGCGTCGAAGAAAGCGCGTGAACGGGCCGAACGCGCCTCGAGAACGCGCGCGAGCGCCGCTGCGTCGCGCGCGAGCGTCGCATCCTTGGGAACCTCTGCGCCCGGGGGCTGAGCGCCTGCGAGGTTTCGCTTTGCGAGCTCCCAGCTCTCGCGCCAGACCCCGCCTTCGGGCGCGACAAAGCGGTAGTACACGAACGTGCCATCGCGACGCCCGCGCAGGAGCCCCGCACCCCGCAGGATCGCGAGGTGACGCGAGACGCGCGACTGCGCCATGCCCAGGACCTGCATCAGGTCCTGCACCGCCAGCTCCTCCCGCTCGAGCAAGGCCAGGATCCGAACGCGGGTCGGGTCTGCGAGCGTCTTGAAGACCTTCTGAAGCGACTGCAGCGACTCGGTCTTGACCATGGCTCAGCGCACGAGGGGCTGGCCGGCGGTGCCGGTGACGCGCAGCTCCGCCGTTCCGTCGGCGGCGACGCGCAGGCCCGCCGCGGCAAGAAGCGGGCGCACCGAGCTGTCCTTCGCCTGGAGGCGCAAGCTCAGGTTCACAGGCGCCGCGGCGAGGAGCATGGCGCGTCCGATGCTGCCGCTCGCCCGCACGGCGAGCAGGGGCCCATCGAGCTCGAGGGAGGTGATCTCCGCAAGTGCCGCATCCGTGAGTCGCACGTCTGTACTCAATGTCGTGTATGGCAGCGCAAACGGGAGGTTCGGAAGCCCGAGCGACCCGTCTCGAGCCTCGATGTGGAAGGATCCCCGGGCGCCGCCCGGCGTGTTCGTGACGTCGAGATCGCCGTTCGCCTTGCCATCGATCGATGCGCCCGGCACGAGGTTCTGAAGCGGAAGTTTTGCGAGCTCAAGATCGTGGATTGCGCCGTCGAAACCGGGCTGCGAGCCGAGAACGAGAGTCCCGCTCAGCTGCCCGAGCGGAGCGGCAAGGCGCAGGGCGAGCGCGGGCCGGCCGCGCAGCCAGGCGAAGGACCACGCAGGCCGCACGCGCAGGCTGTCGAGCTTGAGCTGGCTTCCATCGGGCCAGGCGACCGAGACGCCGCTGGCGCGCACGCCGAGGCCGAGAAGGGAAACGCTCGGGCCCACGCTCGCGATGGAGACCTTCGCGCCGAGGCCCTGGGATGCCTTCGCGGCGACGGAGGGCGCGAGGCGGTCATAGGGAAAGCCGCAAAGCGTGAACAGCAGTGTGAGCAGGGCGGCGGCGAGGGGAATCACCCGGGTCCGTACCCAGCGAGGGAGCTCCAGCGGTCCGGCAGGGGCGGCGGGCTTCGCGGTCGTCGGCATTACGTGGGCTCGAAGGACGACACGGTGAACGTGACGTCGAGGAGATCCGGCTTGTCGGCCCGCGTGCGCACGCGCAGGCTCTTGATCGAGAGCAGCTGCGGCGCCGACTCGATGCCCTGCAAATAGCTCACCATCTGGGCCAGCGTCACGCCCTTCAGCACGACCTGCACCTTCGTCTCGCGGTAGCGCGTGCCTGCTTGCGCGGCCTGCGGCTCCATGGAATCGACCGCGATCGCCGACTGCTTCGCAAGGGACTCGAGCGTCGTGAAGATGTTGCCCGAAGGGCCCTGCGCGATGCGCTGCTCGACCGCCGCGAGGCGACCGTTCACCTCGTCATACTCGGCCCGCAGGCGCGCCATCGCGGCGAGGTCTTGCTCCGCCGCCGCCACCCGCCGGGCGGCGCGCCCCCGCATCGCAAGCACGGGTCTTACCAGGACCCCATACAGAATCAGAAGGCCCAAGAGGCCCGCGACCCCCCCGAGCAGGAGGCGCTCCCGCGGCGAGAGGTTGGCGATGAAGTCGCGCGCCCGCGCCAATAGCTCGCTCATCCCCCTTCCCCCTTCTGCCCCATGCTGATCGTGACGCTGAAGCTCTTGCCGCCGTGCTTCTCGTCGCTTTGGATCTCGCTCACCTGGATCTGCGAGAAGGGCTCGAACTTCGAGAGCTCCGTGCGCAGCCGGTCCACGCCTTCGAAGCTCTTCGAGTAGCCGCGAATGCGCACCATCTGGCGGTCGATGCTGAGCTCCTCAAAGACCACCTCGAGGTCCTGGGGAACGCGCGCGGAGATCTCCGAGAGCAGGTCCAGGGCCGAGAGATTGCCTCGGTAGACGCCGAGTGCGTCGGCTCGCTCGTGGGCCGAGCGCACGGCCTCGCGCATGGCGACGCCGACGTTGGCAGGCGGGCTTTGGCCGGGGNNCCTCGCGCATGGCTGTGCCGACGTTGGCGGGCGGGCTTTGGCCGGGGAACGCCTGGGCATAGAGGGTGCGCAGCTCGCGCTCGAGGGCGTCGGCCTTTCGCGACTGGACCGCGATCGAGGTCGCGAGGACGACCGCGCCGAGCAAGAGCGCCAGCCCTGCAAGACGCGAGGTCAAGGTGAGCTCGCGGCCGAT
>DOUU01000440.1:4887-11968 GCA_003520425.1 Deltaproteobacteria bacterium
GAGGTCGACGCGGTATGCGAACTCCTCACGCCGCAAGTTCATCCGCGTCGTCGCGCGCAGGGTGCCGCGAAGCGCGAGCGCGAGGGCATTGGAGAAGAGCAGGGGGTCGCCGCCGGCCACCAGGGCGGATCCGGCCTCGCCGCGCGGGAACGTCATGCGGACGACCGGCAGGCCGACGCGTTCGGCCAAAAGCTCGTCCATGCCATGGAGGCGAGCACTTCCCCCGAGGAGCGTGAGCTCCTCGAGCGGCGCCTGGCCCGCGAGGGCGCTCTCGAAGCCGCCAAGAGTCCGCATGATTTCGCGCCCGAGACGGTCCATCACGAAATGCGCGGCGGCGCAGGATTGGATGCCTTCATCGCACTTCACGCCCTCGGCTTCGTTCCAGACGAGCCTGCGCTCCTGCGCCACGGCCTGCGTGAGGGCGCGGCCGGCGATGGGAATGGTCCGCATGGCGAGCGCCTTGCCTCCGGCGCAGAGGGTGAGCGTCGTTTTGCGGTGACCCATGTCCACGTAGAGCTTCGTCCCCGGCTGCGGGAACAGCGCCGCGAGATTCGCGAGCGCCAATCCCTCGGCCTCCAGCGTGCGCGGTTCAAGGCCCGCCTCGCGCAGCGTCTCGAGCTGACGGCCGACCTCGGCGCGAGGCGCGGCGAGCGCGATCACCTCAGCGCGCGATCCCTCGTCTCGGACCACGTCCCAGTCCACCATCACGTCCTCGAGGGCGAAGGGCATCTGGCCTTCGAGTTCGAAGGGGACGGCCTGGGCCAAGCGCCGCCGCTCGCGAAAAGGCAGGGCGAGGCGGCGGGTTGTGACGCGATCCCCGGGCAGGGCCGCAACCACGTATTCCGCAGGAAGTCGGTAGAGAGCAGCGAACCTTTGGAGCTGCTGGGGAAGGGAAGGGGACTCTGCATCGTCGGCCGCGGCCTCATGCACGGTCACCGACCGCAGCTGCCCGACCTCGACGCCGCGGAGCGTCTGCCGAAGCTCGACCGCCTTGATGGCGTGGCTTCCAAGGTCGAGCCCGAGGATGCGACGCATCAGCACAGCCACGAGAGAAACCTCACTCGCCCGACCCCCTAGGCGCAAGCGGCCTCATGTACTCACTCCACCCGCCACGCAAGAAACTGGGGATGCGAGGGCTTGGAGCGATCCACCACGGCCTCGATCGTGCGGCGCACCTCCCCCGCCTTCGCCTCCGCCCGAATCGTGAAGACGTTCGAGGTGAAGGTGGGAGGCGGGAAGATCTCCCCCGGCACGAGCTCCCCGAGGCTCCGGCAGCCCGGCCTCTTTGCGCTGTCGGCGCATAGCACATCGCCTTGGTCCCGCGCCTTCAGGACGGATTTCACCTCCTCTTCGGTCGCGAAGCGGAAGTTCTCGCCGACACCGTGGAAAAGCAGGGCCAGCACGTGGGGCGGAGCGGTGTTGGGATTGATTCCATCGGCTCGGACGTAAGGGTAGACGGTCACGTACGGCCGCAGCGCTTCGACGAGGGCGCCATCGAAGCCCTCGACGATGCGCAGCTCGTCCACGGACAGAAGCGGACGGCTTGCAGCGTGCCCGGGTGGGTGGCGGCGCTGGTAGGGCTGATCCTTGACCCCCCCGCCGATCGCGGTCTCATCCTCGGAGATGTAGTCGAGCAGGTGGCGGGCGAGCTTAGCGGAATCGTACGAGCGTGCATTCGCGCGGTTCGGCATGTCTTGGATCACCTGATCGAGGAAATTCGTCAGAAACAGTTCGGAATATTTTCGTGGATGGCCCTTGTCGAGCAGGGCATTCAAGTTGAGGCGCGCTCCGGCGTCTTCGATCTTGAGCCGCAGCTCGACGCCATCCTGGGTGGGCAGGTTGATCCCGCTGGCCCGCGCCCACACGTCGTCCAGCGTCTCGCTCTTGAAGCCGCTCAGGGCCTCCTCGAGCTGGTCTTCCAGGAGGAGCGTGATGCCGAGCCGGACTCCGCCCCGCGCTGCGGCCTCCGCCTCGGCCGCGGCGTCCCGGTGGTGGGCAATCATCCAATCCAGCATCGCGCGACGTTGGAACGCCGTGATGCTGGCCGTGAGGAGCAGCACGAGCACGAGTGCCACCACCAGCATGAATCCCTCATTGCGCGGGGGGCGCCTCATTTGCAGTTGCTCGGGACGTCGATCCCTGCGCTCTTCGCCACCGACGCGATGCTCTGGCCCTGGATGGAGGCGAGCGCGGAGGGATCAATCGGCAGAGCGAGGCCGGGATTGAGCGCGAGGCACTGGCCCACGGTCATCCCGCTGCCGCCGGAATCGCTCCCGCCGGACTCGTCCCCCTTTTTCGCCGCTTGGTCCTGCTTTTCGGGGTGCAGCATCTTGTCGAGATCGAGCGGGCGCAAAGGCATGAGCACGCGACGCACATAGGGCGGCTCGGGTGCAGCCCCGGAGCTTTCCGGCTCCTGCTCGTCGACCAGGGCGATGGAGATCTCGGCTGCGAGGGGCAGCTTGCTCGAGTCGACGACGGTGGAGGAGTCCCAGGTGCTCTTCCACTCCCCGGTCTCCGTGAGAAACCGCACGCCGAAGCGCTCGACACCCCGCGCGAGGACCCGGGCCCCGTCCGCCGGATCGCTGGGAAAGGAGCGGTCGAGCCCGTCGGGGATCTGGGGCGATGACCAGCGGAGCAGCTGGAGGTCGCCATCCTTGTCCGGGCGCAGCACGTACGCCACGACCTCGAGATCGCTCTCGTGCTGAGAGCCTGTGCGGGGGCTGTGGCTCCGGGTCATGAACTTGATGTGGTCTGCTCCCGAACCCTCGCTCCGGGCCTCCGCGAGGAAGAGCCAGGGATGCTCGAGCGGGTCCTTGTCCTCTGGCTTCGTGATCAGGACCGCGCCCTCAAGGTCTCGCGCCACGCGGTCCAGAATGGCGCTCGCGAAGCGGACGTCGCGGGTGAGCTCCACCGCGTGCGCGCTCTTGCGCGCGAGCTCACGGTAGAAGTTGACGGCGGCCGTGAACACGAGCGCCGTGAGGAGCACCACGCCCAGCACCTCGAGCAAGGTGAAGCCGCCCCCCCGCCGCGCACTCACGGCGTCGGGCCCATGCCCGGGCTGGTCGCGCCCGCTGGCGAGGCTGCGGGGGCTGCGCCCGTTGGCGACGCGGGCCCGGCGGGTTGCGGCACCGCGCCCGCTTCTCCCGCGGCCGCCTGCTTCTCCGCCTGGGCTGCCATGTCGAGTGCGAGAAGAAGGGACTGGGCGGCGCTTTGGTNNAGTGCGAGAAGAAGGGACTGGGCCGCGCTCTGGTCGAGCCCGTAGGTCTCGCGGGTGACCGCGGCCTCGGTGGCTCCATCCAGCCAGGAAACCCGGAGCTCGATGCGGCGGCCGGGTGGCGGTTCGCCTGGGGCCTGCGGCTGAAAGAACGACGGCGTCGTCCCGTTCGCCCCGAGCTTGGCGGCAAGGGACGAAGCCCCGCCCGCCTGCTTGCCCGCCGCGGCGCGGAGCCTCTGCACGGCGGCCTCCGACGCCGGCGGGATCTCGATCTCCGCGGGCGAGACGCGCAGGTGGACCAGGAACTCGTCGCGCTTTGCGTCCTTCTCGCCGAGCGGAGGGGTGCTCCCCATCTCGAGCTGCCCCTCGATCTCTGCCAGCATGTCATCGGCGAGGAGCGAGGCACGAAGGCGGCGGTCCGATCCTCCCTCTGCGCGGAAACCCTGGATGCCGACCCGTGCAAGGACGGTGTAGACCAGCGCCAGGATCGCGACCGCGGCCAGCACCTCGAGGAGCGTGAAGGCGAGAGAGCGGGAGCTAGCGCTCGACATCGCGCACCTGCACCGCTTCTTCGAGCGGCGCGACTTCCACTCCCACCACGTGGCCTCGCGCGTCGGCAAGGACGATCCGCACAGGGTCTGCGGTTCCGTCCCGCTCGAAGCCCACGGCCACCGTGCCGCGGCTCACGGGGCCCTCCGTCGTATCGATCCGGGAGAAGACAAGCCCGTCCTCAAGCACGCTGGTCGTGCCCACGTTCGCTCGCACCGGCCGGTACTCGGGCGTCTCGCCGCGCGGAGGGGAGAGGTCGATCCGACCCCGCGCATCGAACCCCCCAGCGGCCGGGGCGTCGGCCTTCTCTTCCTGGCCGAGGGCCTCGGCCTCGGTCACGAGCCACTCGACGCGCCAGGCGCCCCCGTCGAGATCGATCACCACACGGTGTGGGATGCCGAGCAGTACGCTTCGCACGCGAGCAAACTCGAGATCGGACGCAAGGCTCTCGGCCTGCGCGCGCAGCGGCCGCGCTCCCAAGATCGAGAGACTGGGGATCGCGATCGCCGCGAGCATCGCGAGAATCAGCATCACCGCCAGCAGCTCGATCAGCGTGAAGCCGTCCGAGCGGCGACCGCTCACCCGCGCGTGGTCCCCGTCGTCCCTGTGTCGTCCGACCAGTTGCCGACGTCCGCGTCGTTGTCGGTGCCGCCGGGTGCGCCGTCTGCGCCGTACGACCAGACATCAAAGCTGTAGGGATTGTGGGTGCCGGGCGAGGCGTACTGGTAGGGGTTGTCCCAAGGATCGAGCGGGACCTTTCCGCCCGCGAGGTAGCCTTCTACGGCCCAGCGCTTCGGGACGGGCTCGCCCGAGGGCTTGTGGATGAGCGCATCGAGGCCCTGCTCGGTCGAGGGGTAGCGGCCGTTGTCCATCCGGTAGGCGTCCAGCGCCTGCTCGAAGGACTTGATCTGAATCTTTGCCGTGGTGACCTTGGCCTTGTCGATCTGACGGAACACGACCGTGCCAACGATCCCGCCGAGCAGACCGATGATCAGCACGACGGCCATGATCTCGATGAGCGTGAATCCGCCTTCTCTTTGTTCCATGACGACGCGTCTTCTCCTTTATTTCAGTGAGCTCGTGACCTGCAGGAGCGGCACCAGCGTGGCGAAGATGATCACGAGCACCATGCCCACCATGAGGAGGATGAGCATCGGTTCGAGCAGGGCGGTGAGCCGGGTCATGCTGGTTTCGACCTGCTCATCGTAGGTGTCGGCGACCTTGGCAAGCATCGCTTCGAGTTCACCGCTTTGCTCGCCGACCTCGACCATGTGGGTCACGAGCGGTGGGAACTGGCCGCTGGCTCGGAGCGGCTTCGCCAGCGAGGCGCCCCCCGTGATGCTCTCCATGGCGCTGTCGACGGCCTGGCTGATGATCACGTTGTTCGTCACGTGCTTGGAGATGTCAAGCGACTTCACGATCGGGATCCCGCCGGCCAGCAGGGTCGAGAGCGTGCGGGTGAAGCGGGCGATGGCGAGCATCCGCACCACCCGTCCGAAGATCGGAAGGCGCAGCTTGGTCCGATCCCAGCGCTCCCGGCCGGCAGTGGTCTGGAGCACGGCGCGTGCGCTGACCGCCGAGACCCCGCCCAGCACGGCGATCGCCCACCACCAGGCCCTCATGAAGTTCGAAAGCCCGATGATGAACCGGGTGTAGAACGGCAGCTGCTGGTTCAAGCTCGCGAGCAGCTGCGTGATCTGTGGCAGCACGACAGTCACGAGCGCGACCACCACGAGCACTGCGAATCCAAACATCACGGCTGGATAGATGAGAATGGAGCCCACCTTGTTCCTCAGGCGCACCTGGCTCTCGAGGTACTCGGAAAGGCGCGCCAGCACCTGCTCGAGGGCGCCGCCCGCCTCTCCCGCGCGCACCATGCTGACGAAGAGCTCGCTAAACAGGCCGCTCTGGCTGATCGCCTCGGCCAGGGAGGATCCCTCGTTCACCCGGTCTCGCACCCGACCGAGAACCGACTTGAGGCGCGCATTCTCCACCTGCTGCGAGAGGGCGCCGAGAGCCTCGACGAGGGGAATACCCGCTCCGACCAGGGTGGAGAGCTGGCGCGTGGCCAGCGCGAGGTCCATCCCGGAAATGCGGCGGAGCGAGGGCAGGGGGATGACGAAGCGCCTCCGCTCGGCGGTGGGGGCGGCTGCGGCCACCGCCGCGGCGTCGCCGCCCTCGCTGATCTCCGTGGGAAAGACGCCGTCGCGGCGCAGCTTGGCACGGGCGGCGCGTGCGCTCTCCGCGTCCACGAAGCCGCGCGTGGCGCGGCCCGCGTTCGTCATTCCCTTGTATGCATAGACCGGCATGGCTCTTTCCGGATTCGGCGATGCGGAAGCGCTAAATCTGGGCGACGACGCCCTCTTCCTCGGTCGCCCGCAGCACCTCCGCAATCGAAGTGATGCCTTCGAGCACCTTCCGCGCTCCATCGGCGCGCAGCGTTTGCATCCCCTTTTCCATCGCGCGGCGCTTGATCGTCTTTGCGTCCGTATTCTGTGTCACAAGCGCCCGCAGGTCATCGTCCACAAGCATGAGCTCGAAGATCCCGAGTCGCCCGTGATAGCCGGTGTGGTTGCAGCGCGAGCAGCCGACCGGCCGGAAGACCGAGTGTTCGCCCCGGATCCCGATCTCGGCCAGCTGCTCTGCCGTGGGCGTAAAGGGCTCCCTGCATTCCTTGCAGAGCACCCGCACGAGGCGCTGGGCGAGCACGGCCACGAGCGAGGAGGCCACGAGATAGGGCTCGACTCCCATGTCCACAAGTCGGGTGATCGCGCTCGGCGCGTCGTTGGTGTGGAGCGTCGAAAACACGAGATGCCCGGTCAGCGAGGCCTGGATCGCGATCTCCGCGGTTTCGATATCCCGGATCTCGCCCACGAGGACGACATTCGGATCCTGGCGCAAGACCGAGCGCAGCCCGCTTGCAAAGGTGAGGCCGATGCGAGGATTGACCTCGATCTGGCCGATCCCCGGCAGCTGGATTTCGACGGGATCTTCGATCGTAATGATGTTCTTGTCGACCGCGTTGATCCGGGAGAGCGCGCCGTAGAGCGTCGTGGTCTTGCCGCTCCCGGTCGGCCCCGTCACCAGCATGATGCCGTTGGGCCGCGCGATGAGCTTCTCCCAGACCGCGAGCTGGCGTCGGTTGAAGCCCAGACGCTCGAGATTGAGCATCTCCGTCGTGCGCGGAAGCAGGCGCATCACCACGCGCTCGCCATGGCCGATGGGCACGGTGGAAAGGCGCACGTCGTAGTCGCGCCCGGCGATCTTGAGCCGGATGCGGCCGTCCTGGGGCAGACGCTTTTCGCTGATGTCGAGCTT
>DOUU01000485.1:0-5202 GCA_003520425.1 Deltaproteobacteria bacterium
CGTGCGCGTGGACGCAGGGGTGGTCGAGGGGTCGAAGGTCACACCGTTCTACGACCCCTTGCTCGGCAAGATGATCGTCCGGGCCCGCGACCGGGCGCAGTGCATCGCGAGGGCGCGGGCGGCCGTCGGGGCCACGACCATCGAAGGGCTCAAAACCAATCTCTCCGTGCATGAAATGGTGCTGGACGATCCCGCATTTCAGCGCGGAGAGCTCACGATCAGCTACCTCGGCGCGCTCATGCAGCGCCAGCGCGGGCACTGACGCGCCAAGGAGGGAGGAGCCATGGCGACCGAGGTCGAGGCGCAAATCACCGGCAGCGTCTGGAAGATCGAGAAGAACGTGGGCGACGCGGTGCAAGAGGGANNCGTGTGGGCGACGCGGTGCAAGAGGGCGACGTGCTCATCATCCTTGAATCCATGAAGATGGAGATTCCCGTCGAGGCTCCCTGCGCGGGACGCGTGAGCGAGATCCGCGTGCAGGAGGGGGCAAGCGTCGAAGAAGGCGCGGTCCTCGCGGTGATCGCATGAAGCGCTGGATGTGCTCGGCCAAGTGAAAGCCCGGCTGCTCGGGCCGGCGGACCGCGAGGCCGCAAGGCGTCTTTTGGCGGCGGACGCCCAGAGCGACCTGTTCCTGCTCGACCTCGTGCACAGCCTCGGCTTCCCCCCCGCGCCAGGGGAAGCAGGCGCGGAGCTGTGGGGCGCCTTTCGCCGCGGCACGCTCCTTGGTGTGGCTTCCCTTCGGCCCTGCATTGTGATCTCGGCCGAGCCGCCCCCGGCCGCGCTTGAGGCGCTCACCGCGGTGCTCGCCGGGGTGGAGAGCGGGCTGGTCAAAAGCTCGCTCGAGAGCGTCGATGTGCTCTGGCGCAGGCTCGAGGCGCGCGGACGCCGTGCGCTGGTCGATCGCGTCGAGCGGGCGTACGTCTTGCGCGCCGCCCACGCGCGTCTTGTGGATCCGCCGCCGGGGGCACGGACACGGGGGGCTTCGAGCCAGGACCTCGAGGCTCTCGTCGAGGCCGCGCGCGCGAGCTTGCGCGAAGAGCAACGGCCCGATCCATTCGACGGGGATCCCGAGGGGTTCCGTCGCTGGGTGCGCGGGCGGCTGCCGCGCGCCCATGTGATCGAGCAAGCGGGCGCGGTCGTGTTCGTCGGCTACGCCGACGTGCGCCAGCCGGAAGGCTGGCTTCTCCAGGGGGTGTATACCTGGCCGGCGGCGCGCCGAAAGGGTTTCGCGTCGGCGGGAGTGTCGTCGCTTTGCCGCGCCGCCTTCGACGCAGGAGCCGAACACGTGCAGCTCTCGGTGGTCGAGGGAAACGAGGCGGGCGGGAATCTCTACGCGAAGCTCGGTTTCCGACCCTTTGCGAGCTTGCGCACGGTCCTCTTCGCGCAGCCGGGTTGATCCGCGAATCGGGCGTCGGCTACGATGCGCCCGCCACACAAAGAGGAGAACCCCCCATGGGCTTGCTCGACGGAAAAGTTGCGATCGTGACGGGCGCGGGCGGCGGCATTGGACGCGAGCATGCGCTGTCCTTGGCCGCCGAGGGCGCGAAGGTGCTGGTCAACGACCTGGGGGGCGCGCGGGACGGTTCGGGCGCGGGCAGCCAGCGCATGGCCGACCACGTGGTTGAGGAGATTCGTGCCAAGGGCGGCGAAGCCGCCCCGAACTACGACAGCGTGGCGACCATCGCCGGGGGGCGCGGCGTCCTGAAAAGCGCGCTCGCGGCGTTCGGGAAGGTCGACATCCTCGTGAACAATGCCGGCATTCTGCGCGACAAGACCCTCTCGAAGATGGAGGAGGAGCAGTGGGATCTCGTGAACGCTGTTCACCTCAAAGGGACGTTCTGTGTCACGCAGCCGACCTTCAACCACATGCGCGAACGGGGGGAGGGCGGCGTCATCATCAACACCTCGTCGACCTCCGGCCTCGAGGGGAATTTCGGTCAGTGCAATTACGGTGCTGCGAAGGCTGGCATTTGGGGCTTCTCGCGCTGCCTTGCCCTTGAGGGCAAGAAGAACAACATCCGGGTCTTCGTGCTTGCGCCGGTCGCGCACACCCGGCTGACCGAAGACCTCCCCTTCTTCCAGACCGAGGAGACCAAGGCGCGGATGGACCCGAAGCTCGTTTCGCCGCTCGTCGTCTTCCTTGCGAGCGACCTCGCAAAGGAGCTGACCGGCCGCACGTTCTTCGTCGGCGGTGGAACGATCGCGGAGATGAAGATGGTGCGCGGCGAGGGCGTGACGAAGAAGGAGAACGGCGGTCTTTGGACGCCGCAGGAGATCGCACAGAACATCACGAAGATCCTTACCTGAGCCCGCGCGCACGGGGCGGCGGGCCCGGTTGAGATTGCTCGGCCCGCACGCGCGTGGTACACCTCGGCCCATCATGCCGGAGCGGCCGCTCGCCCCGCATCGCGCCGCCACGATTTCTGTTCTCGCCGATCCGTTCTCGGCGATGACGCCTCGCTTCAATCTCTTCTTCCGCTGGTTCGCGAAGCGGTTCTTCGGGCACTTTGATCTCGACGATGAGACGGTCGCGAGCCTGCGTGAGCTCGAGTCGCGCGGCTCCGTCGTGTACGTGATGCGCTATGCGAGCCGACTCGACTACTTCTTGTTCAATGTCCTTTTCCTGCGCGAGGGGCTGCGCCTTTCCGGCTTCGCAAACGGCGTGCGCTTCTATTACTACCGGCCTGTACTGGAGGCGATCCGTCTCGGCCTGCGGCGGCTGCGCGGGGCCGTGCGCGAAGGTCGTGGACGGGACGGGGGGGGCGCCGAGCGCGAGCACGCCCGCCAGCTCGTCCTGGCGGGCGAGTCCCAGTTCCTGTTCCTCCGCACCGCAAGGCTCTCGTGGCTGCGCGGCCGGCGGCACGCCCTCGAGCTCGGCAAGCAGGAGCTCGACAGTCTCGGGGACGTGGTGCGGGCCGTGTGGAGCGCCGAGCGGCCGGTGTTTCTGGTTCCCTTGGCGCTTTTCTGGCGCAAGGGACCGCGCGCCGAACGCCGCTTCCTGAACCTCGCCTACGGCGGACCGACACGGCCCTCGGATTTGGCGAAGGTGATCGGCTTTCTCACCACCTACCGCGGACTCTTCGTGAAGGTGGGCGAACCGATCGATCTGCGGGCCTTCATCGACGAGCGCCGACAGGAGGGCGAGACCGCGATCACGCGCAAGGTGCGCCGCTCGCTCCTCATCTTCCTCTACCGCGAGGAGAAGGTGGTCGAAGGGCCGACGCTGCGCCCGCCGCACAAGGTGCAGGAGAGCGTTCTCGGCGACGTTCATCTGCGAACCGTGGTCGAGGCGGCGGCGCGGCAGCGTGGGATCGGCGTCGAGGCGGCGTGGAGGGAGGCGGAGAAGGACTTTCGCGAGATCGCCGCTCACATGAACTCGACCTTCCTCGCCCTGCTCAACGTGGCGGTGAACTCCATCTTCAGGCGGCTTTTTGCATCGATTGAGGTGAACGGACTCGAGAAGGTCGCCGAGTACGCGAAGCGCCATCCGCTCGTCCTGGTCCCGAGCCATCGCTCGTACTTCGACTTCCTGATTCTCTCGTGGCTCTTCTACCGCAACCACCTCGTGCCCCCCCACATCGCGGCGCGCGAGAACATGGGCTTTGGTCCCTTTGGCTTCCTGTTTCGCCGCGCCGGCGCCTTCTTTTTGCGACGCTCCTTCGACGATCCGCTCTACAAGGAGGTGTTTCGGCGCTACGTCGCGTATCTGGTGAAGGAGGGATTCACGCAGGAGTTCTTCATCGAGGGGGGCCGCTCGCGCACGGGCAAGACGCTGGTGCCCCGGCTCGGGATGCTCTCCTGGGACGTCGAAGGTTTCCTGGCGGGCAGCCGACGCGATCTTTTCTTTGTGCCCATCGCCATCAACTACGAGCGCCTGGTCGAAGAGGGGGCGATGGTCGAAGAGCTCGAGGGTGGCGAGAAGGTCAACGAAAGTACGCTCGGCCTGCTGCGGGCCCGCAAGTACCTGCGGCGGCGTTTCGGGAGCGTGTTTGTGAACTTTGGCGAGCCGATCTCCCTGGGCGATGCGATGGGACCCGACCGGGCGCGGTTTGCTTCGCCTGCGACGCCGGAGGTGGAGGTTGCGAAGCGCCGCTTCATCGAAGGCCTGGGAAACCGGATCGTCGAGCGCATCAACTGGGCGACGGTCGCGAACGCGACTTCTGTGGCGGCGAGCGCGCTCCTGGGCACTCCGGCGCGCGGCCTGTTCCGACATGAGCTCGTGCTCCGCATGCAGGAGATTATCGAGCTCTTGCGGCTGCAGGATGTGAGGCTCACGCCCGCGCTCGAGCGCGACCGTGACGACTTCCGGGAGTCGACCGCATTTCTGTTGCGCGCCGATCTGATCCATTCGGCGCAGGATCCCCGGGGCGAAGTGCTCTATTTCGAGGAGCCCCGGCGCCGCGCCCTCGACTTCTATCGCAATGGCATCCTTCACTTCCTGGTGACACCCAGTTTCATGGCGCGCCGCCTCCTGGCCGGCGCCACCGCGTCCGAGCTGCGAGAGGACCTCGGATTCTGGCTGGACCTTTTCTACCAGGAGTTCTTCGTCCCGCGCGGGGAGCTCATGGCCGCGCACCTCGAGGCGTTTGTCGACTACTTCGAGCGCAAGGGCGTGGTCACCCGCCGAGGGGAGCGGCTCGAGTCGAGCGAAAAGGGGGCTCCCTACCTTCGCTTCATCGCCGAGCAGACCCGGAGCATGCTCGAGGTGTACTACGCCGCGATGGGGGCGGTCCTGGCCTCGGACGAGGTCGTGACGGGCCGGCGCATCTCGCTCCGGGTGCAGGAGCAGTTCGAGCGCTCGCAGCTGCTGGGCGAGGTGGTGAGGCGCGAAGCGGCGAACCCCGTGACCTTCGCCAATGCGATCGATGTGCTCGTGCGGCGCGGAATTCTCGACCGCACGCGGGCGGAGGCGGGGCGGGACACGACGCGCGCNNGGAGGCGGGGCGGGACAGTACGCGCGACTCGCTCTACCACCGCGGCCCCTCCTTCGAGGAGCTGGCAGCGCTTCGCGCGCGTCTGGCGGGCGCTCTCGGCGCCCGGTAGCCTCGATTTTCCCATGGACCCGTTCGATGCCATCGATTTCACGAAGGGCGCCGGTCTTGTCACGGCGATCGCACAGGACGCGTCGTCGGGCGAGGTCCTGATGGTCGCCCACATGAATCCGGAGTCGCTTCGCAAGACGCTCGAGACCGGCGAGGCGTT
>DOUU01000485.1:5228-9955 GCA_003520425.1 Deltaproteobacteria bacterium
GCGCGGAGGCGCGGCCTGCCACACCGGAAGGCGCAGCTGTTTTTTCCGACGCCGGGAGGGTGCGGGCTGGACGGACGATGGCGTGCGCGTCTTCGACCCCGAGCAGGTCTACGGCAAGCGCAAATGACAGCCCGCACGCCCGTCAAGTTGCGCCTCGGCTTGCCGAAGGGCAGCCTCCAGGACACCACGGGCAAGCTGCTCGCCCTCGCCGGCTTCCGGGTCAACTTCTCAGGCCGCTCCTACTATCCTGAGATCGATGACCCTGAGATCGATTGCATCTTGATCCGCGCCCAGGAGATGGCGCGCTACGTCGAGCAAGGTGTCATGGACTGCGGGATCACGGGTCTGGACTGGGTGCTCGAGACCCACGCGCGCGTGAGGGAGCTGGCCGATCTGAAGGCACCGTGGCCGAACTACCGGCCCGTGCGCTGGGTGCTCGCGGTCAAGGAGAACTCCGTCTTCCAGGGCGTGAAGGATCTGCAAGGAAGGCGCATTGCGACCGAAGGCGTCGGGCTCACCCAGCGCTACCTGGCAGAGCACGGGGTGAAGGCGGAAGTCGAGTTCTCCTGGGGCGCCACGGAGGTGAAACCCCCCATTCTCGCGGACGCCATCGTCGACATCACCGAGACCGGACACGGCCTGCGCGCCAATGAGCTGCGGNNTCACGACGCCGCGCTTCATCGCGAATCTGGATGCCTACGAAGACGAGTGGAAGCGCCGCAAGATGGAGCGGCTCGTGCTGCTCCTCAAGGGTGCGATCAATGCGGCCGACCGCGTGGGCCTCATGATGAACGTGCCCCGGGAAAGGCTGCCAAAGGTCCTCGAGCTGCTCCCCGCCCTTGCGACGCCGACCATCTCCGCCCTGGCCGACGACCGCTGGGTCGCCGTCAATACGATCGTCGAGGAGCGGCTCGTGCGCGAGCTTCTCCCTCGGCTTTCCGAGTCTGGCGCTCAGGGCATCGTCGAATATCCCCTGAACAAGATCGTGGAGTAAGGCCTTGCGCGCCGGCCTGCGCGCGCTCGGGCGGCTCGGCCGTGCCCCGCTGGTGTATGCGAAGCTCGCTTTCTGGGGTCTCGCGGCGCCGCGGGTCGTCGAGCGCGCGCCGCTCGTCGTGGTGCAGGGTGTCGTGCGCTCGGAGGGAGGGGAGATCTTGCTCGCCGTGCGCAGCGATCTGCAGGGCTGGGAGCTGCCGGGCGGGACACCGGCGCGTGGCGAAGCGCTCGAGGCTGCGCTCTGCCGGGAGCTGGAGGAGGAGACCGGCCTGCGGGTGACCATCCTGCGCGTGGTCGGTGACTACATCCGCACCGGCTTCCGGCCCCATACCGCGCGCGTGTATGTGTGCCAGGTGGCCGGCGGCCGGCTTCGGTCGAGCCCCGAGACGCTCACGCTCGGCTGGTTCGATCCGGCGGCGCTTCCCGACACGCTCTTCCCGTGGTACCGCGCGCCGATCGCAGATGCGCTCGGCGTGCCGGGCACTCCGGTCCGGCGCTACGAGCACCAAGGACTCTCCTCGATTCTTTCCGGAATGAGAATCGATCTAAAGACCCGGGCGCGGGGAATCCCGGGCGAGCTGCGCCGGCTGCGGCGGCGGGAGGACGGGGAAGGCGCGGAGGAGGACTAGCGGGGCGACTCGCGCAGGCCGCTTGCCTCCCATTCCTTCGACAGCTGCTGGAGCTTGCGCGCGAACTCGTCCATCGGGTCGTCGAAGGAGAGGATGATCTCCGTCGTGCGCGGAATGTCATCCCCGTTGAGCAGACCCCGGTATCGATTCAGATTGGCAAGGATCGCTTCCGCGACCTTGAGCGCACGCTTTTCGGTCTTGATGAGGGGGGACTGGAGCGTGTAGACGTTGTTGCGACCCCAAAGACTCTCATCCCGCACAATCGCAATCTCGCGGTAGACGCTGTGAATCGGGTCGAAGTTGTACTCGACCCGGACCTCCTTGAAGATGTCGGAGTTCCCGGTGTAGAAGCCCCGCTCCTTCTCCACCTTGCCGAGCTGACGGCAGCGGGGGCAGTAGAACGTGTCACCGTGGTTCAAGAGGAAGACGCCCTTGGCGTAGTCCTCGCAATCCGTGTTCTCGCAGTACCCGACGCCTCGTTTCATGCTTGCCATCCTCTCCGGACCGCCTCCGAGGCCCTCGTTGCTCTGCATCCGAGTCCCTAGGTCCCTTCGCGGCCGTACCCGCGGCTTGCCCCAAGGTCCTCCCGGGCCACAGCGGAAGACCTAGCAAGCCCCGCGCCAAGCGGTGGGTGGGGGACCACCGCGAAAGGATTTTCCGCTTGTTGGGTCGGACAGCTGCCGTCCGTTTGCCGCTCGCTGATGCGGCCGGCCGGCCCCCCGTCCAATCCGTTTCGACTCCTTTTGAGAACGGAACTACTCCTGCCTCCGCTCTCCCCTGGAATTCCCGCAACTTTCGTCGCAGCTCGAAATCTTCGGCTCGCGCCTGCGAGATTCCGGAGCGCTCACTCTCACGGCGCCTCACGCGGGCACACCCGTCCAGCAGAGGGGTGGGGCGGAGCGCGCATCCATTCAAAATTTGGCGAAAAAGACCAACAAGAGCCGTAGCTTACAGGTTGAACCTCTTATAACTCCGGGACCGCTCGGCTGTCAACCTCCATTTTACTGTGCCTGCGTCCGTCCGCTCGTTAAACGGCGCCGTTCGCGTGCGAGGGCCCAGCCGTAGAAGGTGAGGGTGGCTGCGACGAGCCCGTAGGCCGCGATCACATAGGCCATGAGCCCTCCGCCCGCGCGGCGCTTCTCCTCGGCTCCGGCGCGGCGAGGGTGCTGCGGGCGCGCAGACCCTCAATCTCAAGCCTGCGTGCGAGCAGGTGGAAGAACGCGACGAGCAGCGTCGCCATGCCCAAAGCAAAAGGAAGCCCCATGCCCGCTCCGAGGCTCCCGCGCCCCAGGTTTTCGGGGTGGATCGCGCGCCCTCCGAAAAGGTCGATCGCGAAATAGTTGAGCGGGATCGCGAAGACTCCGGCGATGCCGTAGACCGCCGCAAAGCGCGCCGCGCGGCTGCTCCCTTCGGTGAAGCTGCGCAGGAGCAGATACGCGAGGTAGATGAACCAGAGCAGCAGCGTGACGGTGAGCCGCGGGTCCCACGACCACCAGCGTCCCCAGGTGCCGCGCGCCCAGATCGGGCCGGTCAGGAGGACGAGCGTACAGAACACGACCCCCACCTCGGCGGAGGCGAGGGCGAGCCGGTCGTACTGCTCCTCGTCGCGCCACAGGTAGAGCGCGCCCGCGAGCGCGGTGAGGCCAAACCCCAGGTACGCGGCGAACGCGCAGGCGGGATGGACGTAGAGGATCTTCTGAATCACGCCTTGGACGGAATCCTCGGGCGCCGTGAGGACCGCGATGGCGTACACCGCCGAGAGCGCCACAAGAGCCAGGAGGCTTGGTGTGCGCAGCTGAGCTGCGGCGCGATCCACGACACCGGCTTGCATACGGTCCTGCTTCACTCGTCGAGGACGTATTCGAAGAGCACGAACGAGACTATCAAAAACACGACGTCCGCGACGACCAGCAGACGCAGCTCGGCCGTGGGCAGCACGCCGTGCTCAAGCAGCGCTGCGCTCGCCCGCACGGCGCCGAGCACGATGGGGATCATGAGGGGCAGAAGAAGAAGGGGCAGCATGACCTCGCGGTAGCGTGTGCGCACGGCCACCGCGGCCAAGAGCGTCCCGACGGAGGAAAGGCCGAGGGCGCCGAGCGCCATCACCACCGCGAATCGCAGCGCCACGGCGCCAAGGCCGACGTCGAAGGCGAGAGCAAAAGCGAGGGCCGTTGCGGCCTGCACGAGGAAGAGCAGCAACGTGTTGGCCGCCGCTTTGCCGAGGAAAATCCAGCCTCGGTCGGCGGGGGCCAGGGCGAGACCCGAGAGCGCCTCGTTTTCAAGCTCGAGGGCAAAGGCTCGGTTCAAGCCCAGAATGGAGGCGAACACGTAGGCGACCCAGAGCAGTCCCGCAGCGCCCGTCTGGAGCAGCTGGCTCGCGTCCGCGGGAAGGGCGAAGTGGAAGACCACGACGACCAAGACCGAGAAGAGCAGCATCGAAACCATCCGGTCCCGGGTCCGCCACTCCGAGATCAGGTCCTTCCACAGCACTGCGAGCAGCACGTTCACGCGGCGGACTCGACGCTCGCGAGGTACGCCTGCTCCAGGGCGGCGAGCTTGAGGCCGGCACCTTCTGCCGCGTGCACCACGCGCCCACGCGCCAGCACCACCGCCCGATCGGCGAGCTCGCATGCGCGCGAAAGCTCATGGGTCACGAGCACGAGCGTGCGGCCGGCCGCCCGCAGCTCGCGCAGCCGCTCGGTGAGCGCATGGGCCGCCGCCCGATCGAGTCCTGTGTAGGGCTCGTCGAGCAGCACGATCGAGGGGTCATGGACCAGGCCCCGCACGATGGCCAGACGCTGGGCCATGCCGCGGGAGAAGCTGCCGGCGGGCCGGTCAGCCACGGCCGCGAGCCCCTGCGCCTCGAGGAGCTCCGCGGCCCGGCGTGCGGGGTCCGCAACGCCATAGAGACGCGCGGCGAAGATCAGGTTCTCCCGCGCCGTGAGGGCCGGGTAGAGAAAGCTGGCGTGGGCGAGGTAGCCCACGCGTCCGCGCGTTCGCCTGCGGTCGTCGCCCGGGGGCCCCACCCGCAGGGTGCCTGCGGTCGGGCGCGCGAGGCCGGCCACCAAACGCAGCAGTGTCGACTTGCCTGCGCCGTTCGGTCCG
>DOUU01000485.1:9982-10202 GCA_003520425.1 Deltaproteobacteria bacterium
CGCCGAATCCTCAAGTTCGGCGGGCGGGGAGAGGGGCGCCCCGCAGCGTCCGCAGAAGCGGTCGTCCGGGCGCGGCGTCGCGCCGCAGGCGCGGCACGCGGCGGGAGAGGGCGGTGGGCCCGGCGGCTGGGGCGCGCGCGCGGCGGAGCGTTCGGCCTCGCGCTCGGCCTGGAGCAGCGCGAGGGCGCGACCGCGGAGCTGCTCGCGGAGCGTGCGGGAG
>DOUU01000292.1 GCA_003520425.1 Deltaproteobacteria bacterium
GGTGCAGCCCGAAAGGCCGCCCCAGTGGTCGGGCTCGGGGCAAAGCCGCACCCCGTAGCGAAAGCGGCGGAAGGGCTCTTTCACGCCGAGCCGCTTCTGCGAGATATCGAGGTAAGGGCCGACCTGCTGGGCCCAGTTTCTCGGAACCCCTCCGCCCACGGTGAAGATGCCGATGGTTTCGTGGGCGCGGATCTGGTCCGTGTAGCGCTCGAGGTCGAGGAACGGATCGAAGGGGCGGCGTTTTCGACCCTGCATCTCGCGGCGCCGGTTGTAGACGGCAACGTCCAGGCCGAGCTCCGAGTCGGTGAACGCGGGAACATAGACGGGGACTCCCTTTGCGACTGCGCTCTTCAGGATGGCGCGACCGGGTGCGTGCTGGGCGAGGTAGCGTCCGAGCGCTTCTGTCACGATCGAGCTGCACAGCACGGTGTCTTCTGGGAGACCATCCAGCGTCTCCGAGACAATCTTCTCGGTGTCGTCGAGGTTCTGTTCCAGCTCGACCGTGTCGTAGACGCGGTTGTATCCCTTCTCGAAGAGCTCCTCATCGCTCATCGACTTGCGATGCTTGAAGTGCAGCATGCCTGCGGCTTCGACGAAGCCGTGCGTCATGAGGGCCCCGGTCGCGATCACCGCTTGAACCCAGCCGCGGTCGATCATCTCGCAGAGCACGAGACCCTGCTTCGCGATGGTCATCGCGCCGGAGATCGTGACGACGCGAAGGCACTCCGGATCCCGCACCATCGCTTCGAGCACATCGGCGGCTTCGCCGAGTCGGCGCCCGCCGAAGGCGGTGCGTCCCATCCCGCGCACGAGGTCGTCCACGCTGGCCAGCTCGGCGAGGTCGAGGGGGGCAAGGGGCACAAGGCCGTCGTCGTGGCCGGTTCGCAGGTCGCGATGGGCCGTGGGCTTGGTCATTGCGAATTCCTTTCGACCGCCGGTTGCAGCGCTTCCGGGCTTGTCATGGGCAGCGAACAGCTCGTGCCGCGGCAGACGTAGGCCGTGGGCCTTCCTTCCAGCGCGACGCGGCCTTCGAGCCACGCGGGGTCGACGCCAAACGGTGTGGGATCGCCCGGCGCGACTGCGAGGACGGCGTCCTCCGGCAAGAGGACCTGGCGCGCTCGGGCGAGGAGCTTCCGGGTGCTCGGGTGGTCCGGCTCGCCGACGACGACCGCGACCGAGAGTCCCCGCTCCTGAAGGTGTACGGCACGAATCAGCGTGGGAAACGCGGCAGGCGCCCGTTCGAGCAGGTAGGCATGGCTCCGAATCACGCGCTGCGCGACACGCTGGAGGTCCGAGCGGCCCGAGAGCGCGGCGGCTCGGAGCAGACCCAGCAGCGCGTGGCCGGTCGAGTGCGGCGTCGCGCCGTCGTGGTCGGAGCGGGGCCGATAGACGAGAGGCTCACCGTCTTTGGGCGTGAAGAAAAGGTCGCCCTCCGCCTCATCGTAGAAGCGCTCTGCAATGTCTGTCGCGAAGCCCAGCGCGGCGCGCAGAAAACGCTCCCCCGCACCGGCGCGGTGGAGGTCGAGGCAGGCCTCGAGCACGGCGGCGAGATCGTCCAGGAAGGCGGGCACCTGGCTGCGTCCTTCCGCGAACACCCTTAGCAGGTGGCCCTGCGCGCAGACCATTCTGGTCAGGACGAAGTCCGCCGCCGCGGCCGCGTCGGAGAGCATCGCTGCGTCGGCGAGGAGACTCCCCGCGCGCGCGAGGCCGGAGATGGCAAGGCCATTCCAGGCCGCAACGCGCTTGCGGTCTGTCGCCGGCGGCACGCGCCTTGTGCGAGCCGCGAAAAGCTCCCTTCGCTCGGATGCGAACTCGGTACGAGGCCGGCGGGCAAGATCGATCAGATGGGTCGTTCCGTGCTCGAAGTTTCCGGTTTCGGTCACCCCGTAGGCCTTGCAGAATGCGGACGTGCGCTCGGTCCCAAGCACGGCTTCGATCTGCCCCGGCGTCCACACGAAGAACTTGCCTTCGACCCCCTCGCTGTCGGCGTCCTGGCTCGCGGAGAAGCCCCCCTCGGCTCCCGTCATCTCGCGGCGTAGGTACGCCGCGGTCTCGCGCACGGGCCAGACGAGATCGTCCTCGCTCGCCCCGCGGCGACGCCATGCTTCGGCATAGGTCCGGAGGAGTTGGCCTTGGTCATAGAGCATCTTCTCGAAGTGAGGGATCGTCCAGTCGGCGTCGACACAGTAGCGGTGGAAGCCGCCTCCGAGCTGGTCATAGAGTCCCCGGCGCGACATCTCCCGACAGGTAATGCCCACAAAGTCGAGAACGGTGCGCGCGTCCGGCGCCGGCAGGACGTCGGAGGCGGCGAGAAGGAGATCGAGACTGGTGGGGGTCGGAAACTTCGGGGCCGCGCCGAATCCTCCGTGCTGGCTGTCCGCGCTCGAGAGGAGTTCATTCGCCGCGGCGCGGAGGTTGTGGGTGCCGGGGGGCTCGGTGGCGACACCCGAAGGGCGCTGCTGCAACGCGGCCAGGATCGACGCCGCGCTGCGCTCGACGCTGTCGCGCTGGGTGCGAAAGGCGCGCTCCACGGCCTCGAGCACCTGGCGGAACGAGGCCCGGCCGTGGGCCGGCTCGGGCGGGAAGTAGGTCCCTCCGTAGTAGGGCCGGCCGTCCGGGGTGCAGAAGACGGTGAGCGGCCAGCCGCCGTGGCCGGTCAGACGCACGACGGTGTCCATGTAGATCTGGTCGACGTCGGGCCTCTCCTCGCGGTCCACCTTGATGTTGACGAAGAGCCGGTTCATGAGGGCCGCGGTCTCGGGGTCCTCGAAGGACTCGCGCTCCATCACGTGGCACCAGTG
>DOUU01000180.1 GCA_003520425.1 Deltaproteobacteria bacterium
CTTCGAGAACCGGTTCATGCACGTTCCCGAGCTGCAGCGCATGGGTGCAGACATCGCGCTCGATGGACGCTCCGCCCACGTGCGTGGAGTGGCCTCGCTCTCGGCGGCGCCCGTCATGGCGACGGACCTGNNCGCGTCTATCACATCGACCGCGGATACGAACGCATCGAAGAAAAGCTCCGCAGCCTCGGTGCGGAGATCCGCCGGGAGGCGTAGAGCAAAATGGCGAGCCGGGCCCACGACAAGCAACCCATGCCGATCCTCTCGACCTCGGACAGCGGCTTCGAGGCCGCGTTCCGGCGCTTCGCACGCCGGCATGCGGAGCGTGACGAGGGAGTCGAGAAGACGGTGCGCAAGATCGTCGAGCGCGTGCGAGACGGCGGAGACCGGGAGCTCGTGGCGCTCGTCCGCAAGCACGACAGCCCCAAGGTCGAGGCTCTCGAGGTCACGCGGGACGAGTGGGATGCGGGCGTCGACCGCGTGAATCCCGCCGACCGCGCCGCGCTCGGCAAGGCTGCGATGCGCGTGCGGGACTTCCACCGCCGGCGCATTCCCTCGAGCTGGGAGATCCGCGAGGAGGGCGGTGCGCTGCTCGGTCAGCGCGTGCGTCCGCTGGCGCGGGTGGGCATCTATGTGCCGGGCGGCAAGGCCACCTACCCCTCGAGCGTGATCATGAACGCGGTGCCGGCCTCGGTCGTCGAGGTGCCGGAGATCGTCATGGCGAGTCCGCCCGGCCCGGACGGGCGGCTTGCGCCCGAGGTGCTGATGGCCGCGCGCGTGGCCGGGGTGCACCGCGTCTTCAAGATGGGCGGTGCCCAGGCGATTGCCGCGCTGGCCTACGGCACCGAAAGCGTGCCGCGTGTGGACAAGATCGTGGGACCCGGAAATGTGTACGTCGCAGCCGCCAAGCGCGCAGTGTTTGGCGAGGTGGACATCGACAGTGAGGCGGGCCCGAGCGAAGTGCTGATCCTCGCCGACCGCACGGCCACCCCGGCCTGGATCGCGGCGGATCTTGTCTCCCAGGCCGAGCACGATGAGCTCGCCTGCGCGCTGCTCGTCACCCCGACCAAAGCGCTGGCGGCGCGGGTGCAGGAGCAGGTCGCAAAGCAGCTCCGCACACTCGAACGAGCGAAGGTCGCAGCCGAGGCGTTGGCGGGCCATGGGGTGATCATCGTGACCCGCGACCTCGAGGAGGCGATCGCCATCTCCAACCGGTACGCGCCCGAGCACCTGGTGCTTGCGCTCGACAGCGCGGATCTCCTGCTGAAACGGATCGTCAACGTGGGGGCGATCTTCCTCGGCCACTACACCCCCGTCGCCGTGGGCGACTACCTGGCCGGCCCGAACCACGTGCTCCCGACCGGCGGCACGGCGCGGTTCTTCTCCCCGCTCGGAGTGGAAGACTTCATGAAGCGGATGAGCTTCGTCCGCTTCGAGCCTCCGAAGCTGCGCGAGCTCGGCGCCGACGTGATCCGGCTGGCGGAGCTCGAGGGTCTCACCGGTCATGGGCGGGCCGTCGAGCTGCGCCTGCAGAAGATCCGGCGCGCGCGTCGCGAGCGCGAGGCCGCACGCGAGGCGGAGGCGGAGCTGTGACCCGATCGCGCAGCGCGCGGCTTACGCGCAAGACACGGGAGACCGAGATCGAGGTCGTACTCGAGCTCGACGGCTCTGGCGCCTACGAGGTCTCGACCGGGATCCCCTTCTTCGACCACATGCTCGAGTCGTTCGCCAAGCACGCGCTCCTCGATCTGCGGCTCACGGCCAAGGGCGACCTTGCGGTCGATGCCCACCACACCGTGGAGGATGTCGGCATCGTCCTCGGTCAAGCGCTGCGCGAAGCGCTGGGCAGCGCCGAGGGCATCCGGCGCTATGGCTCGTTTGTCCTGCCGATGGCGGAGGCGAAGGTGGAGGTCGCCGTCGACGTGTCGAACCGGCCCTACCTCGTCTACCGGGTCGGCCTCGCGAATGACCGGATCGGTGGCTTCGACGTCTCCCTGGTCGAGGACTTCTTGTACGCGTTCTGTCAGCACGCGGGAATCGACTTGCACGTGGAACTGCGGTACGGAAAGAGCCCTCACCACGTGGTCGAGGCGACCTTCAAGGGGCTGGCCCGCGCCCTGCGCATTGCGCTCGAGATCGACCCGCGGGTGCGGGGACTCCCGACGGTGAAGGGAGCGCTGTGAGCGCGGCTCCCACGATTGCAGTCGTTGACTACGGCTTCGGCAACCTGCGAAGCGTCGCCAAGGCGCTCGCCCGCTCCCGGCTTTCTCCCGAGGTGACCGGCGACGCTGCAGTGGTCGCGCGCGCCGATGGCGTGGTTCTGCCCGGGGTCGGCGCGTTCGCCGATGCCGCGGCCTGTCTCGGGGCGAAGGGACTCGACGAGGCCGTGCGCGCCTCGATCGAGGCCGGCAGGCCCTACCTTGGCCTGTGTCTTGGTCTTCAGCTCCTGTTCGAGGAGAGCGACGAGCACGGAAGGACGCGGGGTCTTGGGCTTCTGCGAGGCCGGATCGAACGCTTTCCGGCCTGCGATCGCACGGGCGCTCCTCTGCGCGTCCCGCACATCGGATGGAACTCCGTGCGCTTCGCAGGAGCCCATCCCATGCTCGCTCGCCTGCCTCGGGAAGATCACTACTATTTCGTGCATTCCTACCGACCGGTGGGGGCGGACTCCGCGGTGGTCGTCGGCCGGACCGACTACGGCGGAGAGTTCCCCGCCGCCGTCGCCACCGAGAGGATCTTCGCCGTGCAGTTCCATCCCGAGAAGAGCCAGTGGGCGGGCAAGCGCCTGCTGGACGCGTACGCGGCGTGGGTCAGTTCGTGCCGCTGATGCGGCGGGCCTTCGGTGTCGGCCTTTTGCTCGGCGCGCTCATGTGGCAGGGCTGCGCGGCGCCGCTGCGCGAGGCGCGCATCTATCCCGCGCTTCAGGAACGGCACTTTGAGCTCCACAAGCTCGCCGTGGCGCCGTTCCAGGCGGGCCGGCTCGTGGTTCGCGCGTCGGACCGGCAACCGGTGGATCCTGCGGACGCAGCCCTTGTCGCGAAGCAGGTGGCGGAAGCGGTGCGCGCCCGGGGGATCGAGGTGATCGCGCCCGAAGACGTGCGCACGGCCGCGGATCCACAGGCCACGCCTGCGGATACGCTGGATCCGGCCCGCGTGACCTTCGTCGCGAGCCAGCAGTTTGGGGCGGACGCCGTTCTCGT
>DOUU01000506.1:0-164 GCA_003520425.1 Deltaproteobacteria bacterium
TCCAGCACCTCGAGCAGCGCCGACGCGGGGTCTCCCCGGAAATCGGCCCCGAGCTTGTCGATCTCGTCGAGCATGAAAACGGGGTTATTCGTCCCCGCCTGCTTCAGCCCCTGCAGGATGCGGCCCGGCAGCGCCCCCACGTAGGTGCGCCGGTGGCCGCGGAT
>DOUU01000506.1:282-6150 GCA_003520425.1 Deltaproteobacteria bacterium
TCGCGGGCGCTGGCGAGATCGAGCTCATCGGGCGACGAGCGCGACCACGGCAAGTCGACGAGCCAATCGAGGTAGCCTCGCACGACCTGGGCCTCCGGCCCGTCGGGGTGCATGCGCTCGAGGCGCCGGAGCTGGCGTGTGGCCTCTGCGAGCGCCTCGGCGGGGAGCCCGGCCTCCTCGAGCTTGGCGCGGTACTCCTCGACCTCGCTCGTGCGCGAGTCGGTCTCGCCAAGTTCGGCTTGGATGGCCCGCAGCTGCTCGCGCAGGATGTGCTCGCGCTGGCTGCGCGACATCTCCTCCTTGGCCTGGGACTGGATTTCCGCCTGGACGGCCGTCACCTCGAGCTCGCGACGCAAGAAGGCGTCCACGCGGCGCAGGCGGGCGAGGGGATCGCGGGTCTCAAGCACTTCCTGGGACTCGGAAAGTCGCAGGCGCAGGTGCGATGCCACCAGATCCGCCAGCCGGCCCGGGTCCGATACGGTCGAGGTGACGGAAAGGACCTCGGGCGGGAGATTCTTGAGCGGCAGGAGTTCCTCGACGCGGGCGCGGACCGCCCGCATGAGCGCCTCGGCTTCGACGCTCCACTCGGGCTCTTGCTCCGGCGCGAACACCCGAACCCTTGCCCGCAGCGCAGGCTCCTGCTCCACGAAGCCGTCGATTTCCGCCTTGGCCAGCCCCTGCACGAGCACCTTCACCCGGCCGTCGGGCAAGCGCAGGGTGCGCATCACCATCGCGACAGTCCCCACGCGGTGGAGTTCGTCCGGTGTCGGCTCCTCCACGTCGGGGTCACGCTGTGCGACGAGCAGCACCAGCCGGTCGCTCGCCAGGGCGTCATCCACGGCGGCCACAGAGGGCTCCCGCCCGACAAAGAGCGGCAAGACCATGTAGGGAAACACGACGCACTCGCGCAGCGGAAGCAAAGGAAGCTCGTCCGGGACCTCGAACTTCGGGAGCGCCGCGTCCATGGCCATTAGATCGACGACACGGTCGGAATGCTTGATATTGCGGGGCTTTTGCGACGGTGATTTTGCCCAGCGGCAACCCGGCGGCAAAAGCCGGCGGACGATGGTGCGGCGGCACGTGCTCTCGTGACCACATGGCGCGCGGCTCTCTGGGGGGTCAGGGTGGGGGTCTGGATACTCGGCGCGATGGCGATCTCGGCCGCGAGCGAAAACGCGCTTTCGGAGGCGAAGCTTCTTGCAGCGCTGGTGGGGGGCGCCGGGGCGCACACCTTCTGCGTCGCCACGATCGATGTCACGCCCACCAAGAGCGGCGCTTGGCAACCCGTTGCCTCGCAACGTGATCCCGTGGGAGCATGGCGCGGAAACTGCCCAGCACAGAGATGAGCAAGACAACCCCCCGGAAAGGAGCACCCCCGGCCAAGCGCCGCGGCGCGGGGAGGACGCTCGCCGCGCTTGGCCTCCTGGCCTTGGCCGCGCTCGTCGCCTACCGCAACAGCTTGAATGGCCCCTTCATTTTTGATGACGCCCCGTCGATTGTCAGAAACCCCGACATCCGCCATCTCGCCACGACACTGCGAGAGAATCCGAACACGCTTACGGCCATCGGCCGACCCCTGCTGCGGATCTCGCTCTGGATCAATTACGCGTTGGGTGGTCTGCAGGTCCGCGGATACCACATCCTGAATCTGATACTCCACATCCTGGCGAGCTGGACCCTTTGGGGCGTCGCCCGGCGAATCTTCGAGAGTCCGTGTCTACGGGATCGCTACGGAAAGGAGGCATGGGGGCTCGCGCTGGCAATTGCGCTTCTGTGGACCACGCATCCTCTGCAGACTGAGTCCGTCACCTACGTTGTGCAGCGCGCCGAGATTCTGGGTGGATGGTTCTACCTTCTGACGCTCTACAGCGTCGCGCGAAGAGCCGGCGAGCCGGGCCCGCATTCTTCGAGTTGGTCGGTAGCGGCGGTGGTCTCTTGTGCCCTCGGAATGGCAAGCAAGGAGACGGTGGCGACGGCACCGCTGCTTGCGATCGCCATGGATCGGGTCTTCTTTGCACGGAGCTGGAATGGCCTTTGGCGCGCCCGAAAAGGAGTGTACCTAGGGTTGGCCAGTACGTGGATTTTTCAGGCGGCGCTTGTCATCGCGTCGTTGGGACGGCACAGGACCGCGGGCTTCGGTTTCGGGATGGATTGGTGGAGTTACGCTCTGACCCAGCCCTACTACCTGTGCCGGTACCTGTGGCTCTCGCTGTGGCCCAGCGCGCTCGTATTCGATTATGGCCCGTATCTCGCACGCACGGTGGCGGAGATCGCACCGTATGCCGCCGTCGTCTTGACTCTTCTGGTGCTTACCGTTGTGGGATTGTGGCGCAAGCCCGAGATCGGCTTCTGCGGCTTGTGGTTCTTCCTGATCTTGGCCCCCACCTCAAGCCTGGTACCGATGGTCACGCAAACGGGAGCCGAGCGCCGAATGTACTTGCCCCTGGCCGGACTGATCGGTTTGGGAGTCGTGGCTTTGTACAGCTTCTGGCGCCGGCTGTGGCGGGAGCGGCCAAGGATGCTCCAAGTGGCGTCCGCGGTGTCGCTCACTGTCGGCGTTGCGGCCCTGTCCGCGCGCACGATCGCGCGCAATGAGGACTACCAGAGCGAGCTCTCGATTTGGAGATCGGTGGTCGAACAATGGCCCCTCTCTCCCCGGGCCCACAACAACCTGGGATTCGAACTCGCGAACGCCGGTCGCACAACAGAGGCGATCGCTGAGTACGAGGCCGCCCTGCGCCTCGCATCCGATTTTGAGGGTGCCCATGTGAACCTTGGAAACGCCCTCGAGAGCCAGGGTCGTCTATCGGAGGCGATCGACCAGTACGAGAACGCGCTTCATCTTGATCCCAACGACGCCATGGCCCACCTGGACTTGGGAAACGCTCTCACCTTCGCGGGGCGCCTGCCGGAAGCGATCGCCCAATACGAGACCGCTGTGCGTCTTCGGCCGGAGTACGTGAAGGCCCACCTAAATCTGGGAACCGCTCTCGCGAGGTCGGGTCGCCTCACGGACGCGATCGACCAGTATGAGACCGCGCTGCGTCTTGAACCCGATCTTGCCGGAGGCCCCGTTTCGGAGGCGATTGTCCACTTGAAGGAGCAGCAACGGCAGCCGAGCAATCCGTCGGATGGGAACGGTGTCTCGACGCAGAAATAGGGCTGGGCCAGATTTTCTCGCAGACGCTCAATCGCCTTCAGATCGACGCCGCCGCAACGGGACTCAGGCGCTCGCGCTAGGGACCTTGCAAGGACACGAAGCGTCCCCCCTGCACTCCGACCAGCGAAGCGCGCTTCTCCGCGATGCCGTCGGGGCGAATCGTCGTCGTGCCCGCAACCCCGGGCGTGTCGTGGACAAGCAGCAGCCCTTGACGCACAGATTCGCGGTCAGCGGCGCCGCGGGAGAGCTCGGCGAGCGCAAGATTCGCGGCGTCGAAGGCCTGTGCTGCAAAGACGTCGGGCATGGCGCGCATCTCCTCCTGATACTGCCGGACGAACTCTTGCACGAGGGGAGATCGGCTCCCCGCGTCGAAAGGCTCCGCCAGGACCGCGCCCTCCATCTGCGGCCCTGCCATCTTGAGGAGCTCGGGACTCTGCCATCCGTCCGGACCGAGGATCCGCAGCGGTTGCAGGTGATTGAAGGCGAGCTGGGGCGCGATCAGGATCGCCTTCTCGCGCGAGTCGGGGACGAAGAGCGCGTCGAAGGGCATGGTGGGCGCCTCGTCGGTGGGAAGCTTCCCGCCGGCGAGGGTCCGCATCACGCCCGAGAAATCGGTCGTTCCCGGCCGGTAGGCTGCGACACCGTTAATGGTCGCCCCGCGGGCGTGGACTGCATCCTCGAACGCATCACGCATGCCCCGTCCGTAGGAATCATCGGGATTTAAAACGGCAAAGCGCATGAGGCCGAGCTCGTGGACGGCGTATTCCGCAAGGGCCGTCGCCTCGTCCCGGGGAGCCACTCCGAGGCGGAAAACGTGCGTGCGCCGAGCGGTCACCGAATCGCGAGCGGTGAGCGTAAGGAGCGGTACTCCTGCGGCCTCGGCCGTCGCCGCGGCAGCCTCCGCCTCGGCAGCACCGAGCGGACCGAGCACCGCCACCACGCTTGGATCGGCCGCCAGCTCCTGCACTGCGAGGGCTGCGGCTTGAGCACGGCTTTCCGAATCCCGCACGAGAATCCGCACGCCCCCCTCGCTTCCGCCGCGAAAGACGCCGGCCGCGAGCAGGATGCCCTGAAGGCTTTCCTCCCCATAGCGTGCAAGCTGGCCGCTGAGCGGGAGCACGACGCCGACCGTTCCGGTGGCACCCACCCCGGGCGAGGGCGCTTCCGCCCCCGGCTTCGCCCCGGCGGAAGTGGAAGTTCCGCTCGAAGAGGGCGCGAGCGCTTCGGATTCCTCCAAGGCGTGGGTCCGGCGCTCGAGCTCGCTAAGGCGTGGCGCCTCCTCCGCGGAAAGCGGCAGGCGCGAAGCCTGGGCGAGAGCGAGGAGCGCCGCCCCCACGTCGCGGCGCTCGAGCGCGAGTTCGGCCTGGCGCAGGCGCAGCCGCGCCGCCGGCACACGATCGCCCAGCTTGTCGGCCGCACGGTCCAGGGTGGCAGGATCACACCGGGCCATGAGCTCATCGATCTCCACATCCACGAGCGCCACCGAATCCGTGTCCGGCTGCGCGGCACGCAGCTGCGCGAGCCAGACGAGCTGCGCGGAGGGGTCTCCGGCGTCACCAGAGAGTGTTGCCAGCAGGCGGAGCGCCTCCCGGCGGTCCGAGGGCGAGAGGTTCCGGAGCACGATCGCATCGGCTGCGGCCCGCGCCGAGGCGGTGTGGCCAATNNTGTGGCCACTCGCCCGCTCGATCTGCGCGAGCCGCAACCGCGCCGCGTCGACGTCGGGGCTCTGAGGCCAGCGCACGACGAAGGCCTGGAGCTTCTCGCGCGCGCCGGCCGGGTCGCGCTCGACCAGGGCGCGCGCGGACTCGTAGTCCCGGTGCGCCTGTGCCGCCGCTTCGGGCGTGAACTCGCTGCGCGCCGCCTCGTGGGCGGCAGCGGGTGGCCGGGTGCGCGCGCAGCCCGAGGAAAGGACGAGCCCGATTCCCGCGAGCAGGGCCACGGGCAAGCCGAGCTTTCGGGGCATCGCGGAGCTAGCCGAACAGGTCGCGCAGCTTGTCCATGAAGCTCTTTGCGGCGGGCGAGACATCGGTGCCGATCTCGTCCGCGAGTTGCTCCACGAGCTGGCGCTGCCGGTCGGTGAGCTTGGTCGGAACCTCGACGAAGATNNGCCGCTCTGCGTGCCCTCGGGAATGCGCATGGTGACCTTGCCTTCGAGGGTTGGCACCTCGATCTCGGACCCAAGCGCGGCCTTCACAAAGGGCACTGGCACCTCACAGTGTAGATCCGGCCCGTCCCGCACGAAGAGCGGGTGCGACTTGATCGAGATCACCACGTAAAGATCCCCGGGCGGTCCGCCCGCAACGCCGGCCTCGCCTTCTCCCGACAGCCGCAGCCGTGCGCCGTCATCGACCCCGGCGGGAATGCGCACGCTGATGCTCTGCTGGCCCTCGATCCGGCCCGCACCGCGGCAGTCGGGACAGCGCTCCCGCACCACCTCACCTTCGCCGCCGCACGCATCGCACGGGCGGCTGATGCGGAAAAAGCCNNTCGCAGGTCTGACACGGGCGCATCTTCGGGATGGAGAGCTTCGCCTCAAAGCCGGTCACGACCTGTGCCAGCTCGACCTCGAGGTTGTAGCGGAGGTCGGCTCCGCGCTGACCGCGGCCGCGGCGCCTCCCCCCTCCCGCGCGCCCCCCGAAGAGGTCGCCGAACAGGTCGTTGAACAGGTCCGTGAAGCCGCCGAGATCGCCGAAGTCGGCGCCGCCGGC
>DOUU01000506.1:6179-6737 GCA_003520425.1 Deltaproteobacteria bacterium
GTCAGGGTGGTACTGCAGCGCGAGGCGACGGTACGCCTTCTTCAGCTCGGCTTCATCAGCGTCCCTGCGGACGCCCAGGACTTCGTAGTAGTCGCGCTTGGCCAAGGCGTTGGGCCTCGGAGGGAAGAGCTATGAGGCGGAGGGATCCCCTCCGAGGGTCGCGTAAAGTTTCTCGGTCATCTTGTAGGAGAGGGCCGACAATTCGTCAACGGCCGCCGAGAGCTCGCTCGCCTGCCCTCGCTCCAGGGCCTGGCGCGTCTTGGAGACCGCTGCACTCAGCGCCTCCTTGTCTTCGGCCGGTACCTGCTCCGCGAACTCCGTGAGCGTGCGCTCGGTCGAGTAGACGAGGCCATCGGCGCGGTTCTTGAGGTCGACGAGATCGCGCCGCGCACGGTCGGCTTCGGCGTTGGACTGCGCCTCGGCCAGCAGGCGATTGACCTCAGCCTCGGTGAGCCCGCTCGAGGCGGTGACCTTGATGGCCTGCGACTTGCCGGTGCCAAGGTCCTTGGCGGATACGTTCACGACCCCGTCGGTATCGATGTCGAAGGTCACCTCGAT
>DOUU01000411.1:0-183 GCA_003520425.1 Deltaproteobacteria bacterium
CGGGCTGGGCCTTCTGTTACACAATGATGGTTTGCCTCGTGATCGAAACCCTCTGGATCCTTGAGCGCCATGACCACGCCGATGTGCTCGAGCGCAACCTTCGGGAGAAGACCCTCGCACCTGACTTCCGTCACCCGCTCACGGACGCGCGCCTCGCGCTGGCGCGACTCTGTGCGCTCACCG
>DOUU01000411.1:307-6680 GCA_003520425.1 Deltaproteobacteria bacterium
AGCGCGCGATAGGCTCGCGCGAAGATCGATCGCGTGGAATCTCGCCAGGCGTAATGGGCGCAGTCACGAGCCAGCGGTGGGACGACTTACGCGAGCCCTCCCGGCGAGTCTGCCTTCGTCCGCGTTCGCTCGCACACAAGAGCGATCCACTTTCGGTGTGAACGGCAGCGGTGAACTTCACTCCTCAGGAAGAACGAAGCGCCCACCAAGAAGAGACAGTCGTTGATCCCGTTGTTCGGCACGCGGAGGCCAGCGTTTGAAATATGATGGAGCCTCGCCTCTGCGGTCACTGCCAGGCGAGGCAAGACAAAATAGTGAAGATCGGTACCGCCCTGGACACTGAAGTTGAAGCCATCCGACTGGCCCCTGAGATCGAGATCTGTTCCGAGGATCCCAGCTCCCGCCTCGATGAAGGGAACCACGCGCCCGGATCCAGGAAGTTATAGCGGAGCATCAATGTGCCTCCGCCGGCGAATCCATGCACGGGTCGGGACTCGGTGAGGAACACCCGCCATTCCCTCTCGGCGGCGTCTTTGGCGAGCCGGCGCGCTGCTTGGGCCGAGGCACGCCGTAGCTCGGTCCGCTTACCTGTTTTTCGCCGGGCGCGGCCGGGTTTGGGCTTCATTTTCTTTCGGTGGGTCCCGAGCCCGCCGGGCTCGGAAAGAAACTTCCGCGGCTCCCGTCGCGCGTGAACCCTAGCGTCTACGCCGTCGGGCTTGGGCTTCACTTTCCCTCCTCGCCGCCCGGCACCTCCACATAGCCTTGGGCGCGCATGCAGCGATTGAAGGCATAGGTCTCCAGCGGCGTCATCGTCGACCAACGGGGAGGTGGAAAAGGCGCAGGAATTGGATATGAGAATGCCTGGTCCAAGCAATAGTTCCGGTCGTTTGTGTACTCGACCTGGGTCAGTTGATGTGCTGGCATTGTCCAGGGCCCGGAGTGGAACGCGCAGCCGCTGAGGCTGACGAAGACGAGTGCGAGAGGCGTGCACCTCGTCCGCGCCGCTATCACGCGGCCTCCCGCGCCTTGCGCTGCGGCTTCGTGGTTTTGACGGGACCAAAGCATGGGTGACTCACTCCACATGGACCGCCGTGCCATGCGCGACCACGCAAAATGCTCCAAATGTGTAGCTCGCATCGACGAGCGCGTTCGCACCCGGCGCCTTCGCCAGTGCATCCTTGACAGTTCGGCGGTATGCGCCGTCATAACCGAAGAAAGCACTGAAAAAGCAGCCCTCGCCTTCCACCTTCGCCCGCACGATCTTCATTGAGAGGGGGACCGCCTTCGTAGACACAGCGCTCAATGTCCCACGACCGAAGTGCATGGTGCAGCCCATCTGAGTGCTGCAGTTATAGCGGTGTAGCGGCCGGTCACTGGATCCGTCCGACGTCACCGGTGACAGTGACGCAGTTTGTTTCAGATAAAAAGTAGCTCGTCGTCTTCGATTTGACCGAGACATCCATCATCACATTTGCTGCACCAGGCACGCTGTCAATGGTGAGCGCGACTGCATAGCTGTGGTCGGCCTCCAGTACCTTTCCGCGTAGAGACCAGTCGAGCTCGCTTGTTCCTCATCTTTCGACGAGCGGACATTGCGCCTTGACCCTTATTGAGAGCGGTTCGACGCGGCCTTGAGCGTGCCTTTGCGAGGGAATAGCGCGCCAGGATCTGCGCGATGGGGAACGACCTTGCGCAGTTCGGGTTGAGAGCCCCTCGGGGTTCTCGAGCCTCATGGCATCTGACTCGCCTCGGACTCGCGGACCCCAGAAGCCCCCAGCCCCCAAATGCTCACCGAAAACTCATATGAGATCTTCTGCTGCGTCGAGCGACCCTTCCAGCAAGAAGGAGGCGCGGTAGGATCTTGTGGATTCGATGACAAATTGCTTCCATATTGAAGGAGTTCACCGAGGACCAAAGTACATGGCCGATCGGGATTTTGGCACCGAACACCACCGCACCATCACCCGTTTGAGGGAGACGGTGGTCGCCCTGCGCAGGATCCGAGAGGAGTTTGGCGTGGAAATCCGGGATCTTGCGGACGCTGGGACCAGAGATCGCCCTCCCTCCCCGTCAAAGGCGTTGACCGTCACGTCCCGCGAACGCAGCTATGAGCGCCTGCTGCGCCTCCGCCGTATCCACGCCAAGCTCGAGACGAGGGAGCGCCTGCTCCAGGAGGTCTCGGGCAGTTCGGCCTCAACAGCGCCGCAGCGAGGAACGGCTGCCTCCTCCGACTAACGTCGGGCGGGCCAGTTCAGGCACTTGGTGTCAACCGTGGCCCTCTTGCCTTCGACCAGCGAACATGTCCTCGCATCACGAGCGGATCGTCTCCGTTTCTTCGCCGACGCACCGCGCAAGGAGATGGAATATCCTTCGTTGCGCTCTGCTAGTTTGCACCTGAGACATCCCGAGGGGGGAGTGTGACGATCAAGTCTCTGAGCCCCGCCACACGGCAGCGCGTAGAAAACCTCCTCGCGTATATCGCCTCGTCCTTCCCAGAGTCGAGCGTCGACGAAGCCTTTGAGTCGGTGGAAACCGATGCCGTCTTTCTCGGAATCAACCGAGATGATGAGGGTTGGCTCTTCGTGGGCGTCTCAGGTCCCGCGATGGGGCGCGCCAAGGAAGGACAGCTCTCGCAGATCGCGGAGGCTCTCCATCTTGCGGCTGCGCTCGGGCGTGCCTCAGACACGGAGCGCATCTGGATAGACGTCGACGGGCCGACCGGATACCGACTTCGTGCGACCAACAAGGATGACCACTCACCCGAACTCGGAAGACCTATCACCTGATCGAGAGGTTATTGGAAACGCCACGCAGTGTGATCTGACGCCGAGTGGGAACCGAGACGGAGATCGGCTGCTCGGGGAGGGAGTCCGTCCAAGTTAGCGATTGCAAGGCCAATCTCGTGACGGAAGAACATCGGAAGGTGCGATGATCCCTGCGCGTCCGAGCACACCTGCTCGTGCGCCACCAAACACTCCCAAGATCTTGTGCAGGCCGTGCCACAAGGACAGAGACCAAGAGGATACGGTTCAGGCCGTAGATCTCTTGAGACCAGCACGCCAGAAGGCGCATGAGGACCTCCTTCTTGCAGGCCCAGTGCTCTGGTGGGGCGATCTTGGGACCTGATGATGGGCTCGGCAGTGCGGGCATCTTGTGGTTCTCTGTCGAATAAATGAGGCTCGATGGATGCAAGTGCCAATATGTCGTCACACTCGGCACGAGGCGAAGCTTCGGCGGTCGCGGGGCGGAAGGCGCGACCGCCACTTCAATCTTCGTGAGTCCCAAAGAACAGTGGGATCTGGTACGGCGCTTGCATAACACAACCTTATGCGATGCTTGTTCAATGTCGGTCTCGGGAGAGCACGGTCGTTCAGGGGCGCCGTCTGGCTCATCGGATGGCTCGCAGGGCTGGTACAGGCTTGTGGCTCCGCGAGTGCGACGCCCGGTGTGCCGAGAGCGGCAGCATCGAACCCCGGGCTGCCCTGCGCACCTGACAATGGCGGTCTGAGCCTCCCGCCAGGCTTCTGTGCGACGGTCTTTGCCAATGGGGTTGGGCACGCGCGACACCTCGTGGTCTCATCGCAGGGAGTGGTCTATGTGAACACCTGGAGTGGGCGGTACTACGGCAATGACAAACCCCCTTCGGGCGGATTCCTCGTCGCGCTGCGCGACACGAAGGGGGAGGGGATCGCGGACCAAATCGTTCGTTTTGGAGACAGCATCGAGAACGGCGGTACGGGCGGCACCGGTATTGCCCTCTACAACGGCGCTCTCTACGCGGAGTCGAATGATCGGATCGTGCGTTACGCGCTGACTCCAGGGGCCCTCGCACCGACCGAAGCGCCGGAGACGATTGTTGAGGGCCTGCCTATGACCGGCGATCATCCGATGCACCCGTTCGTAATCGATCAGGATGGCGTGCTCTACCTGGACTCCGCTTCCGCCACGAACAGCTGCCAGATCAAAAATCGCATTGCGAATTCGCCAGGGCGTCGCCCTTGCACGGAGCTTGAAACTCGTGCGGGAATTTGGCGCTACGACGCGAAGCGCACTGGACAGCGCTTTTCGTCCGCCGAGCGCTACGCAACGGGTATCCGTAACGCCGACGGGATTGCGGTGGATGCGACCGGTCGCGACGTCTACGCAACCCAGCACGGCCGGGACCAGCTCTCTCAGAACTGGCCGAGCCTGTATTCCCCCGAGCAGGGAGCCAATCTTCCGGCGGAGGAGCTCCTCCGGGTGGAACGCCAGGACTATGGTTGGCCCGAGTGCTACTTCGACAACGAGCAGCGCAAGCTCGTCCTCGCCCCGGAATACGGGGGCGACGGCGGTAGGGCCGTCGGCTCTTGCGCAACGAAACGCGGGCCCATTGCCTTCTATCCGGCCCACTGGGCACCAAATGACTTGGTCTTCTACCTTGGCGGGCAGTTCCCAAAGCGATACCAGGGCGGCGCTTTCATCGCATTCCACGGCTCGTGGAACCGCGCGCCGTATCCCCAGCAGGGATACAACGTGGTCTTCCAACCGTTCGAGGAGGGAAATCCGACCGGTGCTTTCGAGATATTCGCCGACGGTTTCGCAGGGGCTGTAAAGGAGCCCGGGGCAGCTGCGCATCGTCCGGCTGGGCTAGCCGTCGGTCCCGATGGTGCGCTCTACATCTCGGACGATCGCCACGGCACGGTCTGGCGCATCGTCTACGACGCATCGAACCCCACGAGAGAGGTGGCGCACGCAGCGGAGCAGAGCACGACTCCCTCACAAAACACGCGCGACCTGCCCAAACCTCCGGAGGGAATCCACCCGGAGGCGGGAGAGAACCCCGCAGGTCTGCCCCTTCCACTTCCGCCGACTCCGTCCGACGCCGCGGCGATGGGCATCACGACCGAACAGATTGCCGTTGGAGACCGCCTCTACCACGATACGACCTGTGTCGGCTGCCACGGCTCAGACGGGAGGGGCAGTCCACTTGGGGCTGACCTCACGAGCGATCAATTCCTCTGGGGAGACGGAAGCTATCGATCCATTCGTCAGGTCATCAGTGAGGGCGTGCCGAGCCCGAAAGCGCATGAGGGCGTCATGCCCCCGAAGGGAGGCGCGCAGCTCACGGATCAGCAGGTGGAGGCGCTGGCCGCGTACGTCTACGCGCTCCACCGCGCAAATCTGAAGCCGTAAGCCTCATTGCACTGGACCGCTCTGTCTGTTTCGAGGCTACGGCTCCGTCAAGGTCGGTGCAGTGGCTTATCCAAGTTGCAAAGAGGCGCAGGCCAAAGGTCGATCATGAAGCACTATACAATCCTTCCTCTCTGGCGTCGGATTCTCGTCAATCTCCCTGTCCTCCTGGCTGGATCCGCCGCGGTAGGAACAACGCCCACAACAACATCGCCGCCCGCGATTCCTAAACCGGGTCTGGCGGCCCGCCCTAAATCCCTGGCCCAAGTTGGCGCGCCGGCGGATCTGACTCGTGCCGCCATTCCCCAGGACAATCCCGAGACCCCTGAGAAAGTTGCGCTCGGCGAGAAGCTCTTCTTCGACGGTCGCTTGTCCGCCGATGGGTCCGTCGCTTGCGCGAGCTGTCATGATCCCGAGCATGCCTTCACGGACGGACGACCTACCTCGGTAGGTATCCGAGGTCGCGCCGGTCAACGCAATGCGCCGACCATCTTAAACGCCCTCTACAACAAGACGCAATTCTGGGATGGTCGGGTGAATACACTCGAGGAACAAGCAGCGCTGCCGATCGTGAGTCCGATCGAGATGGGCCAGCCCACGGTGGATGCTGCGATCGCGAAGATCGCAGCCATCAGTGAGTACCAAGACGCATTCAAGGCAGTCTTTGGTCACGCTCCCAACGCTCCGGACCTCCTGCGAGCCATCGCGGCCTACGAACGGACGCAACTATCGTTTGACTCTCCTTTCGACCACTTCATGGCGGGTGAGACCAACGCGATTGGCGATGATGCCAAGCGCGGCTGGGAAATTTTCAACGGCCGGGGTCGTTGCAACCTATGCCACGCGCTGAGTGCAACCGAGCCCAACCTCACAAGCTTCACGGACGACGACTTTCACAATATTGGGATCGGTATCCTCCGGCACAACGTCGTAGAGCTTGCCCGCAGGGCAAAGGAGCTCATCAACTCAGGCGATGCAGAAGCCATCGATCGGGCGGCCTTGCAGACCGACATGAGTGCACTTGGCAGATTCCTCATCACGAAAAAGGAAGAGGACACTGCCGCCTTCAAGACGCCAAATCTGCGCAACGTCCTGGTGACAGGGCCGTACTTTCATGACGGATCCCAAGAGACTCTCTGGGATGTCGTAGATCACTACAACAAGGGTGACGGACTCAAGAACCCCTATCTCGACGAAGATATCC
>DOUU01000411.1:6685-13822 GCA_003520425.1 Deltaproteobacteria bacterium
CTCGCGCGGCAACGTGCGCTCTCTCGGACCACGCGACCGCAGCGTGATACGGAACGAGCTTTTGGCCCGAAGTCACCGAAGGCGAAGCTTCCGGAGCATCCTTGAAGGGAGTATCGCATTCCGGGACCTTCGGTCTGGTCGGCGCCATCCAGTCTACTGTCTACGACCCGAATGAGACACTGAGGAACCCCGGCTCCGTGTTGCAGGCGATCAGCCCGGCAACCCTGAAGCAGCCGGAGCGTCCGCGCGTGCAACGCGGGCTTCGCATGGCTCGCGGCGGTGAGCGCTTTGAAGCGGTCGCCTCCCAGCCCAGCCTATCCTGCTTCATCGCAACGACCTCCTGAACAAGCCCGGGCCTCGTCGCGCTCCCCGGAGCCAGCGGTCGCGGGCGGTAGGCGTTGCGCCTACTGGAGAGGCGCAAAATTGACCGGCAATCCGTCCAGCGGCTTGGAGATCGGCGCCTGCTGAATCGGCATGCGATAGCCATCGGGTACTGTCCAGCGATAGCGCAGCAGGAGCTGGTGCATGACGAGCCGCACCTGCGTCTCGGCAAACCGGCGTCCGATACACATGTGGGCACCTCCGCCAAAGGGTATCCAGTGGTGGGTATGGCGATCCTGCTCCGCGCGATCCGGTGAGAAGCGATCGGGATCCCAACGCCACGGCTCTGTCCACCATTGGCTCATGTGATGTGTATGGATCGGCGAGACGACCACCATCGTGCGGCCCGGGATGCGATAACCGCCGAATTCCAACTCCTGGGTGGCGATCCGCGGGATGACCGGCAGCGGCGGATAGCGACGAAGGGTCTCGTACATCGCCCAGGTCAGACCCTGCAGCCGATCGAGGTCATCGTATCCAGGAAGCTCGATCCCGAGCGCGCGACTTTCCTCGCGCAGCCTCTGTTGCCACCCCGGGTGGCGCGCGAGTTCGTAGGTCAAGGACGTGAGCGTGCTGGTGGTGGTGTCGTGGGCTGCCATCATCAGGAAGATCATGTGGTCGAGGACTTCGCCGTCCAGCAGCACATCACCTTCTTCGGAACGAGCGCGACACAAGCGACTGAACATGTCGAGCCCTTGGTCGGCGCGCTTTTTCTCCAGCATGCCCCCCAAAAACCCAAGCATGAACGCACGCCCCTTGAGGCCACGATAGAACTCGAGCCCTGGAATGCGAAGCCGCAGCCGCGACATCGAGGCCGCCACCATGTCTTCGAATGCGGAGTTCATACGGCGCGTTGCCGGTCCGAGATCCGTACCGATGAAGATCGACGCCGCGAGGTCGAGGGTGAGTGCCTTGAAGGCCTTAAACGCTCCAATCGGACTGCCGGCCGCGTCCCAATTGTCGATCCCAGCGCTCACCTTCGGACCCATGCGTTCGGCGTAATCCCGAAGGACAGGACGGGTAAAGGCCTCATGCATGATCTTGCGGTGGTGCTTATGGTCCGCACCGTCGCGGAGCAGCAGGCCATTCGGAAAGATTCGCCCCATGATCTGTGTCCACGGGCGGCGCGCCGAAAAGATCTGCTCGCGGTCCATGAGCACGAACCGGTTCGCGTCGGGACCAAAGAGGTTTACAAACCGGATCGGGCCACCGATCTGGACCACGACTGGCCCAAGCGCCTCATACTGCTCGGTGAGGCTCGTCAGCATGTCGCGGCGTGCGGCTCCTGCGGAGAGCAGCATGCGCAGTGCGCGGAAGAGGCCATTGTGCGGGATCTCGGCGAAGGGTTTGGTTTCGGGAGCCGGGGCAGGCTCAGGCGTGCTCATCGCGTTGATTCCTTACCGGCTTCTTGGGGCGGCGCGCGCGCCCCTTTGCGGTGACTACTGTGAGCAGGCGGTCGACATCCTGGCGCTCAATGGGCCAGGGTACGTAGTAGTGCGCTACGCCCGCGGAAAACAGGAGGCACGCACGGACCCTGGCCTCCTGGCGCTCGAATCCCAGATCCAAGAACGCGGTTTCGACAAACTCGAGGAGCACGCGATCAGCCCTCTGGACCGCGCTTGCGGCGCGCCGATTGCTCGTCGCCCACGAGCGCATCGCACGGTCGAGAGCCGACATCCGACGGTCCCAGGCAAGGCCAGCCAGGCGCCTCAGGCGCTCCATGGGATGAGTGGCGCGAGCCAGCGCCAAGCCCTCTTCCAGCTGCTCCGCGCCGAAGTAGTCCGCGAGCGCATCCAAGTACTCGTCCATATTCGACCAATGGTGATAGAAGCTGCCCGTAGTGACTCCCAAAGACTCGGTCAATGCCGCAAGCCGGACTGCATCGGGTCCTCCGGCGCGCAGCAATCCCTGGCCAGCCACCAACCAATCCGTACGCGAGGTGCTCATCGGCGCCACGTCCCCCAAAAAGCGCACGACGGGAGCAATGGATGTACCGGGGTTCACAGCATGTCCCCGACTCGGGGAGCAAGCCCAGCCTCGATGCGTCCCACCAGCTCCGCCGTACGGTCCCAGTCGAAAATCACGTGCCCCTTCAGCATCTCGACATCGCGCTGGAAGCGCTGAAAGGGGGACGTCTCGAAGTAGATGCTTGCACCGGAGCCTTCGCACACAATTGAGATCACCTCTCGCGACATGCGCACGGTGCTCGCGGCGGCAAGCCGCACCGCGGCGAGCTCCTTCGAGGTCGGGCCTTCCGGGCGCTCGCACGTTCGGCCCACCGCCACGAGCGCTGCCTCCCAGGCAGCGCCCGCCGCGCGCGCGACGGCCAGGGCCTCGGCGAGGCGGGCCTGCGCCGTAGGCCGCTCGACTTGACGCTCGCCGATGCTGTAGGCAAGCACCCGCTCTTTCAGGCGCTGGCAGAAGAGCTCGACACAGCGCTCGGCGGCTCCGAGGGCGGGTGCAGCGGCCACAAGCGCGAGCACAGGCAACACAGGGTATGCCGAGAATGGATCCTGTGTCTCATCGAGTCCCTCTGGGATGCCGCGGCGCAGCAGCGCTTCGCCCAGCGCCGTCCGATGCTGGGGAACAAACACGTCGCTGATCACCACCGTGTTGCTTCCGGTGGCGCGCATTCCAGAGGTAAACCAAACGTCCTCGATGCTCACGTCCCCGATCGGAACGACGCAAAACCGAGTGACAAACGGCGGTTTCGGGCTCTCAATCGCGTGTACGATCAGCCAGTCAGCGTGCATCACGCCGGTGGCCCATTCCCAGCGCCCGGAGAGCCGATAGCCGCCGCGGGTCGGCTTCAGATGGCCGGTAGGTGCCAAGGGGGCCGGTGCCAGCACATAGGGCCGCTCGCCGAAAAGTTCACGTTGCAGCTCGTGCCCAAACTTGGCGAGAAGCCAATTGTGCATCGCCAGGAAAGTCAGCGTCCAGGCAGAGGACGGACACCCGTGCGCAAGCCGGCGGGCAACCTGGGCCAAGGTGTCGAGACCCAGCCCGAAACCGCCGCAGCCTTTGGGCACCACCATCCGGAACAGTTCAGCACGCACCGCGTCCGCGATGGTCTCGTCCGGGAGACGCCGCAAGATCTCCGCGTGCCGGGCCCGTGCCTCGAGGAGGGGGACCAAGGCGGCGCAGCGTTCCAGCATCTTCTCATGTGTGGACACGCGCGTTTTCGATCAGCTGCGAGAATGTCTCGCTACGGGCGGAGTCGTTTCACTCACTGTGCGCAACAAATAGTCGTCGGACATCGCCACCATCCGTGCGTACACTTTCGCAGGGTATGTCAAACGGGGACCCGGAGAATCAAGCGGCGGCTGAGGCACCGGAGACGTCGACCCCTTTCGCTCCACCGGGTGCCGATAGCGCGCGAGCTCGTCAGGCGAGATTCCCGCGAGTTCCACTACTTCCGGATCGATCCAGGAGTCCCCGTCGATCGCCGCGTGGGAGGTCGAGACTTCGAGCGTTAGATCCTCTGGCCCCGCAAAGTAAATCGACTTGCAGAAGCCGTGATCGATCGGACCGAAGGCGTGGATGCCGCAGCCGCGCACTCGGTCACGGAGAGCCAAGAGCTGCGCCTCGTCCTCGACATCGAACGCCAAGTGCTGCATCGTGCCGCCGGCGCACGGGCTGGCTCCATTGCCTGCGTGAGTGATGCCGATCTTGGACTCAATCGCAGCGTTGGCCGGATGGTGAACCAAGGCGAGGTACGACCGATCGTTCAGGCGCAGGAAGCCGTGCCAGGCACCAGGCACGCCGTGCATCCAAAAGAGTGCAACCAACTCGAATCCTAACACCTCCGAGAAGAACTCGATCTGCTTCTTGATGTCGCACGTGCTGATCGCGAGATGATGGATTCCCCGCGGATGAGTCATGAGTCCTCCTCAACGGGTTTGAAAGGCCCCGCGGCTTGGATCGCATGCTAACATAAGTCGACCTACGGAGTCCAGAGCATGGCGAACCCGTCCCGACCCTACCAGCGTATTCCGTATCTGATCCTCCACCGCGATCCGGCGGGCCCGGGAGCCGTACGCGACGTATATGGAGGCACCGGCGAGTTTGTGGCGTTGGAGTCGCATCTCTTGCGGCCCGAGAACAACCCGTCGAACAGTGTCATCGTCATGATGCATCCGATCGGCGGCGGTGCTTACCTGCCAATGACCACAGCGCTTGCGAAGGCAGGGCTTCACGTGATCTATTGCAACAGCCGGTACCGCGGCAATGACAGTGCGCTCATAATGGAGAAGTGCGTGCTCGACCTCGGGGCATGCATTGGCGATCTCAAGACCAGATTCGGCTATGAGAAAGTCATCTTGGGAGGTTGGTCAGGAGGAGGGTCGCTCTCGCTCTTCTACCAGGATCAAGCGGAGAACCCAACCATCACTCATACACCGGCGGGCGATGAGGTCGATCTGGTCTCTGCGAAGCTGATTCCAGCCGACGGCGTGTTGTTGCTGGCCGCGCATATTAGTCGCTCCATCACGATGACGGAATGGTTGGATCCCTCGATTCTGGACGAAGACGCACCCTTTGATCGAGAGCCTTCGCTGAACATTTACGATCGTCGATGCCCGGAACGTCCTCCCTACAGCGCAGAGTTCGTCGGGCGGTTCCGCGAAGCGCAAGTCGCACGCAACCGCCGGATTACCGGGCGCGCGAAGAAGCAATTGGCGGAGCTCAAAGCGAGTGGCCATCCTGACGCCGAACGCTGTTTTGTGGTGCAAGGGACGATGTGCGACGTTCGATGGACCGATCCTTCTCAGGACGCGTCCGACCGGCGCCCTTACACCTGCTACTTGGGAGATCCGGTGCTCGCGAACGACGGGCCGGTTGGTCTGGGTCGGTTTACCACGTTGCGGTCTTGGCTGTCTCAATGGAGCTACGATGAGAGTCGAGCCAATGGCGTGAGGAACGCGGCCAGAGTTTCCTGCCCTGTCTTGGTCATCAACAATTCTGCGGATCTGGCATGCACCCCAAGTCATGCACAGCGGCTCTTTGAGGCAATCGCGTCGAAGGACAAGGGATTTGTGGAGATTAAGGGCGCCGATCACTACTACCTCGAGAGACCGGACTTGCTTCCAGAGGCTGTTCGCGCAGTCACGACCTGGATGGCAGACCGAGAGTTTTGAATCGACCTGGATCTGGATGTAGGTTCCGGCAAGGAAGGGGGCTGCGGCGCAGCAGGAGAGCTCGAGTGGCGGCGATCGACATGGGCATCCCGGTCTGGTCCACTTCCACGACCTCGAGCTGGGCGCGCATGAAGGCTTCCATCTGGCGCCAGCGCTCGCACTCCCTGCGAGCGCCCGAGGAGGCTCGTCTAGACGGGAAGCTGGCCGTTGTGACCGGCGGCAACGCCGGGATCGGCTTCGAAACCTCACGGGGGCTCTTGGCCCGGGGCGCCCAGGTCGTGGTGGCGAGTCGCAACCGTGCGAAGGCCGAGAAAGCGTGCGCGCGGCTGGCGAGGGAGGTCATTGAGAGGGCCGCACCCCCGACGGGCGTAGCCCTGGACCTCGCCGACCTCTCGAGCGTGCGACCAGCGGTGGATGCACTCGAGAAGGCGAGTGGGGGTCGCGCGGTCGATCTGCTGATCCAGAACGCCGGCATCTGGCCCCAGCGCTTTTCCCTTTCCGCGCAAGGGTATGAGACCGCATTTGCCACCAACGTGCTTGGGCATTTCGCGCTGACGCTGGAGCTCGAGCGACATGGCCTTCTCGAGCGGACTCGCGTCGTTGTGGTTACGGGGGATATCTACATCCGCGCGCGGCAGTGTACCGCCGACTTCCACTATCGCGGTCGGAGGGGCGGCCAGGACGCATACTGCCGGAGCAAGCTTGGGAATCTCTGGTTCGCGCGCGAACTGGCCCGGCGGAGGCCGGCGCTCACGGTGATCACCGTACACCCCGGCGTGGTGAACTCGAACCTCGTGGCTGGCTTCGAGACATTCAAGCGCGCGCTCTTCCTCGATTGCGTAGAAGGTGCCCAGGCAAGCCTACTGGCCGCAACGCACAGCGATTTGCCTACCGGAAGCTACCTCCACAACACCTTGGGCCTTGCGCGCTTCTCGGCCAACGATCCGGCCGCGGACGATGCGGGGGCGCGCGCGCTTTGGGAGCTCTGCGCATCGCTGGCCCAGCCGTTTCTCTCGCCGGTCACCGGATCGTAGCCATGCCGGCTTATGAATTGGCTTCTGCCTCTTCCGCTCGCGTCCGACTCGTAACGTGCGGTGGTAACCACCTCGATTCCAGTCGATGCCGAAGTAAGAGGGTCTCCCCGTGTGCGGCGTCGGCGTCAGCCAGACGTGCGGGCGGAGTTGCGAAGGCGCGCGGGGATACACCACACTGGCGCGAGGACGCCGCCACCCAGAACAGGCTTCGAGCTCCGTCGGGCGACCGTGAGGCAACGACTGGACGCAGATCCGTTCATATCTTCGCGTAGAGCATATCCGCGTAGTCACGCAACATACGATCTGCGCTGAAGCGTGGGATCAGATGACGCATCGATTTCCTTACCCAGGCGATCCAGCGCACTGGAATTCCATCCGCACTCCGCTCGTAGAAAAGTGGAATGACCTCGTTGGCAAGAAGATCGGCAAGCGCAGCAGCGTCGAGATCGTCCTGTCGCTCTGCATCGAAGGGACTCGACGCGATGGCCCACCCGCGGTCGCTGTCATAAGCCTCGCACCACCAGCCGTCCATCACACTCAGGTTCAGACCTCCATTTGCGGCGACCTTCATGCCGCTCGTACCGCTC
>DOUU01000411.1:13885-16669 GCA_003520425.1 Deltaproteobacteria bacterium
CGGTCGGCGGGATGCGCTTTGCCGGAAATCACCAGTTGAATCGGCCGCTCTTTGTCCGAAAGGAGCTGGAGCGCGCGGTCAAGTCGCCGCGTCAGAAGGTGAAGTCGCTTGTAGGTAGCGACTCGGCGGGCAAAGCCTATGGTCAGTGCGTTTGGATCGAAAACTTGCTCCGCCGCTTCCACATAGCCTGGCGACTCTCCGCGCGCAAGCCGCTCCGTCACCGACCGCTCGCGCGCCTCGTGTACCAGGCGCCCACGGAGTTCACAGCGGACTCGCCAAAGGGCGGTGTCCGGAATCCTTGCGATCGCGTCCCACATTTCGAAGTCCGAAGTGCGCGTGCGCCAATCCGCGGGCAGGAACTGATCCATCAGGGATTGCATCGCTCGTGCCATCCACGTGACGGTATGGACACCGTTTGTGACGTGGCCGATCGGCACGTCGGAAAGTTCACGCTCCGGCCACAATCCTTGCCACAGGGAACGTGAGACTTCCTCGTGCCGTTCCGAGACGCCGATCGACCTTCTGCTCATTCGGAGCGCCAGCGGCGTCAGCTTCACCGGTTCCTGTTCATTGCCGGGCTGAAAGCGGCCAAGATCGTAGAATGACTGAGCCAGGGGCAGTTCCCGAATAAGGTCGCCCAGGACCAACTCGAGCTCCTCGCGTGCATACTCCTCGTTTCCTGCGGCGACCGGCGTGTGAGTGGTGAACACCGTCGTTTCTCGCACGCGCGCGAGGCCTTGCTCGAGCGTCGATCCCTTCGCAACAAACGCCCGAAGGCGCTCGAATGCTCCCAGAGCGGTATGCCCCTCGTTTAGGTGCACAAGGCTCGGCTCGATCCCCAGGGCCTCCAGCGCGCGCACACCGCCGCAGCCGAGCACGGCATACTGGCAAAGACGCGTCTGCCGATCGCTCACGTAGAGGCGCGCCGTGATGAAACGGTCCATCGGATGGTTGTCAGGGCGATCCGTGTCGAGCAAGAAGACGGGCACGCGTCCNNTCGACGCGCCAGATTTGAATCCGGACGTTGCGGCCACGGAGGGGAAGCTCAATCGTGAGCGGTTGGTGCGTTGCGTCCGTCACCAGGGCGGCCGGGAGGCGCTCGATCTCGGTCGTCTTCCAGTACTCGACCTGTGAGCCCTGGTCTTCGAGGCGCTGGTGGAAATAGCCCTGTCGGTAGAGGAGACTGATCGCCACGAGCGGCAGCGCGACATCCGAGGCCGCCTTCACAACGTCGCCTGCAAGGACGCCGAGGCCTCCCCCATAGAGGGGAAGAGAGCAGTGGCCACCGAACTCGGAACAAAAGTATGCGACCGGCCGCTCGGGGGCGATGGCTCCTAGAGTGGAGGGCCGGCGAGAATCGATCTCGAGTTCGGAGGCGAGGAGCTGCACTCGCTGCACGAAGCTCGAGTTGGCCGCCCACTGTTGAAGCCGATGAGGCGGAATCGTCTCAATCAGCAAGCGGGGGTTGCACTCGCAGCGCTTCCAAAGCGCGGGATCCATCTCGCGGAAGACGCCCGCTCCTTGGCTCCACGCCCAGCGATAGTTGTATGCAATGCGCGCGAGCGCCACGATGGGCCCCGGGAGCCGCTCCTCTAGTTCGGCGATCGCACGCTGTAGGTCCGGCCTTCCAGCTCTCTCTCCCTCTGCTACCAGAAGCGTCTCCCCTCGCTGCAGAACGCCGGTGCAATCGTGGGCCGAGCGTCCGACGAACACCTGTCGTCTGGCAGACAGCTCGGGCTCGGCGAATAGGGTTTCTTATCCGGACGCGTTCCCGCAGCGCGTGATGCATCCGGCCCCACGGGGGCTCGCGTGAGGATGCCGACGGGACTTGATCAAGAGACGCTGAATCAGATCCTCGGAACGCTGCGGGAGTTCGCGCGGCGCGAGTTTCCCTCACAGGCTACTGGCGACGGCTTCCACAAGTGGTGGCCACCGTGGCGTGCGAGCAAGGCCATCTCGAACCCATTGAGGTTTCACGTCCGCACGTAGCCCGAGAAGTTCGGAAGGTTGTGACTGCACTGGCACGATCGTATACAGGGGGAGGGATCTAGTCGGATATGATCACGTACGTCAAGGGCAACCTCTTCGAGTCGCCCGCTCAGACGCTCGTTAATACGGTGAACATTGTGGGCGTAATGGGGAGAGGTGTCGCCCTTGAATTCAAGCGCGTCTATCCCGAGATGTTTGAGGAGTACCGGCGGCTTTGTGAGCGTCGGAAGATCGACATCGGCAAGCTACACCTGTTCAAGACGCCACACAAGTGGATCCTCAACTTCCCGACGAAACGTGATTGGCGCCAACCTTCAAAGGTCGAATACATCAAGGCCGGCCTCGATAGCTTCGTCTCGACCTACGCGGCCGATGGCATCAGCTCGGTCGCATTCCCTCCGCTGGGGTGTGGGAGTGGTCAGCTCGACTTCGCGACACAAGTCAGCCCACTCCTCCAGATGTACCTCCAACACCTCCCGATTCCCGTTTTCATCTATCCCCAGAAGCCCCCGCTCTACGCGGCTGAGGCCGAGTGGCTCCGGTCAGAGCCCGCCTCGCTCCCTTTTCAGGAGGTGTGGGACGACCTCCTGGAGCTCGTCGAAGACTCCCCAACTTTCCAAACGGAAAAGGGGCGTTCCTTTAGGGTCGAGGCAGTGGAAGAACCGCCGACGCTCGTCATCACCGCAGAAGAGGGCAAGCGATACCGCCTAGAGCACAAGCACTTGCTGGAGTTCTGGCAGCGGCTTCGCCAGTTCGGTCTCCTCTTCCGCAGCATCGTGCCAGAGCACTACCGCA
>DOUU01000434.1 GCA_003520425.1 Deltaproteobacteria bacterium
GCCGCGTAGTCGAGCACGTACGAGCCGCAAAGCAGTCCCGACGTCCAGGCGATGGCCGGCCCCGCTTCCCGCGCGAGGGACGAGACGAGGATCCCCACCGCGCCCGCCGCGGCGAACAGCAGCCACATCCCGCCGGCGACCGGGAAGTACTGCCAGGGCGTGACGCCCTCGAGCGGGCGTCCGACCAGCCCGGCGAACGTGCCGAGCCACGCGGCGAGCGCCAGCACCGCCAGGCCGGCGAGGAGCGCCAGGAGCGCGGCCGCGACCTGTTCTCCGCGCGCGACCGGCCGGGCGGCCACGAGGTTCATCGTGCCGCGGCCGATCTCTCCCGCCAGCGCTGCGCTCGGCACCCGCACGGCCCACACGGCCATCATGATGAGCGCGAACGGATGGCTGTAGCCGATCCCGATGATCCCCCGCGGGCTCACGGTGGCGATCAGCTCCTGGTTGAGCAGCGCGAGGAGCTGGGGCGGCGCGGACCGCAGGATCCCGCCCACGAACGCCGAGATCTCGGGCTGCCGCGCGACGACCGTCATGATCCACTCGAACAGCGCGAGCCCGAGCGCCAGCGGCACGAGCGGCACGCGGTGCAGGCGCACGTGGTGGCGGAACAGGACGCCGATCACCGGTAGTGCTCCAGGAACGCNNTCCTCCAGGGTCGGATGCTCGACCAGGAGGTCGGCCAGCGGGAGCATCCCGAGGCGGGCCACGAGGGCCGGGACCTGCCCCTGCGCGACCATCATCTCCAGGTGGTGCGCCGTGGCGGAGGTGACCTCGCCGAAGTGCGCGAGCGCGGAAACGTCCACGTCCTGGCTGAAGTCCACGACCACGCGCCGCCGCTCCGCCTGGCGCAGCTGCACGACCGTCCCGACCGTGACCAGGTGGCCCGCCTTGAGCATCGCCACGCGGTCGCACACGCGCTCCACCTCCGCGATGATGTGCGAGGAGAGGAACACGGTGGCGCCGTGGCGGCGCATGTCCGTGACGATCTCGTAGAAGGCCTGCTGCATCAGCGGGTCGAGCCCCTTGGTCGGCTCGTCGAGCAGGGCGAGGCGGGGCGTGCACTGGAGGGCCTGCACGATGCCGAGCTTCTGCTTCATCCCGTCCGAGTAGGTGCGGACCGGCCGCGCCAGCTCCGCCGGCTCGAGGGCGAGGCGCTTGAGCAGTCCGGCGCGGGCGGTCGGCGCCTTCCCAGTGAGATGCGCGAGGAAGTCCAGCGTGTCCAGGCCCGACAGGCGCGGCCAGAACGCCATGTCGCCCGGCAGGTATCCCACGTCGCCGCGCCAGGCCACGGCGCGCGCGACCTTCTTCCCCAGCACGATGGCCTCGCCGCCGCTCGGCCTGAGGAGGCCGAGCAGCAGGCGGATCGTGGTCGTCTTCCCCGCCCCGTTGGGGCCCAGGAATCCGAATGCCTCGCCGTCGCCGACTTCGAGGGTGAGGTCTTCGAGCGCGGTGACCCGGCCGTAGCGCTTGGTCAGGCCGCGCGTGCGGATCGGGAAGGGGTCCGGGGCGGCCTTCTTAGACGGCGATGGCATCGAGGGCCGTGTACATCTCGGTCGCGCTCTGGGGCCGCTCGTCGCGGTTCTTGTTGAGGGCGCGCAGCACCAGGGCGGCGAGCGCGTCCGGGACGTCGGCGTTCAGGGACTGCGGAGACGGCGGCGTCTCCTCGAGCTGCTTCGCGATCAGCGTGACCGGCGTGTCCGCCACGAACGGGGTCCGTCCGGTGAGGGACTCGTACAGCACCGCGCCCGCGGCGTACACGTCCACGCGGAAGTCCACGTCCTGACCGAGGAGCTGCTCGGGCGCCATGTACTCGGGCGTCCCGACCGCCATGCCGGCCTGCGTCATCCCCTCGCTCCGCGCCGCCACGCGGGCGATGCCGAAGTCCATCACTTTCAGCGTGCCCGACGGCTCGACGATGATGTTCTGCGGCTTGATGTCCCGGTGGATCACGCCCTGCTCGTGCGCCACCTCCAGCGCCCGGCAGAGCTGCTTGCCCACCGTGAGGACGACGTTGATGGGAAGCGAGCCGCGGGTCTGGATCAGGTGCTTGAGCGACTGCCCCTCGACGAACTCCATCGTGATGAAGTAGACGCCGTCCACCTCGCCGAAATCGTGGGTGCGGACGACGTTGCGGTGCGTGATCTTGCGGGCCAGGCGGATCTCCTGCTTGAAGCGCTCGAGCGCCGCCGGCTCCGCCCGGAGGGCCTCCGCCTTCAGCGTCTTGATGGCGACCGCTTCGCCAAGCTCCGCGTCCCACGCGCGGTACACGACGCCCATCCCGCCCATGCCGACGACCCCGCGGATCTCGTAGCGCCTGGCGAAGATGTGCCCCGAGCGGAGCATCCCCGGCGACGCCTCCATCTGCCGCGCCATGGTGGGCGTCGCGACGCCGCCCTCCGGCGTGTAGATCGGCTGGGTCACGGTGCTCGAGGACGCCGTCATCACCTCGACGAGCTGCTGCTTGGCCTTGAGCTCCTCGACCATCCGGCGGAACGACTCCGACAGGTCGCCGATCTCGTCCCGCGTGTGGACCTCGACCGCGGCCGTGTAGTCGCCCTCCGCCACGCGGTGCGCGGCCTCCGCCAGCGAGCGGACCGGCCGCCCGATCACGCGCGCCCCGAGGCCGGCGCCGGCGAGCGCGAGCAGGAGGCGCTGCTGGAGAGTATCGCGGGCGTCCTGCCCGAGGGAATCAAGCTTGAGATCGACGGGCGCTATCCGGCGATGTTCAGCTACAAGATGAAGAA
>DOUU01000095.1 GCA_003520425.1 Deltaproteobacteria bacterium
CCCTTGGTGCCGCGTTCCTCCTTCTCGACCTGCACAATGACTTCCTGCCCCTCCGAGAGGAGCTCGCGGATGTTCATGCGGCCGCCCTGCGGCTGCTGGCGGAAGAATTCCTTGGAAACTTCCTTCAGGGGGAGGAAGCCGTGGCGCTGGGCGCCGTAATCGACGAAGCAGGCCTCGAGCGAGGGCTCGATGCGGGAGATCCGGGCCTTGTAGATATTGGCTTTTTTCTGCTCGCGGGAAGGTAACTCGATACTCAGGTCAAACAGCTTCTGTCCATCAACCAGAGCGACGCGCAACTCCTCTTCCTGAGTTGCATTCACTAGCATTCTCTTCATGTGCCCCTACTGTGCGGTGAAGGGCCGGCAAGCACACCTCGGGTGGCCACGGGGTTGACCCGCGGCAGCGAAGATTTCCTAAACCCGGCGAATGAGAGCGAGTCTCGTTATTCACGTTGATGACCGCGGTCCAATGGGGCGGTCCTAAAGGTAACCTTCGGTGAACTCAACCGACGGCGCCCACTGCGGAAGTCCGAAGCTCGGTATTCGACGCAGCCGGCGCGATCTTGGCGGCCCAAGCGATGGCCTCATTCAAGAGACCAACTAAACGGGCGGCGGCCACTGCCGCCACCGATTGGCGTGTCCGCTTGGCGGACGACGATGAGAGTATAGCTGAGAGACCGTTGTAGAAACAATGCCTTACGTTGAGGAACCCTTTGCCGGAGCAGGACAGCCGGGAACCCCGCACCCCCGTACAGCACCTCGAAGTGACGGCGGAGGAGGCCGGCCAGCGCCTGGATAACTTCGTGCGCAGACGCCTTGGCGACGTGCCCCGCAGCCGCGTCTACCGCGTGATCCGCAAGGGAGAGGTGCGCGTCAACGGTCGCCGTGCGGGGCCCGAGACGCGCCTCAAGGCTCAGGACCGGATCCGCCTCCCGCCGGTGCGGGTGATGCCCGCGGCGGAGCCGGGCCGGCCGGCGGCGGACCTGCTCGCGCGCATCCGCGGCGCCGTCATCCACGAGGATGCGCGGCTCCTGGTGCTCGACAAGCCTGCCGGGGTCGCCGTGCACGGCGGCAGCGGGGTGAGCTCGGGAGTCATCGAGGCGCTGCGCGTGCTGCGGCCGCAGGAATCCCTCGAGCTCGTGCACCGCCTCGACCGGGACACGAGCGGCTGCCTACTGGTGGCACGCGATACCGCGACGCTGCGTACGCTGCACGCGCTGCTGCGTGAGGACGGGTTTGAGAAGCGCTATCTGGCGCTCCTCAAGGGCCGCTGGGAGCTCGGCGAGAAGCGCATCGATGTGCCGCTGCGCACCGATACGCGCGTCGGCGGCGAGCGCACGGTGCGCGCCCACGCCTCCGGCAAGCCCTCGACGAGCCGCTTCCGGCCGGTGCAGTTTTTCGGGCGCGTGGCAACGCTCGTCGAGGTCACGCTCGACACCGGACGCACGCATCAGATCCGCGTCCACGCCGCGCACGCCGGTCACCCGGTGGCCGGGGATGCCAAGTACGGCGACGGCACTTTCAACCGCGAGCTGCGCGCGCTGGGGCTCACGCGCATGTTCCTGCATGCTTCGAGCGTGAGTTTCACCTGGCCGCAGGGGGGCGAATTCAGCGTCAACACCCCGCTCCCGGCCGAGCTGACCGCGGTGCTCGAGAAGCTCGCGGCTGGGCCGCGCCTGAAGGGCTACGGCAGCCGATAGCCCGCGGCGCGCAGCGCGCCCGCGAGCCAGATGAGCGGCAGGCCGATGAGAGCCGTCGGATCCTGACTCTCGATGCAGTCGAAGAGCGCAATCCCTAAGGCCTCGGCGCGAAAGCCGCCGGCACAGTCGAGCGGCTGCTCACGCTCGACATAGCGATCGATCTCACCCGGGGTCAGTGCACGGAATACCACCGTGGTTGTGTCTACGTGCGCGAGGTGCAGGCCTATGCGGGCACCGAGCAGCACGCCGGCGGTGTAGAAATGCGCAGTGTGGCCGCTCAGCCGGCTCAGCTGCTCGCGGCAGCGCGGGGCATCGCCCGGCTTGTCGAGGACCTCGCCGCCCACGGCTGCCACCTGGTCGCTCCCGATGACGAGGGCCTCCGGGTGACGCTCGCTCACCGCCTGCGCCTTGGCGGTCGCGAGGCGCAATGCGCGATCCGTCGGGGATTCCCCACGGCGAGGCTCCTCGCTCACCCCGGGCGCCACCACTTCGAAGTCGAGCGCGAGGCGCGCGAGGAGCTCGCGGCGGTAGGGGGAGGTCGAGGCGAGAATCAGTTGCGGCACGCGGAAGCTCAGGCGTGTGAATCGCCTTCGAGAAACAATGGCTTAGCCCCAAATCCGGCTTTGACTTGGGAGGACTCGCTACCTATTATACGCGCCCCATGTCGGAGCCCTGGTCGAGGCCGCTCGAAGTGGACCGGCTGGCTGACGGCGGAGCCGAGGTCGACTTTGCCGTTCCGCTCGCGCAGCTGCCGCGCTTGGCGGCGGGCGTTGCAGGGAGCGTCGCGGGGCGCGCGCGCTTTGTGCGCGCGCAGGGGCTTGCGGTGGCGGAGCTCACGGTGCGTGGGGCGGCGACACTCGAGTGCCAGCGATGCATGCAGCCGATGAGCGTACCCATCGACACCGTCGTCACGGTTGCGCTGGTCGCATCCGAGNNTGCTGCTGACACTGCCCATCGTGGCTCTGCACGGCGAGGGCGAGCGGTGTGCGGGGGCGCCAGCGGAGAGCGGCGCCGGGGAACACGGGCAAGAAACGCACAGGCCGTTCGCGCGGCTGGCGGACCTTTTAAAACGTTGAAGTGAATCGAGTTAGGAGCTGATCCAATGGCTGTTCAAAAGAGCCGCAAG
>DOUU01000174.1 GCA_003520425.1 Deltaproteobacteria bacterium
AACGCCTTCGCCTTGCCCGGCGGCGTGATCTTCGTCTCTCGAGGCCTCCTCGCCCTGGTGAACTCCGAGGACGAACTCGCCTGCGTGCTGGGTCATGAGATCACACACGCGGCTGCGCGGCATCAAGCGGCGGCGCAGCAGACGGAAATGCGCCTTGGTCCCTTCTCCCTCGGATTCGCCCGCGCGGCCTATATGGCTGCCTACCAGCGCGACGAGGAGCGAGCCGCAGACGAAGGGGGCCAGCACTTGGCGGCGGCGGCCGGCTACGACCCGCGAGCCATGGGCGAGTTCTTAAAGCGCCTTGGCGGCGAAGAGCGCCTCATGCTTGGAGCACAGCGTGTTCCCGGCTTCTTCGACACCCACCCTGGCACCGCCGAGCGCATCGCGTCGACAGAGACGCGGGCGCGCGAGATGGCTTGGACGCGAACTCCGCCCATTGCCTCAAACCCCGAGGGCTATCTGCACGAGATCGAGGGCCTTGTATTGGACGAGAATCCGGCGGAGGGGATCTTCCGCGGGAGCCGCTTCGTCCATCCCGATCTCGACTTCACGCTCACCTTCCCGGAAGGCTGGACCACGGTCAACACGGCCTCCGCCGTGGGCGCCGTCTCCCCGAAGCGGGACGCGCGGATCGCTCTTGAGATGGAGCCGGAGACGAGCGACCCGAAGAAAGCGGCGGACAAGTTCCTGGCGGGGCGAGCGGTCAAGATGCATGCCCAAGTGGAGGAGGCTCAGTCCATCTACATCGGAGACCTGCCCGCTTACCAGGTTCGGGGCCGCGTCCCGACCGCACAAGGGGATGTGGCAGGCCAGCTCACGTGGATCGCCTACCGCGGCCATGTCTACCGCATCAGCGTCGCCGCGCGCTCTCTGGTGGCGTCCGGCTACTTCGGCCGCGCTCAAAGCACCACGCGGAGCTTTCGCCCTCTTAGCGAGGAGGAGCGCCTCTCGGTGTTGGTCTCCCGGCTGCGCATCGCCCATGCCAAGCAGGGGGAGACGATCGATGCGCTCTCGCGGCGCAGCGGGAACGCGTGGGACATCGAGAAGACGGCTGTCGCAAACGGATTTTTTGGGGCGGTTACGTTTTTTGAGGGCCAGCCCGTAAAGATCGCTCTAGCCGAGCCCTACCACTCTGCCGCTCTGAAGACCTCCGCGCTGGCGGCACCCTAGCGCCGGCCCCTGCGCCGCACCCGGCGGAGGTCGCATCGACGGCAGGCGGCTGAATTGCTAGAGGCGCAGGAGCGGCGCAGGCTCCGAAGATCGGGGCGGCTGGAAAATGGGAGGCGCCATGCACGGCGGAGGCGCCGGGGACGCGCTCTCTCGCGCGTTCGTCGAAGGACTCAAGCACGGCAACCCCGATCCCGGGCTTCTCGCGATCGCCGGGGAGCCCGAGCCGGCGGGTGCGGCCCTTGCGTTTGTCCGGGCCGCGCAGCACCCCGACCTCGCGCCGCAGCTTGAGCTCTGGGCTCCGGCCCTCCTTTTGTCTGCACGCCCGGGCTTCGCCGCCGCGCGTTTGCACGAGCTCGCGGGCGCCTGCCGAGAGGCCTGCAGCGCTCCTCTCGACCTTGGCCGGGCACCGGCAGTACCGGTGGTTCTGGGTGCGAGCAACTTTCTTGCGCGGCTTCTCCTGCGTGATCTTGCGCTCTTGCGTGAGCTCGAAGGGCCGATTCCCGAGGCGCCCGGGCAGAGGCCGAGCGGATCCTGGAGCGCGGTTCGAATCTGCAAGTATCGCGGGCTCCTCCGCATCGCCGCGCGTGACCTCCTCGGCCGGCCCTTTTCCGACAGCCCCCGCGAGCTCTCCGACCTAGCCGATCGCTGCCTGGGCGCGGCCCTTGGTTGCGCGGCGGAGGAGACCAGCACGCCCCCGCCCACGCTTCTCGCCCTCGGAAAGCTCGGAGGGCGGGAGCTCAACTTCTCCTCCGACGTCGACCTTCTCTTTTTGTATGACACGCCTGGCGAGGCAGAGAACGCCGCGCGCAATGCGGATGTGGCGCGTCTCGTTCGGGCCTTCAAGGCGGGTCTCGAGCAGCCCACCGAGGAGGGCTTTGCGTACCGGGTGGATCTGGATCTGCGGCCGGAGGGGCCGCAGGGGGCGCTTGCAAACTCGGTGAACGCCGCCCTCGACTACTACGAGTCCTTCGGCATGGAGTGGGAGCGGCAGATGCTGATCCGGCTGCGCTTTGTCGCGGGACCCGAAGAGCCCGCCCGCGCCTTCGAGCGGGCGATCGCCCCCTTCGTGTTCCGGCGTCTCATCGACCCCGGGGTCGCGCGGGCCGTGCGTGCGATGAAAGCGCGCATCGAGGACGAGCGCCGTCGCGCCGGGCGCGACATCGAGGCGGACCTCAAGGAAGGGCCTGGCGGGATCCGGGACGTGGAATTCCTCGTTCAAGCCTTTCAGCTCTTCCATGGGGGTCGCTTGAAGGAGCTCCGCCAAGGGAGCGTGCTGGAAGCGCTTTCCGTCCTCGGGCGGCTTGGGCTCCTGCCCGAGACGGCCGTGGCCGACCTCTCGGAGGCCTACACCTGGCTGCGACGTGCCGAGCACGCGCTCCAGATGGTGGAAGAGCGCCAGACGCAGAGCTTCCCGCGCGAGCGCTTCGGGCAAATCGCACTGGCGCGTCGCATGGGCTACGCCGAGCCGGAGGGCGAGCGCGCGCGCGATCGCCTGCTCGACGACTGGACGACGGTGCGAACCGAGGTGCGCAGGCAGTTCGAAGCGCTGCTGCTCGGCGCAGGCGACGATGCCGCAGCTTGAGCGGCGACTGGCGGAGACCTTGGGCTCCGAGCGCCTTGCGCGCAGGATGAGCGTCAACGGCGAGGCATTTCTTGCGAGGCGCGGAGGCGACGCGGCTGCCCGGAGGCTTGAAGGGGGTGCTCTCTGCGGCGTGGCTCGAGTCCTCGCGACGAGCGCCCATTCCGCCCGCCTGCTCGCCACACGCCCCGCGCTCCTGGAGTCGATCGCAGAGTGCTCGTCCGAGACCGCGAGCGGGATTCTCGCGCAGCACGCTGCAAGGCTCCTCGAGGACAAGGCGATCCCGCCGGCTGCGGACCTCGAGGCCTTCCTCGATGAGCTGCGCATCCTGCGACGCAGCGAAACCCTCTTTGTGGCCTGCGTCCAGCTCGGCGGGCTCGTCTCGTTTGCCGAAGCCTCCTGCTTCCTCTCCGCGCTCGCTGAGAACGTGGTGCGCCGCGCGCTTTCCGAGGCGCAGGCCCGCACCCCTTCGGCCGAGCCTCTTTCCGTCATCGGGATGGGAAAGATCGGAGGCCGCGAGTTCACCTACCATTCCGACCTCGATCTCATTTTCTTGCAGCGCGGCGGCCCTGAGGCGATTGCGCTTGCCTCGCGCATTGGACAGCGCCTTGTCGCCTATCTCTCCACGATGACGGGCGCTGGCGTGGCGTACGAGGTCGACACGAGGCTTCGTCCCTCGGGTGGCCAGGGACTGCTTGTCACGTCCTACGACTCCTTCGCCGCGTATCAGGAGCGCGATGCTCAGCTGTGGGAGCACCTCGTCTTGATGCGCGCACGGCCCATTGCGGGCGACCTCGTGGGCGCAGGAGAGGCTCTGGTGCGAACGCGAGGGCGGGTGCTCTCGCGGGGGGCATCTCCCTGGGACGAGGTGACGAAGATGCGCGCGCGCGTGGAGCAAGAACGGGCCGAAAAGGAGGAGCGTTCGGGAAAGATCGCATTCAAGACAGGGCCGGGCGGGCTCATGGACGTCGACTTTCTTGCTGCCGGCGGGATTCTCGAGCGAGGGGGCGAGCGGCCGCCGCTCGAGATCCCGAGCAATCCGGCCATGCTGCGCAGCGTGGTGGCGGGTGCCCCGCTCGAGCGCCTGCTCGATGCGTACAGCGAGTTGCGCGAGATCGAGGCCCTGGCCCGCTGGGTGAGGGGGCGTGCGGTCGAGGTCTTCGATCCCAGGAGCGAAGCCTTCGCGCTCGTTGCCGAGCTCGCGGACCCTCCGGGCGGAGCAGGTGAGCTGAGGGAGCGCATCGAAGCAGCCCGCGCCACGATTCGAGAGGCCTTCCAGAGCGTCCTCGCCCGGGGCAGCATCGCGGCGCTGGAAGCGTAGGGATCCTCGCCGGGACTCTAGTAGGCGACCCGGGCTTCCAAGCCACCGTCTTCCGCGCGCACCACCACAAGGCGGGACATGCACGGCATGCAGTAGACGCGGTCGCCCGGACGCAGCTCACGGGTCGAGCGGATCACGACCTTGCACACCGGACAGATCACCTCGTTCGCAGCGAGGGCGTCGCCCGGACCTCTCCACTTGCGGTAGAAGCGCCGGTATTTCGGAGGGACCTCATCGAACCCCGTGTCCTCCAAGAGGAAGCGCTGCCGCGGCACGGCCTCCTGTAGGTCATCGTGGCGGAGGAGAGGGTCTGTGCTCACGCGAAGCCGAGGCGAGCCACGACCTCGAGGTAGCTTCGGCCGAGCTCCGGGCGCTCCTCGTTCGGGACGCCGATCTCGCGCAGCGTCTCTTCAAAGCTCTCGAGAACCCAGTGATCGAGCTCCTTCTTGACCTCGCCGATGCGGGCGCGGATGTGCGGCGAGGCTTGGAGCCGACGCCCGAGCTCGTTCTCGCCGAAACCGATGTGGCGGCGCTCGTCCTTCACGATCCCTTGCAGCACCTCCCGCGTCACGAGGTCGGCAGTGCGGGCATGACTCTGGAAGACGGTGAACTCCATCGCTTCGAGGATCACGTTCTGTGCGAAGATCGCTGCCTCCCAGTCGCGACTCTCCACCAGCTCCCGCAGCCTGCGCTTGAAGTGGAGAAGGCTCCGCGAGGCGCGTCGCTCGATCTCGCTCTCCGGTGCGGGAATCCCGAGCTCAGCCAACCGGTGGAGCAGCACCTCGAGGTGGCGGCCCTCGTCAGCGACCTGGGTGGCGAGGAAGACCTTGGTGAGCCGGTTTGGAGCAATGGCCACAAGCCCGCTCGCGCCCTCGAGCGCCGCCGTTTCGCCGACGCAGTAGTTGCAAAGGACCGTCACGAGTCGCTCCCGCTCGTCGGGAGCGAGGGGGGCACCGTGCACGTCCGGCCGGTGTCCGAAGCTCAGACCCGCGAGATAGCCCTGGACGGACTGGAACCAGAACTCGAAGGAGTGCACCTCCTCGAGAAAGGCCTCCGGCTCCAGTGCGTGGACGTCCGCCGCTTCGTCCCGGGTCCCTCGCTCCACCGCGGCCTCCTGCGCTAGGGCCGGATCGGAGTCTGGTACTCGATGCCGATCCGTCCCAGGCGGACCTTGAACTCCTTCAACACCGTGTCCGCGAGCAGGCTCTCCATCTCCTCCGGCTCGAGGGCATTGAGGTCGGCACCGTGCCACTCGGCCTTGGGTGCACCGGACGTGGACATGCGCAGCTTCTTGAACTCCTCGCGCGCCGGATTGTTGCGGAAGGAGTCCGCGAAGGTCGCCAGCATGTAGTAGGACATCTCCTTTTGCATGCGCTCAATCGCTGGCTTCTTCTCCGGATGCTCTTGGATCAGCGAACCGATCCGGTTCTCGCCAAAGCCCACGTGCCGTCGCTCATCGGCAATCGTTCCCGAGAGGGTGTGAGCGAACTTCGGGTTCAGGGTCTGGCTCCCTGCATACATCATCTCGAAGACGCTAAACGCCATGCCCTCGAGCACAACGTTCTGCCCCACCACACCGGCCACAAAGTCCTTGCGGTCCACCTTCTCCAGCAGGACCTCCGCAAACTTCATGAGATTCGGGTTGGCGTACTGCTCGATCGCGCTCTCGAGCTCACTTTTCTTGAGGCCAAGGTCGAAGAGGCGCTGGGTAAAGATCTCCACGTGTCGCGCCTCATCGAGGGTTTGGGTTGCGAGAAAGCGCTTGCTCGCTTCGTCGGGGGCGGAGTTGATGAGGCCCGAAGAGGCGGCGAGGGCGCAGCGCTCCCCGACCACAAGCTGGACCGTGGTCCCGATGGCCTGCTCGCGCAGCAGCGGATCGGAGACGATGAGCTCGGACTCGCTCTCGCCCGGTGGGTGGCCGAACTCGGTTCCCACGAGGTAGCCCTGGGGACAGGACTCGAGCCAGTGCTGGACGGAGTACATCGAAAGGAAATCAGACATCGTTTCTCCTCGGCTTTCCCCGCCATCGTGGACGGCAAATGTCGTGCCACGCGCGAAGGGCGGGGAAGCCATGTGGGAAGGGCCTGTGCAGCGCTCTGTCCCAAACGGCTGCGGCGGCGGGTCTCCCCTGTGGCGGCTTGTCCCGCCCGCTCTGCGATGGCATCTTCTTTGCTGAGGTCTCGACTTTCGATGCCCAAGGAAGACACCGCGCAGCGGCTCGCCTTTCTCGGACTTGGCGATGAGGAGCAGAGCTATCTTCGGGCTCTAAAGCCGCTCCTCGAGCGGCACGCCGAGGCGCTCGTCGCCGCGTTCTATCGGCACCTGCTCTCCTTCCAGCGGACCCGGGAGCTTCTGCGCGATCCCGGGGTGAAGGAGCGTCTCCTCCACAAGCAGCGCGACTACCTGCTGTCTCTCGGAACCGCCTCCTACGACGATGAGTTCTTGGCCGACCGGCTCGCGATCGGAGAGACACACGAGCGAATCGGACTCGAGCCGCGCTGGTATCTTGGCGCGTACGCGATCTACTTCTCGATTCTTGCGCCGGCCGTGATGGAAACCTACCGGAGCGAACCCCATCGCGTGGAGCGGACGCTCTCCGCCCTCGTGAAGCAGCTTCTCTTCGACGCAGCTGTTGCCATGGAGGCGTACATCGGGCGCCACGACCGGGAGCTCGAGTACCTAAACCGCGAGCTCGCGGCGGCGGGGCGGCACCTCGCCCAGGAGTTCGAAGACCAGCGCGCGGAGCTCAGGCAGACCGAGCGGCGCGCGCGCGCCGCCGAAGACCTCGCCTCGGTCGCAACGCTCGTGGCGGGGCTTGCTCACGAGGTTGGGACGCCGATGGGTGTCATCCAAGGCCATGCCGAGCTGCTCGAGTCCTCCGTGAGCGACGAGCGGGGGCGCTGGCGTCTGCGCACGATCCGGGAGCAGATCGACCGGATCTCGCGCCTCATTCAGACCCTGCTCAGCGCTGCGCGGCCGCGGGAGCCGGTGCGCATCCCGGTCTCCATGGCCGCCATCCTCGAGAACTCGCTCTCGTTTCTGGCTGAGAAATTTGACCGGCGCGGGATCGAAGTGGAGCGGCGCTTTGCGCCGGTCCCAGAGATTCGCGGAGACTCGGAGAAGCTTCAGCAGCTCTTCTTGAATCTCCTGCTCAACGCCGTTGACGCGATGCCCCAAGGCGGAATGATTATGGTGAGCCTCGGGACGCTGGGCGACGCGGGAGTGGAGGTGCGCGTCCGCGATTCGGGTGTCGGCATCCCACAGGACCAGCTTTCCCAGATCTTTCAGCCGTTCTACACGACGAAGGAAGCCGGTCAGGGAAGCGGCCTTGGCCTTGTCGTGGTGCGCGCCATCGTGGACGACCATGAAGGCCAGATCGAGGTCGCAAGCGAACCCGGGGAAGGGGCGGAGTTCCGAATCCGCTTTCCTGCCTCTTCCGGTCAGCCGCGGGACCCTGGCGAAGCGGGCAGGTAGGCGGCACGGAGGAGGTCGGCTTCGGTCAGGAGTCCCACGAGACGCAGCCCCCGCGGTGAGGGCATCGCAACCGGCAGGCAGCCGATCCGCAGTGCGAGCATACGGCTCGCAGCGGCTTCGAGCGAAGCTTCCGGAGTGATCGTAACGGGTTCGTTGCGGACCAGGTTCTCGATCGTGATCGAGCTCAAGTTGTCTGCGCCGCCCGGTCCCACTCTCTCGCGCAGCACTGCCAAGCACCTATCCAAGAGCTCGCGGTGCGAGACGAGACCGACCACAATTCCGTCCTTTACGACCACCAGATGGCGCAAGCCTGCAGCCCGAATGAGAGCCTCGGCGTCACCCAGGCTTGTTTCTGGCGACGCAGTCACGATGTCCCGCAGCATCAGTTCTCTCACGCGCTGAGGACGCTTAGCCGTCGCCATATGCAACTCGGTTTCCATTGCAAAAGGCGTACCTTCGTCAGGGCCTTCTCGACGGCGCGCGCCTCTGATCTGCGTGGCTCAAAAGGACACGGCCGATTCTTGCGAATCGACGCTTGCCGATGGGTCAGAACGTCGCACGTTCAGTCTGTGGAGTTGGTCTCACCCTTGAGGCCGTGATCTCAGTGCCGCCGGCTGGCCCCCGCGAGACTACACGGACCCGTAGCGCTCTCGGATGAGACGAGCGATTCGTTCGCAGGGCCGATCGGTGCGGCCGGCCCGCCAGTCCATCTCAATGGAGCGAATCTCAGCCGCGAGCTCTGCATCGCCGATGACCTCTTGGACCCAGCGCGAGAAATCTCCGTTC
>DOUU01000250.1 GCA_003520425.1 Deltaproteobacteria bacterium
TCCACGAATGCCCGCAGCTCGCGCCGCTGCGGGATGCGATAAAAACCTCCGACCCGCACATTGATGGGATGGATTTCGCGCCCGCCCAGCAGCGCCATGAGATCGTTACCAGCCTTCTTAAGGTCAAGCCCGCGACGGACGATATCGCCGTGCTCGCGCGCCATGTCGATCAGCCCGGCGTAGCCCATGAAGTCGGGCGCGTGCAGCATGTAGATATGCAGGGTATGGCTCTCGATCCACTCTCCGCAGTAGAGCAGCCGGCGCAGGGCACGGAGCGGTCCATCCACTCTCACCCCGAGGGCGTGCTCCATCGCGTGCACGGCACTCATCTGGTAGGCGACGGGACAGATTCCACAGATTCGCGCGGTAATATCCGGCGCCTCCGTGAAGTCGCGCCCGCGCAGCAGCGCCTCGAAAAAGCGGGGCGGCTCGAAGATGTTGAGCTCCGCGCTCTTGACGGCGCCATCGCGCACGATGATCTTGAGGGCGCCTTCGCCCTCGACCCTGGCGAGGTAATCGACCTTGACGGTCCTAACCGCCATGGCGTTCGCTCTCCTCGCGAAACGCCGGAGCCGCGGCATTGAAGGTGCGGTAGATGCGTTTGAGCACCTGCTCATCCAGGCCGACTGCGCGCAGTCGGCGACTCAGAGAGACCGAATTCGGCGTCTCCATCGGGCCATAGCAACCGTAGCAGCCGCGCTCATAGGCGGGACATAGTGCGCCGCAGCCGGCGTGCGTGACCGGGCCCAGACAGGCAGTGCCGCGCGCCACCATCACGCAGACGTTGCCGCTGAGCTTGCATTCGAGGCAGACGCTGTGTGGCGGCGTGACCGGACGGCGCCCGATGAGGAACGCACTGATGACCTCGAGGAGCTGCTGTTTATTGACGGGGCAGCCGCGCAGCTCGAAGTCGACGGTGACGTGATCGGCGATGGCGGTCGAGGTCGCGAGCGTGCGGACATACTCCGGATGCGCGTAGACGGCCGCGGCGTAGGCGCGGACATTGGCGAAGTTCCTCAAGGCCTGGATGCCTCCCGCGGTTGCGCACGCGCCGATGGTGATGAGTGTGCGCGAACGGCGGCGCACCTCGTGAATGCGCTGTGCATCGTGTTCGGTCGTGATCGATCCCTCGACCAGCGCAAGATCGTACCGGCCCTTGAGGTCCGCGCGCGTCGCCTCGGGGAAATAGGCTATCTCGAGCGCGTCGGCAACCGAGAGCAGCTGCTCCTCGCAGTCGAGCAGAGTCAGCTGACAGCCGTCGCAGGAAGCGAACTTGAAGACGGCGAGCCGGGGCTTGCCTGCTGCAGTCGCCATCTCAGAGTTCCTTGTGGGCGAACAGCCCGCGAACCCGATCGTAGCGGAACACGGGGCCGTCGCGGCAGACAAGCACGCTTTGCAATTGGCAGCGACCGCAGAGTCCCAGCGCGCACTTCATGTTGCGTTCCATGGACAGGTATATGGCCTCGTGGGGAATACCATGAGCGTGAAGCGCTGCAACCGTCAGGCGCATCATGACTTCGGGACCACAGACCAAGGCCACAGTGCGCTGCGGCTCGCATTGCGCCCGTGGCACGAGCGTGGTCACGACGCCTACATGACCGTCCCAGCCGGAGGCGGCGTGGTCGACGGTGACGTGCACTTCGATGCGCTGCCGGCGCGACCAGGACACGATCTCGCGGTGGAAGAGTACGTCATCCGGACTGCGACTGCCGTACAGCAGCGTGATGCGGCCGTAGCGTTCCCGTCCGGCAAGGAGCGCATAGAGCACGGGCCGCAGCGGCGCGAGACCCAGGCCGCCGGCGACGACGAGCACGTCCCCTCCGACCGCCTGTCTGAGTGGCCAGCCGCTTCCAAAGGGACCCCGCAGGCCGATGGCAGCGCCCGGGCGCATCTGCGCGAGCGCAGTCGATACGGGACCGACGGGACGTATGGTATGGATCAGCCGGTCCATGGCGGCAGGATCGCCGCTCAGACTGATCGGAACCTCGCCGATGCCGAATGCGGTCAGCATGTTGAACTGCCCGGGCCGGAAGGACGCACTCTGAGGGATCTGCTCGCGGATCTCCAAGGTCCAGGCGTCGCGGCTGTCGCGCCGTCGGCTCACGATCCTTCCGAGGCGGGGCAGCCACGGATCAGGGCCGGCTGGCTTGCCTGCCACCCCGGCCGCCGCAGAGGCCGCGCCCTCAGCGGCCATAGACATCGAGAATCTGCAATCGCGTCGCGTGCAGTCGCTGGACGAGGATGGCTACTACGCGCTTCATCATCTCGTAGCCGAGATCGTGATCCGACTCGCATTTCGTGCGCAGACAGCCCCCATCGATCGCGATGGCGCGCGTGAGCTCGAGCGCCTGCGCGTCGTACTGCGAGCGATACGGCGAGATGAGCCACGATACGCCGACGATGTCCCCGGCGCCGAGTGTCTGGAAGGTCAGCGCGCCGTGACCGGGCGCTGCGATCTCGAGGGCGACGCGGCCATGGCGCACAAGATAGAACTCGTTGGCCGGCTCATCGTGGCGGATCAGGTACTGCTTGGCTTCGAAGCGCACGTTCTTGGCACAGCCGGAGACCAGCGCGATGAAGCGCTCATCGAGTCCGGCAAAGAACGGATGCTCGCGGATGATTCCTTCGAGGCCTTCCATTGTGCGTGCCCCTAGCGCTGTTTCACTGGGGTAATGCCCCCGGCAGCCGATTCCCCGGATGGCTCAGCTGCGCTTGGGCGCTCGGATTCACGAATCGCCCGCACCTCTTCGGCGATATCGATACCGACCGGGCACCAGGTGATGCAGCGGCCGCAGCCGACGCAGCCCGATGAGCCGAACTGGTCGAACCAGCTTGCGAGTTTGTGCGTGATCCACTGGCGGTAGCGCGAGCGGGTGCTCGTACGTACGCTGCCGCCGTGAATGTATGAGAAATCGCTCGTGAAGCAGGAATCCCAGCGGCGCGAGCGGGAGAATTCGAGTCCCGCGAGATCGCTGCTGTCCTGTACAGACGTACAAAAGCAGGTCGGGCACACCATGGTGCAGTTGCCGCAGGCCAGGCAGCGCTCGGCGACCTCATCCCAACGCGGATGATCAAGATTGTGCTGCAACAGCTCCTTGACATCGTCCGCCTGCATCTCACGGCCCATGGAAGCTGCCGTGCGGGCGACGATCGCCGCTGCCGCGGCAACCTCCTGGCTCTGCGCTTCACGATGTGGCAGTGCTGAGAGCAGCTTCCGGCCGGCCTCGGATCCTGCCGCCACGATGTAGAGGGGTTCACCGCCCTCGGCGATTTCCGTCAGTGCAAGGTCGAATCCGGAGTCGACCTTCGGTCCTGCATTCATGGATACACAGAAGCAGGTGCCGCCCGCCTGCGAGCAATTGAGGGCGACAATGAAGGCGCCGTTGCGCCGGGCTTGGTAGTGCAGGTCGGCATGCGCGCCGCCGAGCAAGACCCGGTCCTGCACTGCAATCGCCCTGAGCTCGCAGGCACGCACGCCGATGAAGGCGAATCGTTCCGGCACCGCCCGCTCGGGTTCGACGCTCATCCGGTCATCTTCCCGGCGAGCACGCCACAACGGTTGCAGCGGCGGGTGCAGATACTTCTTCCAAGAATGAGGCCCGACCGCGTACCCGAAGCGGGCGTCATTGCTGCGGCGCACGAGCCGGTAGTGCCCTCCGTCCTGCTCATCCTTCCAACCTCGCGGCAACTCGCTCACCGCGCCGATATCGTCGTAGACAATGGCACCGTCGCGAACGACCGGACCCACGACACGATAGCCTTGATTCTTAAGCTCATCGAACAGAGCTTGAAGTCCGCCGAGGGTGATTGCTGCGAGTGGAGCGCTCTCCATGGCTCAATAGTCCCATTTCCTCAACGGCTAGCTGCTGACGAAAACGGTGCGCGCCATGACGGGTGCCTGAATGCGAGTCCGCGCCTTACGATTCGGCCGGCGCAAGCTCCTCACCGATCCAGGCGCGCGCTCGAGCGGCTTCTGACGTGGTGAATGTCCGTACCTCACCGGGCATCAGAAAGCTGAACGCGCGCACCGTATGCCGAACCCATTCGACATCAGTGACCACAGCAATGCGCGCCCAGCGGGTAAGGTGCTCGACGCCGAGCCTGAAGTCTTCCCAGATCGCGCTCGGCTCGATGCTGAACCCAGATCCGGTCTCGTAGTAGAGGCGCAGTTTGGGATGCGCCTTCAGAGCAGCGGTTACGACGGGTACGAGAACGGTGTCGTACTCAAGTCTCGTGACACGCCCGCTGCAGACAACGGCGATGACATTGCCTGGAAAGTCTCTTAATACTTCAATCACAAAAACTCCTGCCGGCTCGGGTGCCGCCGTTCACCAAGCGCAGTATTGCGCGACTTCGGACCTGCACATGGCAATACGTGAATACCGCACGCGCGGTCAGCACATGCATTGCGACAATCAGGCAGCCGCGCTAGCGCTGGCGCTGCCGCGGACAATACGGATGGAGCTCGAGGAGTGAGCGTGCGACAAAGCACGAGCGAGGTTTAGCGAGCCAGGAGCGCGCGCAAATGCCCGAAGTCGTGTGGTTTGAGTCCGTAGGACGCGGTGATGTCGCGCGGGTCGGCGGCAAGAATGCCTCGCTGGGCGAGATGATCTCCCGCCTGGCAACCGAGGGCGTGAGAGTGCCGCCCGGATTCGCCACGACAGCGGATGCCTATCGGCGGTTCCTCGAGGCAAACCACTTGGCGGAACCCATCTCGAATGCCTTGAACGAGCTTGCCGCAGGCAAGGCGACCCTCGCCGAGGCTGGCCAGTCGATCCGGCGCGCATTTCTGCGCGGGGAATGGCCGCGCGAGACCGCGGAGGCCATCGCCGCCGCGTACCGCGAGCTCTCCCGCCGCCTCGGCGAGACGGACCCCGATGTCGCCGTGCGCTCGAGCGCTACGGCCGAGGATCTGCCTGACGCGAGTTTTGCCGGGCAACAGGAAACCTATCTCAACATTCGCGGTGAGGCCGCACTGCTCGATGCCTGCCGGCGATGCTATGCGTCGCTCTTTACCGATCGCGCCATCAGCTACCGTCAGGCCAAGGGCTTCGACCACCTCAAAGTCGCCCTCTCGATCGGAGTCCAGAAGATGGTGCGCGCCGACAAGGCGGGCGCCGGCGTCATGTTCTCCATCGATACGGAGACCGGCTTCGGCAAGGTCGTCATTATCAATGCCGCGTGGGGACTCGGGGAGAACGTCGTCCAGGGCACCGTTGATCCGGATGAGTACGAGGTGTTCAAGCCGCTGCTCGCCGATAAGCGCCTCTTGCCCATCATCGAGAAGACCCTCGGCAGCAAGCAACGCAAGATGATCTACGAGGCCGGACCGGCTCCCACACGAAACGTGCCGACATCGCGGATTGAACGAGAGTCCTATGTGCTCTCCGATGCCGAGATCCTCGATCTCGCGCGCTCGGCGTGTCTCATCGAGACACACTATGGCCAGCCGATGGACATGGAATGGGCCAAGGATGGCGTGACGGGGCAGCTGTTCGTGGTGCAGGCGCGTCCGGAGACCGTGCAGTCGCGCCGCGAGACGACGGCCTTGCGCACTTACTCGATAAGGTCGAAGGGACGGAAGCTCGCCGCGGGGATCGCGATCGGTGAGGCGGTGGTTGCGGGCCGCGTGTGTCTCATCGCGAGCCCGCAGGAGATCGACCGCTTCGTCGATGGCGCGGTACTGGTCACTCACTCGACCGATCCGGACTGGGTGCCCATCATGAAGCGCGCCGCAGCGATTGTCACCGACCACGGGGGACGAACATCACATGCGGCGATCGTCAGTCGTGAGCTCGGAGTGCCGGCGATTGTCGGCACGGGAAACGCGACGCGCATCCTCCACGATGAACAGGAGGTCACCGTTTCTTGCGCCGAGGGCGATCAGGGCTTCATCTATGAGGGTCGCGCGGAGTACGAGAGCCGCGACATCGCTCTCTCGGCAATTCCTCGCACACGCACGCGCATCATGCTCAATCTCGCCAATCCTGCGGCAGCCTTCCGCTGGTGGCGGCTACCGGCGGACGGCGTCGGGCTGGCGCGTATGGAATTCGTGGTGAATAACTCCATCAAGATCCATCCGATGGCGCTCGTCCACTTCGACCAGCTCGCTGATCGAACGGCACGTGAGCGCATCGTCGAGCTCACGCGCGGCTATAGCGATAAGACGGAGTATTTCGTCGACCGCCTTGCCCGCGGGCTCGGGCGGATTGCTGCGGCGTTTCACCCGCAGCCGGTGATCGTGCGCTTGAGTGATTTCAAGACCAACGAGTATGCCAATCTGATCGGGGGCGCCCAATTCGAGCCGCAGGAAGAGAATCCGATGCTCGGCTTCCGCGGTGCCTCGCGCTATTACTCCCCGCGCTACCGGGAGGGATTTGCACTTGAGTGTCGCGCGCTGAAAAAACTACGCGAGCAGATGGGATTCACGAACGTCGTGGTGATGGTGCCGTTCTGCAGATCCGTCAAGGAAGCAGACCGGGTGCTCGAGGTCATGGCGCAGAACGGTCTCAAGCGGGGCGAGCACGGCCTCGAAGTCTATGTCATGTGCGAGATTCCCTCGAACGTGATCCTCGCCCGCCAGTTCGCTGAGCGCTTCGACGGCTTCTCGATCGGCAGCAACGATCTGACTCAGCTCACCCTCGGAGTAGATCGGGATTCGGAGGAGCTGGCCGGGCTGTTCGACGAGCAGGACGAGGCCGTCAAATGGATGATCCGCCGCGTCATCGAGGTGGCGCACGAAGGGCGCGCCAAGGTAGGGCTCTGCGGCCAGGCACCGAGCGACCATCCGGATTTCGGGGCGTTTCTTGTCGACTGCGGCATCGACTCGATTTCCGTGAGCCCCGATAGCTTTGTGGCGGTCAAGCGGAAGGTGGCGGCAGCCGAGGACAGAGCAGTGAAGCAGTTGGAACCTCGTATGCCGGTCAGCGACAGGCATGGCGCCAAGTGACACGGGTTATGCTTACGCAGCGGTACTATGGCGCGTGGCCAGCTCTTGGAGATCAACAATAGGTACGCCATTGATCGCGACAGCGCTTGCCGATTTGAAGGTATGCAATGACTGACATCGGGATCTCAACTGCAGGCTGGCGAGAGGCAATTCTTGTGCTATGCGCTGTGGCGCTGCTCTGCTGCGGCATGCTGCGACGTTTCCGGGCCCCGCGCTCGCTGTTTTGGGGTGCAAGTCTACTTTTCCTGATCACCGCCGTGTTCCCCCGGTCCAGCAATCCGCTCGGGCAATGGTTGTTCGTGGGATCCCACGGCTTGCGGGTCCCTGCTCAGGTGTTCGGTATCGCCTGGTGGGTGCTCGGTGCATGGCTGGCCAAGAGCCTGTTTGATCTCATCCTGCGGCGGACAGTCTTTCCGAACGATAACGTACCGCACGCTCGCCGGTTATTCGCGGACCTGGCGTCCGCGCTGATCTATGTCGTCGCGTTTGTCGGCATCATCGACACCGTGTTCAAGGAGTCTCTATCAGGCGTCCTCGCTACCTCTGGTGTCCTCGCCATCGTGTTGGCACTGGCGCTTCAGAACACGCTCGCGGATGTGTTCTCCGGCCTTGCCATCAACATCGAGCGTCCCTTTGCGGCGGGCGATTGGATTACCGTGACGGACGGCATCGAGGGTCAGGTCATCGAGATCAATTGGCGAGCGACGCGCGTCAAGAACTGCGCGAACGACATGGTCGTCGTGCCTAATAGCGTTATCGCGAAGGCGGTCGTCACCAATCACAGCCGCTTGAGCGAGCCGAAGATGGTGGTCACGCGAGTGAGCGTGGATTGGAGGGTGACCCCGGCAAGGGTAACTGAGATGTTGCTCAGGGCTGCGACCCGTGCACTCGGCAGCTCATCAGCAACCGAGTCGACCGCGTGTGCGTGCCGATTTGCCGACGCGGTGATCGAGTACGACTTGACGGTTCCGGCGGAGTCGTACATGCAGATGTGGCGCGTGCAGACACGGATCATCGAAGAGATCGCAGCGGTATTTCGCGGCGAGGGCATCGGAATAGGCAGCGCCGTGACGGACGTCCGCCTCATCCAAGGTGCAAGCGCAGCGACCGCACCTCGACCGTCCAGCGAGAGCTCAGTCTCGGTAGGCGGGGACGGTCAAGCGGAGCGCGGTGAAGCTAAGCGCGTCGGTTGAGATCGCGTTAGCCTGCCGCAGGCTATGCTTGGCGCTGGTTTGAGCCAAGAGCTGCCAGCACGGAAGCCCCATTCCATGTCCCGACTTGCGGAAACCACCGATGGCCTCGGGTGTCGGCGGCGGCCTAAATTAGCCCTATGCCACCGAGCGCTGCCCTCTTTTACTGGTTTACCCACGCCGCGTTGACCGCCATTTTGCTGACGGCGTTGCTTGCGGGACTCTTCTATGCGGCCAGGTTCTTGGTCGCCAGGTTTCAGCGAAAGTTTCCCCCTCGCTAAAGGATGCCCTGGATCGAGAGCAGGAGTGAGCTTAGTCGGCGCGGGAGCTCGAGAGCGCAGGTGACTTCGGTGAGGCAAATTGCGTTCCTGGTGTCAACGCTTCCGCGCCCGCGAGCAGATCAAGGAGCTCCGCGGTGATTTCGCTTTGCCGAGCCTGGCGTGCCTCCTGACGCAACTCGCCGAGCTTGTGTTCGACATTGTCATGGGCTGCCTCCATGGCCGCAAAGCGGGCGGCATTTTCGCTCGCAATTGACTCGACCAGTGCCTCGGTCAGCACCGCGAAGACATATTCGGCCATGAGTCTCTCGAGGAGCCGCGTCGGAGGCAGGTTGTGAAGCGGCGCCTGGCGGGGTTGCGTGAGTGCAAGTGCGGCAGTGTCGAGCGGCAGCAGCAGGCGATGCTCGGTCACGGGTGCGGCACCCTGTTGGTAGCGGCTCGAGACCAATTCGATCCGGGCGATCTGCCCGCGGACGATGCGTGAGTAGAGCTCACGCGCCAGACGATCGACGACGTCCGGGACTCCGGCCACTCGGCTCGCCATCGTATGAGTCCAGGCGGGGTTGCGCCCCCGCTCGTAGGCGAGTGCCGCTCCGCGGCTACCGATCAAGAACAGCAGGTCCGCCGGCTCGAGGAGCTTCTCCGCCGCCTCGAGCAACCTCTCGTTGAAGGCGCCGACGAACCCGTGCTCGGCCGCGCAGAGGATCACCGCGCGCTGGCCAGCGCTCGGGCGCTCGTGGGGGGCGGGCTCGGGCATGAGCAAGAGCGCAGCGCCAATCGCCTCGGCCACGGAGTCGCCGTAGCGGCGAATGCCGGGCAGTGCGCGCTGTGCCTCCTGGACGCGCATTCCGGCCAGGGAGCGCATCGCGCCGACGATCTCGAGCAACTCCGCCATGCTGCCAATGTGCTCATTGATGTCCGCGAGACGAGTCATGTGCGCTGCTCGGCGCGGACGTTCGGAGCAGCGCAAATCGACCGGGCAAGGGCTTGCAGCGCGGCACTCAAGCGGACGCGGGCATCGGATGAGAGCGCGGGTGCGCGATCGGTGAGGGCCAGAATCTCCGGGCTGTGCGCAGCCAGCCAGGGTGTCAGGGCCTCGCGGAACGCGGTGATACGATCGAGCGGCACGCTGTCGAGCACCCCTTCACTGAGCGCGCACAGCAGCGCAACCTCCTCACCGAGCGACAGCGGTGCAAACTGCGGCTGGCCAAGCACTGCACGTATGCGCCGCCCGTGCTCGATCACCTTGCGCGTACGCTCGTCGACCAGAGTCCCGAAGCGCGTGAATACCTCGAGCTCGAGGAACTGGGCGTATTCGAGGCGCAGGCTCTCCGACAGGGCTTTGAGCACCGGTGCCTGTGTCTTCCCACCGACCCGCGAGACGCTCTTGCCGACATCCACAGCCGGCTTCTGGTCCTCATAGAAGAGTCGCGGATCGAGATAGATCTGTCCGTCCGTGATCGAGATCAGGTTGGTCGGAATGTAGGCGCTGATGTTGCCTGCCTGTGTCTCAGCAATCGGCAGCGCGGTGAGGGAGCCGCCCCCGCGCTCAGGGGCCAGCTTGGCCGCGCGCTCGAGCAGCCGCGAATGGATATAGAAGATGTCGCCCGGATAGGCTTCACGGCCCGGCGGCCGGCGCAGTAGCAGCGACACTTCCCGGTAGGCGGCCGCGTGCTTCGTGAGGTCGTCGATGACGAGCAGCACATCCTTTCCCTGCGCCATGAAGTACTCGGCCATGGAACAGGCCGAATAAGGTGTAAGCCACTGCAAGCCGGGGGCTGCATTCGCCTCGCCGATGACGAAAATGCACCGTTCCAGTGCGCCGTGAGTACGCACCGCCTCGATCACGCGCGCAACCGAGGATGTCTTTTGCCCCACCGCGGCGTAGACACAGATCACGTCGCTCGATTTCTGGTTGATGATGGTATCGACCGCAATGGCGGTCTTGCCGGTCTCCCGGTCGCCGATGATGAGCTCGCGTTGCCCTCGGCCGAGCGGGATCATGGCATCGATCACCAGCAAACCCGTCGCCAGCGGTCGGGTGACGAGCGCGCGGTCGATGATCATGGGAGCGGGCTGCTCAACCGGGGACCACTGCGAGACCTCGAGTGGCCCCTTGCCGTCGAGCGGTACACCGAGGGGATCGACGACGCGCCCGAGCAGGGCCTCGCCCACCGGAACGCGCGCCACCTGTCCGGTGCCGCGTACCATGCTGCCGGCCGGTATCCCCTCACTTGGGCCGAGCAGCAGACAGCCGATCGTCTCCTCGCCGAGATCGATGGCGAGGCCTCGAACCCCGCCGGTGAACTCGAGCAGCTCGTCGAGGCGTGCGGCGGGCAGTCCCTGCACGGTGGCGACGCCGTCGCCGACGCGCAGTACCCGGCCGATGTGCTCAAGCTGCGGCGTCAGCGCCAAGGATCCCAGACGTTGCCGGCTGAGATCGAGCCACTCGTGGAGCTCCTCAGTGAGAGTCGGCATGGGCGCTCACCTCCGCGCGCATGGCCTCGAGCGCACTCTGCCAGGAAAAGCGCAGGACTGCGGTCGGAAAGCGAAGCTCGGCGCCAGCGATGAGCTCGGGCCTCACCTCGAAGGCAACCGTGATGGCTTTGCCGAGCAGCGGGCACAGCCGCTCGCGCCAGGAGTCGGCAGCGGAGGCCGGCAATGGCGCCGCGGTGACCACGGTCAGGGGCTCGCCCGCGGCCAGCTGGCGGGCGAGGGCATCGCGTTCCGACGGTGCGAGGTCCCTGAGATACTGCTCCATGCGCCCGATCCATGCTTCTGCGCGCAGCGCCATGGGCACTGATGTGAGCAGCTGCTGCGCGAACTGCGCGCCGAGCTCGAGGGACAGCCGCTGCGCATCTGCGAGTGCCTGTTGTCGCTCAGCCGCGATGGTTTTGCGAGTGCTCTCGAGCAGAGCTTGCGCTTCGTGCTCGCTCCGAGCGCGCCCCTCGGCCGTCATCTCCTCGATCTGCTTCGCGGACGCCTTGAGCGCGGCCTCGCGCTCGGCGGTGATTCCGGCGCGCTCGGTCTCGACCGCCGAGAGCTCGGCCTTCGCCTTGTCCTCTGCTGCCTTCGCGTCTGCGTACTGCTGCTGCACCTCGGCTCTGCGCGTCTCGATGAGGCGCAGAACCGGCCGGTACAGGAAGCGGTGAAGCAGCCAGACGAGGACCGCAAAGTTGACGGTCTGGAGACCGAGCGTCCACCAGTCGAGGTGCATCGCTAGCGTGCCAGCGGATTGGCGAACAACAGCAACAGCGCCACGACCAGGCAGTAGATTGCCATGGTTTCTATCATGGCGAGGCCGACGAAGAGCGTTCGGGAAATGGTGCCTGCGGCCTCCGGCTGACGTGCAATCGCGTCCATCGCCGCGGCGACCGAGCGACCTTCCGCAAGAGCCGGGCCGATCGAGCCGATCGAGACGGCGAGCGCCGCGCCGATGATGCTGATGAGCTTCAGATCCATGGACCCTCCTCTATCCTCCCTCGGCGTCGCCGACGGCCGCGCCGATGAAGACGGTTGCAAGCACGGTAAAGATGTAAGCCTGAACGAGGCCCACCAATATTTCGAGGACCATGAGCGGTATCGGAACGAAAAGGCCCGCGAGCGCCACGACGAGCGCGATGACGAACTCGCCGCTCNNACGTTGAGCGGCAGCATGATGAGCCGGGGTTTGGCGAAGCTCACCAGGTAGCCGCGCAGGCCGCGCGAGCGCGCGCCAAAGTAATGAACCGAGAAGAAGACGATCAGGGCGAGCGCAGCGGGCGTCTCGATCCGGCTGGTCGGCGCCTGTAGACCCGGCACCAGACCGCTGAGATTCGCCACGACGAGGAAGATGAACAGCGTACCGAGCAAGGGAATAAAGGGCCGGGGATCCTTGCGGATGACCTCCTCGATCTGCTTGGTGATGGCGGTGACCAGGGACTCCAGCACGGCTTGGCGCGCATCGGGCACACGCTGCAAGCGGCGCGTGACGAGCCGAGCAAGGACCGACAGCACGGCGATGATCAGCCAGGTCGTTACCACCGGACGCGTGATCGGCACGGGACCCAAATGGAAGACGACCGTGCTGATGATCGGAGATTCTTGCATCAGCCGGTCCTGCGTTCGGCACGGAGCGCCAGCGCGCGCGCCGCGAGGAATCCGCCAAGCGCCGTGAGCAGCCCGAGGGGATCGAGTCTTGCGATCAGGAGAAAGAAGACGAGCGCTGCGCCGAGGCGCCCGAGGGTGAGCGCCATCACGGCGGGCCCGGTGCGTTGCCGGGATAACATCACAACCGTGCGCTTCAGAAGCGCGAAGTAACCGAGGCCGAAGGCGCAGCCGGCAAACGCCATCGCGATGGGAAGTGGCTCGAGCAGGTGTAGGAAGCTCATGCGCCGTGCATCCGTTTCCAGGCCAGCGTGCAGCCGAGCGCGAGCCCGGCCACCAGCAGGCCGAGCGTCCAGAAGATNNCCGATCATGGCGAGATTCTGACCCATGGATCGCTCGCCCTCGCGCTGCCAGCCCTCACGCCGCGCCCGCCGCGTACGCACGGCGTTCTGCAGACGCAGCTCGTGTTCATCTCCGTCGGTCACGATCCGAGCCCATCCTGCGGCAGGACCAGGGAAGCACCCGGTGGCCCCGTGGGCCGCTCGGGCTTGAGGAAGCGGCAGATCTGCCGGATCGCGGCGAGGTAGAGGCGCTGCGCATCAAGGCGCGCCTGCGCCTCTTCCTCGGTACGGCGCCGGAAGCTCGTCAGCACTTCGGTCTCGAGTCGGCGGAGATCGTCATCGGCGACCGCCTCACGTGTGGCGATGCGGATCGTGTCCCCGCCGCGCACTTCGAGTGTGCCTCCGCGCAGAGCGATGTGGTGCTCGCGGCCGGTATGGTCGCGCCAGGTCGCCACTGACAGCGAGAGCGCCGTCAGAAAATCCGCATGGCCGGGGAGGATGCCGAAGGCACCGGTCTCGTCCTCGGCACGTAGGTGCGCGACCTCGTCTACTTCCACGATGATGGCAAGAGGCGTGGCGATGGAGAGCTTCACGTCAGGTCCTCACGGCGCTGAGCTCGCGCTGGCGCGCCTCGCTGATATCACCCACCATGTAAAGGGAGCTCTCATTCCAGTCATCCGCCTCGCCATCGAGAATCGCCCGGCAGCCGGCCAGGGTCCCCTCGAGCTCGCAGGTACGGCCCGCCTTACCGGTAAATGCAACCGTCACCATGAAGGGCTGCGTCAGG
>DOUU01000318.1:0-5413 GCA_003520425.1 Deltaproteobacteria bacterium
CACTACGAGGAGGCGCTGCGTCTTGCGCCGGGTTTCGTCGACGCCCACTTCAACCTCGGGAACCACCTCGGGCGCGTGGGCCGGGTGGAAGAGGCGATGGCGCACTACAAGGAGGCGCTGCGTCTTCAGCCGGATTTTGCCGCGGCACACGACCACCTGGGAAATCTCCTCGCGAGCTTGGGACGCACCCAAGAGGCCTTCGCGGAGTGGCGGGAGACGCTGCGCATCGAGCCCAAGTTCGCGGACGCGCACTATCACCTGGGAAGCTACCTCGCGAGCCAAGGCCGCGAGGACGAGGCCATCTCGCACTACGAGGAGGCCTTGCGTCTCAACCCTGGTTTCGCCGAGGGCCACCAAAGCCTGGCGGAAGTCCTGGCCAGGCGAGGCCGCACGCGGGAGGCGATAGCCCACTACGAGGAGGCGCTGCGTCTTCGGCCCGCGCTTGCGGGCGCAGCCCGGGATCTGGCCTGGCTTCGTGCCACCGATCCCGAAGCGAGCAATCGCGACGGTGGAGAAGCCGTCCAGCTCGCGCTCCAGGCACTCGTCCTCGACGGAATGGACCCCACGGGCCTCGACACCCTGGCCGCTGCCTACGCCGAGGCCGGTCAGTTCTCCCAGGCTATCCGCGCCGCAGAGCGTGCGCTTGATCTCGTGCGGGCCGAGGGAAACGCAGCGCTCGCGGGAGAGATCGAGACTCGCCTCGCGCTCTATCGCGCGGGGCGTCCTTTTCATCAGGACGGTCCGCCCAAAGGACCGTCTTCACGCTAAGAGGAGGTCCCGCCGGCCACCGAAAAGCGTGGCCGTGGCTTCCGCCGGCTGAGGTAGCCTCCGAGCATGAGCGGGCAAAAGGAGGAAAAGGCCAAGGCGTCTCCCACCCACCACGCCAAAGGGCTCTTCTTCCTTTTGTTGATGACGCTTGCCCTCCTCGTGCCCTTCCTCGACAAACCCCTCCATCTCGACGATCCGATGTACGTCTGGACGGCAAAGCGCATCGCCACGAGTCCTGCAGACTTCTATGGAATGGACGTGAACTGGTGTTACACGAAAGACCTGATGGCGCGTGTGAACGAAAACCCACCCCTGGTGTCGTACTGGCTGGCTGCGGTCGGGGCCGTCTTGGGCTGGAGCGAACGCGTTCTCCACGCGGCGATGCTCTTGCCTGCGATCCTTGCAATCGCTTGTGTCTTCCTGCTCGCGCTTGCGCTCGAGGCTCCTCCTTTTCTTGCAGGCTTCGCGCTACTCGCGATGCCTGGCTTTCTCGTGTCGAGCACCACGCTCATGGCCGACGTCCTCGCGATGGCGCTGTGGACCGGGGCAGTTGTGGCCTGGGTCCAGGGGTTGCAAGCAGAGCGGGCCGGCTGGCTGGCCGCAGGCGCGCTCCTTGCGGGCTTTTGCATTCTCACGAAATTCGTAGGTCTCGCGCTCCTTCCGCTGCTTCTCGCCTACACCCTGGTGAGGAGTCGGCGTCTCGACAAGAGGGTCCTTTGGCTCGGGGTGCCGCTCGGCATGGCGCTGGCCTATCGCGCCCGAATGCTTCAACGCTATGGCGTGGACCCCTTCGCAGCGATCGGGTCCTACGCGCTCGAGAAGCGCGAGGCCGCCAAGGCAAGTGCTGCGGAACTTCCGTGGCTCGGCCTGGCCTATCTCGGAGGGGCCTTTCTCCCTGCCCTTGTCTTGGTGGGCTGCTTCTTCCGCAGACGAGGATTGGCGCTTTGCGCTGCATTCATGCTTGCCGTCGGAGCGGGCCTGGTTCTCGCCCGGACCTTCTGCGGCTATGAGCTCCGGACCGCGGAGGGCCCCCGCTTCCACTTGGTGCTCCACCTGGCGGCCTTCATCACGGGCGGAGCTCTCGTCTTGGCGCTCCTCGTCCGTCACGTGCTCCGCGTGCGCAGCCCTGAGGCGATCCTGATCGCGCTTTGGGTCGCCGGGATTTTTGTCTTTGCGAGCTTCTTCAACTGGAGCACGAACATCCGCTCGCTCCTGCCCGCGGCACCGGCGGTCGCGATCGTGCTTGCGAGCGAACTGCGAGGAAAGACAAGGGCTCGCGGGCAATGGAGGCCTCTTGCGCTGCTCGGGATGAGTATCCTCGCAGGCTTGCTCGTTGCGCAGGGCGACCTCGCTTATGCCCGATCCGCCCGCGACGCCGCGCTCGCGGTCGTGCAAGAGCACGGGAGCGGGAGGCAACGCCTGTGGTACGAGGGAAGCTGGGGCTTTCAGTACTACATGGATCTCGCGGGTGCGCGGAAGATCAACTGGGATCATCTGGAGGTGTCGGCAGGGGATCAGATGGTGCTGCCTTCCTCCAACTGCTGCCTTGTCGAACTGCCACCCGAAGTAGTGCGCCCGGTCAAAGAACACGCTTTCCCCGTACATGCAGTGGCGTCCACGGTCACTGGGGGTGCGGGCTTCTACTCCCACATCTTGGGAGTGGTTCCCTATGTCTTCGGATTTCCGCCGGACGAGGTCTACTCAGTCTTTGAGCTTTCTCTGACCGTCGAGTACCGGTGATGGGCTCTGCCGAAGGCCCACTCCCGACGAACGGGGATTCTGGGCGGTCGGCGGGCTTGCAGGTGCAGCCCGCTGCCACCTACACCGGTGGGCGCGATCCGGAAGGCGAGACGAAAGCCTGGGGATTTGCAGGAGGAGGCCGCGATTCGGAAGCCTCCACAGCGTTTGCTCCTTGGGGCTCTTCCCCGCCTGGGGCAAGCCTGCGGGCGCTCGGGTCCTCGACCGTTCGGTCGGTGAAGCGGTATCCGACCCCTCGCAGTGTTTCAATGTAGGCTCGTGACTCGCCGAGCTTGCGGCGAATCCACTTGACGTGGGTATCCACGACGCGCACCGTCTTTCCGGATTGCCCGCCCCAGACTTCCTCGAGAATCTGCTTGCGACCCAGCACCCGTCCTGCGTGGCGCATGAGGGTCGCGAGCACATCAAACTCCTTGGCGGTGAGTGCGACCGGTTTGCTCTCCACGTAGGCGCTCCGCTGCTGCGGGTCGAGGGAGAGTCCGCGGAAGCGCAGAGGACTCGGCGCACTCCGCTCCGCCGCGGAGCGCAGCGCCCTGCGCAGGATCGCTTGAACCCGCAGCGCGAGCTCCCGGGGGTGGAAGGGTTTCGTCACGAAATCATCGACCCCCACCTCGAATGCCACCACGCGATCCATCTCCGCACTGGAGGCGGTGACCATCACGATGGGCAAGCGCTGGAGACGCGGGTCTTCGCGGATGGTGCGGCAAAGGCCCAGTCCGGAGAGGTCTGGCAGAAGCATCTCCACCAACAAGAGATCCGGGGGCTCTTGGCGCAGGAGCTCAAGGGCTTCGCGGCTCGTTCGCGCCGTCAGCACCTGGAGGCCGGAGGCCTCGAGGGCCCGCCGCGCGGCGTCGACGGAAGAAGGCTCCGGATCCACGACCAAGATGCGCAGAATCGGTCACCTCCCGGGACGGAGCGCGATTTCATCATCGCCCGGCGACAAACATGTAGGGTCAAGGTGTCGTCCAAGCGAATAATCTGTGAAGTTCGCTCACCCAATTGACAACTGATCCCCACCGCTCCGTCATGGGCTCGCCGAAGGANNGGCAGCGTGGCCCGCGCCGCCGGAGGCCTTGCGAAGCTCCCCGTGCCCGCGGTGAAAAGAAGACGTGCTGAGCAACCCCCTCCTGCCTCGTCCTTCGCCTGAGCCCGGATCGGAGCGCGATCTTCTGGCGGATCTTTGGCGCGGGGATCGGGCGTCTTTCGATGCCTTCTATGAGGCCCACTTTCAGCGGATTTACAATTACTTTTGGCGGCGGCTCGGGACGGTTGCGCAGGCGGAGGAGGCCACCGAGGCTGCACTCACTGCGATCGCCCAGGGCATTGCCCGCGGCCAAGCCCAAAGACCTCTTGAGCGCTGGATCCTTGGCAAGGTCCGCGCCGAACTCCTCTTGCGCGACAGATCGGCACATGGGGCGCCGCTAAGCAGCGGCTTCGACGTTCATCCCCCACGGGAAGAATCCACTCCGACGAGGCTGAGGGAGGGTTGAACCCGCTCCCGGATCCTTCCAAGTGGTTTTATTGCCAGGCTTTTTTGTCTTCGAAGGGGACGCCCGCTCGGGGAGGGCCGAGCCTTCTCACCCGAAGTCTCGCCAGAAATGCCACGAGGGCCACACAGAATCGTCGCATTTCTGCCACTGAATCCCCCGATTGCATGGCTAGGATCTTGCCTGGCAACGAACCCCTCTCATCACCGGCAAAGGAGTCCACTTGGAGGGTCATGAATCAGCAGTCACCTTCGCGCTGAAGCACATGACCCACGAAGGGATGGTCACCATGACCATCCTCGTCCTCATGTCCTTTGCTTCCTGGACGGTGATCGTCGGAAAAATCCTCGCCTTGCGGAAGGCCAAGCGTCTTTCAGATCGCTTCTACGAGGGCTTCGGCGAGACCTTGGATCCCTTCGAACTCGTGGGCAAGGACAAAGAGTTCGAGGGTGCTCCTCCCTTCTCGGTCTACGACTACGCCTGCCGCGAGATGCAAAAGCAGCTGGAACGGTTCGCACCCAAAGCCGGGACCAACGGCTCGCGCCGGGCGCCGGGCCGCGTGCTGTCTGCCATCCGAGCTGCGATGGAGCGAGGCATCGGCGACGAGAACATCCGGCTTCACGCGGGAATGGTGATTCTCGCGCTCTGCATCTCGGGCGGGCCGTTCGTCGGCCTCACGGGAACGGTGTTCGGCGTGATGGAGGTGTTCGGCGGCGTCGCTCAGGCCGGCCAGGCGAATCTGTCGGCGATGGCGCCCGGGGTTGCCGGCGCGCTCGTCAACACCGTCTTTGGTCTGATTGTCGCGATCCCCGCACTGTTCGCCTACAACATTCTGAACTCGCGCATCGATTCCCTTCAGCTCGACATGACGAACTTCGCCTCGGAGCTTGAGGCCACCTTCGTGATCGACTACGTGGACCAGGCGTCGAGTGCGGCCGAGGCCGCTGGCCGGCGTGAAGTCGACCTGGCCGAAGCTGCGACCACACACTGATGCAAGCTCCCGGAAAAAAGGGCGGTCCGATCGCCGACATCAACATCACGCCGCTNNCTCCCCGAGACCGCAGATCACAAGGAGGAGGTGCCGACCGAGGTTGCGACTGTGGCGATCGACCAAGCCGGGCACATCTATTTGAACGACGAGCGCATCGAGCTGGCCTCGCTCGAGGAGAAGCTCCGCATCTTCAAGCTTGCCAATCCCGCGCTTCCCGTGATCCTGCGTGCGGATCGAACGCTCGCGTATGACCAGGTCGTGAAGGTGCTGGATTCGATCAAGCGAGTCCCCGTCGAGAACTTGGCCCTCGCGACCGAGGTGCAGTAGTGCCCGCGGTCCACCGCCACCGCGGAGGCGGGTTCCCGATCGGCCGCGTTCTCGCCATCGTGGTCGCGCTCCACATCGTGGT
>DOUU01000318.1:5506-20650 GCA_003520425.1 Deltaproteobacteria bacterium
GGCGAAGGCGCCGTCGAGCGCGCCGGCGCCCACCATCGGAACGGGGGGCGTCAACTGGAACGGCGGCAAGTTCACGGGCGACGCCCTTGGCAAGGGTCCCGAGGGCGCCTTCCACGCCGCGGTGACGGGCCGTTTCCGGAAGTACTACACGGAGCCGCCCGAGGCGTTTGGTCCGGCGGAGCTTGAGCTCCACGTGACGGGGACGGGAGCCGTCCGCTCGTTCCGGCTGACAAAGTCTTCCGGCCTTCCGAAGAATGACGAGGCCATCCTGGCGGCCGCAGCGCGTGTTCAGGCGGAGGGGCTGGGAACGTCGCCGCCTGAGAATCGCCCCCGCGTGGTCACGGTGCGCTTCATCCCGAGCTCTTCCTAGCTCTGGCGATCCGAAATCGTTTGCAAAAGCCTCTCAGTGTTCTCGTCCGTGTGAGGGGTGCTGGAGTGTGCGCACGGTGAGGGTCGCGAAGGCGGGCTCCCTTGGCCCGAGTTCAGCGAGTCGCGGGCGCGAGGGGAAAGAATCGAGCGGAAAGCACGGAGGGAGCGGTGGAGTCTTCGCACTCCGTGCGATGCAGGCGCCGGTAACGGGTCGGCGTAGAGCCAGATCGCCTGCGGAAGACCGAGTTGAAATGCGCAAGCGAGCTCCAGCCCGTCTCCCCCGCCACCTCAATAATCGGAAGGTCGGTTTGCGCGAGCAGCCTGCGCGCACGATCGAGGCGCAGCTGCGTCGCCCAGGCGCGAAAGCTCATGCCGAGAGCGTCCTGGAAGAGGCGGGAGGCCTGCCGCTCGGACACGGCCAGACGCGCTGCGAGCGCTGGAAGCGAAAGGCCCTCCAAGGGCTCGCTTTGGATCGCCGCCAGGGTCTCGAGAAGACTGTCCGTCCGGGTTCGCCTTAAGAACACCGGCTTTGCGGCTCCGGGCTCGGCCTCGGCTCCGAGCGCGACGAGCTCGAGCAGCGTCGAAACGAAACGCAAAGGAGCGCGCGTCGCTGCGAACTCGGGCTCGGAGGAAATCCGCCGAAGCAAGCGTACGCCCCTGCGTGCCAGGTCCGTCGACCCCCGCTGGATCGTGACGAGCCTCGGTAGGTGCCCGTTCGGGCCGTAGCCTGCGAGAGCGAAGGCGGCCTCCAACCAACGGGGAGAAAACCGCACTCCGACCACCTCTGCTTCCATTTGGCGAGCCCGCGCCTCGACGTGCGCCCCATCGGGAACGATCAAGAGATCCGCTTCGAGCAGGCGCGCACCCCCCCCGTCTGCGAGCTGGAGCAGGAGCTCTCCGTGGGCGATCGAAATCACAGCGAAACCGTGGATCGGCTGGGCTGCGCGTCCGACCTTCCAGCACTCCGGTTCGGGAACCGAGCTCTGATCAAGGCAATCAAAGGATGTCACGAGAGCCCCTCACCCGCGGCGATCGTAGGCCGCCGTACGTGACAAAATTGTCCCGGCGGTATGTAGGACTGAAGGACTCTTGGTGTCGGCGATTCCCATCGGACAAGACGAGATCACGAGATCTTCACAGGATCCCGCAAACTTCCTCACCATGACGTTTTGGAGAAGCTGACGCGGGATGGCGCGGCCTCGCTTCAGCTTTGGCAAACTACAAGTCGTGGCTCCCCCCTCGCGAATTGCCCAAGCGCTGGCGCTCTGCCTTGCAGAGCTCCTTTTCCTTGTGCCTCCCGCCCTCGCCAATCCCCAGGGCGGGGTTGTGCACGGGGGGAGCGCCGTGATTACCGGTCAGGGGACTCCCGTCGTCACCGTCCACCAGTTCAGCAATACCGCGGTCCTCTCCTGGCAGACCTTCAATATCCAGCGCGGGGAGACCACGAACTTTCAGCAGCCAGGGGCGAACTCCGTCGCGATCAATCGGATTCTCGACGGCCAGGCCTCGACGATCCTCGGAAGCTTGAACGCGACGGGCCACGTCTATCTAATCAACCCCAACGGAATCCTCTTCGGCAACGGCTCCGCGGTGAACGTCTACGCCTTAACCGCCGCGACGTCGGTCAAGGCGGGGCAGGTCGCGGCTCTGAGCCATGACGGCTTCGATCCCTCCGCCGTCTCCGCCGCCGGAGCGAAGATCGAGAACCAGGGCCGGATCACGGCCGGGCCCGGCGGTTTCGTCTACCTCGTGGCGCCGGATGTCAAGAATGGTCAAGACGGCGTGATCGTCGCGCCCGGTGGCGAGATCCAGCTCGCCGCCGGTGCAACGGTTTATCTGACGGATCGCCCCGACGGGACGGGTCTTGCCATCGCTTACACCGCCCCCGGCTCCCCGGGCGGAGCGGCCGTGAACCTGGGCCAGCTCGTCTCCGATGCGGGGTTCGTGAAGATGCGTGCGGCCATCGTGCGCCAGAACGGGCTCGTCGAGGCCAACTCGGTGCGCGAGAAGAACGGCAAGATCGAGCTCGTGGCGGACAACTCCCTGGAGCTTGGGAGCGGGAGCGTGACCGAAGCTCGCGGAGGGAGCGACGGCGCCTCCCCGGGCGGGTCCATCCAAGCTTATTCCGCAGGCGACGCTGCGGTACAAAGCGGCGCCGTCGTCGATGCCTCGGGTGGAGCGCAGGGCGGCGCCGGGGGCTCGATCGACGTAAGCGCAAAGGGGAAGGTGGCTCTCTCGGGCACCTTCCGGGTCGCGGGACATCACGGATCGAAAGGCGGACGGATCCTCGTGGATCCCGCACAAGTGGAGATCAGCGGAACCCAGACCATCGACGGTGGGAGCGGCTCGGTGAGCGTGGAGGCGAGCCAGACCATCGCGCTCGATCCTGGCGCCACGGTGTCCCTGGTGAATCCCATGGGAACGCCCACCTACGGGCTCTACTCCGGCGGCGACATCGTTTTTGGCGAGGGCTCGCAGATCACCGACGCGAGCTCGCCCGGCACGCAACAGAACCACTGGAACGTCCAGCTCATTGCAGGCGCGGTCGATCAGGATGTCAACCTGACCGGCAGCCAGGTCGTGGCGAGCCCTACACTCGCGAAAGACACAAAGCTCAACTCCCAAGGCCCTACTTCGGGAGGGATCTACCTCTCCGGAGGAAGCGGGACCACGGGGGCTTTGCAGCCCCTCTCGAACAACGGTCTCGTGTCGCTCAGTGCCGGCGATCTGACTGCGCTCGCCGCCGGCGATATCTGGATCGGAAACGGAGGCGGGCTTCAGGACCAGACCGGCAACATCGACGTCGAGGCGGGACGCAATGTGTCCTTTGCCGCGGGGCAAACCCAGGACTCGGTGATCGAGAACGGCTCGGGCTCGATCCGTGTCGTGGCCGGCGGCTCGGTGCTCTTGAATGCCCAGGGGGACGGCAACGCCGCGATCCGAACGCGAGGGATCCAGGATCCGAGCAATCCAAACCTGCCCTCCCGCATCGACGGCGGAAGCATCGTCGTGTGGGCGCAGACCGGCGACGTAGACGCGGGGGACGCGAATCGCTGGCTCCAGCCCGGGCCGGCGACGAAGACGGCTGGCCTCGACATCATGCCCGTCGTGGCGGACGGGATCCTGGGCATTGGGAGCGAGGCGGGGGGGAACGTCACCGTGGTCGCCGGTGGAAACGTGACGACCGGGAACTCGCTGCTCCCGCGAACCGGGGGTTCCGCCAGCAACGAGGACGGTGTCGGGGACTATACCGGTGGACACATTGGAGTGTTTGGTCAGCCGGTCGACCTCGTTCCAAGGACGAGGACGCAGAGCAACAAGCTTCTGCCCAATCCGCCCGAGAGCGATCTCCTCGTCGTGGCTGGAGACAACATCACCGGGGACTACATGGTGCGCCAAGGGGCAGGGGTCTTCCGGGCCGGCTACGCGTTGGCGCCAAACGTGGATCCGGGCTCGCTCAGCGCGGCGCAGGTCGTTCTCGCTGCGCCGGGCACAGCTGCAAGTCAGCTCGTGCGCAGCGCCGTCACGGCCGATCCGACACAAGGCTGGGTCGGCACGCTGGCGCGGCCCATCACCTTCGATCTTCTCTTCGGGAGGCCTCTTTCGAATGGCGCTACGATCGACGTACTCGGGGCCAACGGCGTTGCGGTGCGGACGATTGAGTCTCCGAGCCTCGTCTATCCTCCGTTCGGGACGCTTGGGCTCCCGAACCTCCAGGTCCCCGGCTACTCGCCGCAGGACGCGGCATATCTCGAGGCCGAGACCGGGGACGTGGCGCTTCTCGAAAACGACATCGTGATCGCGTCCCAAGACGGGACAACTCTCACCAACAACGACAACGTGCGCATCCTGCCCCCGAGCCTGCGGGTCACCACGCATCCCTTCCAGCGCGGACTCGAGTCCAGGGGCGGTGATTTCGTCCTGCTGAACGACTTCGTGCTCTTCCCCTCGGCCTCCGGGGGTCTCACCCTCAACGTCGCGGGGCAGGTGCGCACTGCAAACTACGCGGTCACCGGCCCGGCGAGCTTTTTCCTGAACGCCGATACCGTGGGGGCGGCGGCGCTGCAGGCGATTACCATCCCCTCCGGAACGGTGCTCGTCGATCCCCTGACTGGGCTTCAGTTCACCCTCATCGGATCCCTCAACTTCCAGCCGCGACTCCCCGCGACGCCCGCGGAAGGCTCCCTCCTGTTCCGAGCGACGCCCGCGGCTGCCGACTCGGCGGTCTTGATTCCGCAGGGAACCCGCATCGCCGACCAATACGGTCACGTCTACACGGTGGTGAGCAATTCGGAGATCCCGGCGCCGAGCGGCCGCTTCTCCCAAGGGACGGTCACCTTCTTCGCCTCCGCCGCGGCTCCTGGGGCGACGATTCCCCAGGGCACCGTCTTTACCACCCCAAGCGGGCTCGTGTTCACAACAAATGCCCAGGTGGTGCTCCTCCCCGGCCAGCGCGAAGCGGTCGCGAGCGTCACGGCGCTCAGTCCGGGAGTCGATGCGGCCGCAGCGACGCTGCAGCTTCAGACTGCCATCCAAGGGGTTGCCCTTGCCACGAATCGAGAGTCGACGGATCGACCCGCCCAGATCCAGGTGCTGGTTCAGTCTGTCGGCGTCGGCAGCCAAACGAACCAGTTCGCGCCGAAAACGGTAGCCAGCCTGCTTGATCCCGTGCCTGGAATCGAGGGAGTCTACAACTCCGCGGCGATCAGCGGGGGTACGGATCCTGCTCCCTTTGGGGTCGACCCGAACAGCGGGGGTGTGCAGGTGCGGGCGCAGCTCAACGGCCCGATCGCGACCCTCGCGGCAGGCCATGTCCTCGTGCTCAAGGATCCCTCGATTCTTCCCAAGGGGGTCTCGCCCCAAGACGTGCAATTGATTCCGAGTGCGTCCGGGAGCTCGTCGGTGACCTACGCGCCCGCAGTCTTGAAAGCCTTGGACGTGGAGGTCAACCCGCAGGGCGTCATTACCTCGACCCGCATCGATCCCTCTCCAACGGAGCTTGCCTTCCCCGAGGGTAACGAGGTCTGGTTTCGCGATTTGGGCAGCGGCACCACAGCGCTCCTGAAGCAGTCCGATGCAGATCCTTCGTACGACTCGCGCTCGCCGCGCGTGAGCAACGCCCTCGACTATTTCAGCTACTACACCACATGTCGCTCGGGCGCCGCCTTGTCGGCCTGCGGCGCCAACGGTTTGAAGCTGCCGCCGGTCCTCGGGACCGGGCCCACACACGCGCACGACACGACCCCCGCCTCGCTCTTTGCGGACGGAGGATTCACGCGCGTACAGCTCGATTTGGCACAGCCCGCCCTGCTGAGCACAAATGGCAACGTCTTCGACCTGGGGCTCCGAACAGAGCAGAGTTCGGCCTCGGAACAGACCGTGATCAACGTCCCGAACGGGGACGCGAGCTTTGGAGCAGGCACGCAGACGCTCATTGACACCCAGGAGATCGATCCCAAGACGCATCTGCACGAGCGGATTCCGGTCGCGGTGCCGACCGATGCGGGGAGCGGACTTGAGGTCAGCGGTCCCGGGAGCGCCGAGATTCTGGTCGGGGTCATTCCCTTTGCGCAGGCAGACAAGGATCACGACGGCGTCATCACGGAGAACGAGTTCCCAGGTTCTTCTGCGGTCTTCGCGTCCCTGGAGCAACCCAATGCCTTTGGGATCCTCGAACCCGAGCTCACAGCGCAGGAGGCACCCTTCATTCCCACCGGGAAGGGGGGGGCGCTCACGCTGGCGAGCTCCGCGAGCAGCGGATTTCTCCTCGGGCTGCAGACCATCGGAAATCTCCCGGACCTCCCATTTGCCCCCGGCGGGGCGAACCTCACGGTCGTTACCGCGGGGGATATTCTTCTCCAAGACCGAGGATTCATCGGTACGTTGCAGGGGGGCACGCTCTATGTCTCAAGCGTGGGGGGCCAGATCCTCGGCGGCTTCCCGTCGACGAGCATCGGTGAAAAGCGCGGCATCGTGACCCTCTACAGCACCCCCGGCATCGAGCAGCACGCCGCGAATGCCAGCGGGGGAGGAGCCATCTCGGTGGACTCCTTCGGAGACTTCAATATCGGAGGACTCGCCCTCGCTGCGTTGTCGGGCAGCTCGATTACCATTGACAGCCGCGGGGGCTCGGTGGACGCCGGTCTTGGAGCCCCATTCTCGTCCCCGACGATCCTGTTCTCTGAAAACGCCGGTGGACTCGTCGTGCAATACGCGGGAAGCGGAGTCTTCTCCAACGGAGGCGCGATCGACATCGTCGCCAAGAAGATCGTCGACATCGGCGCGGGCATCTCTGGGGGGGTCATCAACATCACTGCGTCGAGCGTTCTCGCGGGATCGGGCACGATCAATTCCAGCAGCACCGTCACCTTCAACGTGACGGGGTCGATCAGTGGCAACGTCCAAGCCGTGGGCTCGATCAACATCGCAAGTGGAACGCTCTCGAGCACGGCAACCGCGAGCTCTACGGGCGGCTTGGTGACGGGTGCCGGCGCCGCGGCCGTCGCTTCCAACACGGGATCCGGCCGAGCCAGCTCCGAGAACAGCCTTGCCTCGAGCACCTTCGAACGGGCCACGTATTCGAGCGGGCTCGAGAACGCGGCGAGCGGCGGCGCCTCGGGCAAACGTGTCGTCCTGATCGACGTCTCCTCGCAGCCCTGCAGCCCGCAGGACAAGGACTGCAGCTCCTAATCCTCGCAGCAGGCTCCTGCGTGCGGCGGCGCCTCTCTGCTTGTCTCCACCCTGACTTTCTTGTGGCATTGGTGTGAGCTTCGCGACGCGAGCGTTCTCCAAGCCACCTACTCGCAGAACGCGAGACGTATATTGCGGGCGGCGGCGAGAAGGTCCTTCCCTTCTCCGTCGACACCGGAAATCCTTTGTTGAGTGTCCGCAAACCGCGTCGTTTTGGCTGCGGAACGAAAGTTTGGAGAGCGTCCTTCCCGTAGGATCGGGCTGTCCAAAGTGTGGACTGTCCGGTGACTCAACCCTGGTTTGTCAGGGTACCACGGGAAGGAAGCAGCCATGGAGTTACATCACAGTCGGATTCACGGCCTCTGGCGGATCGCGGGATTGACGTTGAGCGGCCTTTTGGCCGTGCTGAGCGCGGGCACGGCGCGCGCCGTCACGTGTCCGGGGGGTACAGGTTGCTTTGTTTACAACTCCGGCAACCTGGTTGGGGTCTTCGTGAACAGTGGGCAAGAGTACATTGCAAATCTGGGGGCTCTAACGAGCCTCACGAATGGAGAAGTGTTTAACCTCTCGACGACGGGCGCTAACTTGGGAACGAGCGGCGGCATCGGGGGGATCTTCACCGCCTTCGAGACGAACCCGGGTTCGGGTACGGGCGCAACCATCGTGTTCACGACGGATGCTGCGCTCACTCCGCAGCCGCCTGCCTATGACAGCAACGCCATCATCACCACTCCCACCTACACTGCGGGCATCGGAGCTTCACAGCCTGTGCTCGACGGTGGAACCGGCATCGGCTGGCTGCAGCAGCTGAACTCGATCCCGACCTCGGGGACGGGTGTCAATTTTGTCACTCCGACGGCCCTTGGCCTCAACGCCAGCACCAACCCGAACTCCTACTCGAACGTCCTCGGGCTAGGGACGAACACCATCGACAACAACATGCCCTTCTCCACGGCGGCCACGCTCTCGGGCAATGGCCAGGTGCTGGATCTCTGGAGCGCAAACACCCCGAAGCACAACGTTTCGACCACCACGCTTCTCGGAACGCTCACTGTCGACGGCAACTCCGCGGGTGACGGCAGCACGCTGCGGATCACCTTCACCGCAGTGCCGGAGCCGGGGACCTTCTTCCTCCTTGCTGGGGGACTTTCGGGCCTCGTCTGGATGGGTCAGAGGCGTCGCACGGCGTAGCCGTGGCGCCGCGTGGAGCACGGGCTCGTGAGACCCGGCTCCTCAAGTCCGACTAAAACTCTTACCGATCGGAGACAGTTCAAATGAGGTCGATCCGGAACATCCTGGCTCTCTTGACTGTGGGTGCGCTGGGCCTCGCCTTGGCACCCTTCCCCGCAGGCGCTCAAGAGTTCTATGCAGGCGGCTCCACCGCTCTATTCAACACGCAGGTGCTCGCAGCTCTGGCGTCCATGTCGAGCGTCTCCAAGGTTTATCGCCTCTGCGGGACGGGCAACTCGATGGGTACGACGAACGCATGCGCAGGTACGGCAGGACTGCCGGTCGGAGCCCCGATCAGCAGCCTGCAAAACTTCATGGTGATCGAGGGGACGATGCGCAACTGCGGGTCGAGCTGCAACTCGACGAACCTCGGAACGCCTACCGGCGGCTCTGGTCGCTATTACATTTCGGCGAACGGGTCCGACCAGGGGGTTCTGTGTTCGTCGGCGCCGAAGCAGAAGACCGGCTTCCTCGGAATCGCCGGCAACGATGGCGTGCTTTGCACGACCGACGATCCGGGGGTTTCGGCCAACGGCTGCACTCCTGGCACGAGCTGCGGGATCTGCGGAACGGGCAATGGCGCGGGCATCCCTGTCACCTGGCCCGGTCAATCCGGCGGACCCTCGGGTGCCGGCCCGACCTTCGACCTCTCGAGCCTGACCCAGGCCGCCCTGGCGAGTTGCACAGGAGCGACGGGGGTCGCGACCTTCATCAGCCAACTCCCCGCCAGCCAGCAGCCGACAACGACGAGTCTCACCGAGTGGTGCGTCGTGGACATCGATGCGAACGACGACGGACAGATTGGTCTCGGTACTCCGGATCCCCTGCTTGTCGGCCGGCCGGTAGGCTCCTTCTCGACAATCGGCACTGCCGAGACTTCAAACCTCGCTCTGAACTGCACGCTTGGTGCGTCGGACGTCGGGCCGCAGGATTTCAACGACGCTTCTCTCAATTCCCTTTCGATGGATCACCAGAAGACTGTGGGCGGGCAGATCTTCAAGATCGTTGCGAGCGCGAACGTTCGACCTTCCGGTTCGTTCTATGGATCGGATAGCCAGAACAAGATCTCTCTCGCCATGCCGCAGCTCCAAGGTCTCTTTGGCGGGGCGAATGGCGGCACAGACGCTTGCTCATGGACGGATGTGGGAGGGCAGGTGACTGGCAGCGGCGGGACAAACCCGATCACCGTTTGCTTCCGGGAGGACGGCTCGGGCACGAGAGAGACCTTCCGCAACACCTTCATGCTGCAGAAAAACGGTCAGCACACGATGGGGGTGACGGCGGGTACGTTCGGCTGCGACCAGGAGGACGAAGGCGGAACGACGGACACGCTCACGAACAAGGTCTTCGTGCTATCGAATGGCTCCGGCAACGTGGTGAACTGCATGAATGCGACGCTGGCGGGGAGCAGCAGCACGACCGGGCGGCTCGGCTACCTGAACGCGAGCAGCCAGGATACGTCTCAAGCGGCTGGCTCTGGCAAGAGGCGGTGGGGTTCAGTCGTGCTCAACGGCATCGATATCGACGCGTATGAACAAAACACGAGTGGCGGTACGTCGGGTGCGGCGAAGGTTCAGAATCTCGTCAAGTGCGGCGCATACCCGTTCTGGGGAACGGAGACGGTTGGCAATGGCGCCGCAGTCGATCCGGGGAGCTTCATCCCGGCGCAAGAGAATGCGCTCTCCAGCGTATCGATCTTCAACGACACAAACTCTCCGGACTACCTTCCCGCTGGAAACCCCGTAGCCGCGAACGGGATCGCGAACACCAAGACTCGAGTCTCCGCGCAGTACTTCGTTCAGTGGCAGTCTGCCAATTGCGACTCGAATCTCCCCTTGGCGCCGCTCGGACCGGGGGACTAGGGCGCCCGTGCCTAGCGGGTAAACCCAAACCCGGCCTTTGCCTCTCAGGGCAAAGGCCGGGTTCTTCTTTTTCTTCCCCCCTCTTCTGTGTCTTTGTGGGAAAGCGGACGGCCCGGCGGCACCGGAGAGACTGCCCGGCCGGCCATTCCCCCAGTCCCGGGTGCCGCTCCGCAGTGGATCGGGCGAGGGACTGCCTTTTTCATGGCATTTCGGTGACGGGCGAGACGAACGGCCTTCAGCAACCACCCTACTGTTGAAAACGGGAGCTGGCCCTCCCCCCTCCGGGGCGGGGCGGGCATCTGCGGCGGGGGGCCCTGTGGCTCAGCCGGAGCGGAATGACTGTTCCTAAAGCCCAATGGAGGAAAGCAAACGATGCAGGCGAATCGAAGCCGACACCGCTGGTCCGTGGGCCTCGCGATGGGGGTCGCGCTTTCGTTTCTCCCGGCCCGCGGTGGTCAGGCGCTCACCTACACCTCCGGAGATCTCGTCGCCGTCTTCGTGAACAACGGCAACGAGGTCATTGCGGATCTGGGTTCCTTGGCGAGCCTCACGAGCGGCACGTCCGTCATCTTTCACACCCAGTCAACGCTGGGGGCAAACGGCGGGAATGGCGGGATCTTCACCGCCTTTGAGACCAACTCACCGTTCAACGGCGTGAAACCCACCACGATCGTGTTCACGACGGATCCGGGTCTCAGTCCGCTCCCGCCCAGCTATGACAACAACGCCATCGTCACGAGTCCCACCTACACTGCGGGGATCGGGGCTGCCCAGGCGGCGCTCGACTCGGGTTCCCTGGCTGGCGGCGGCTGGCTAGAGAGTCTGAACGAGATCGCGGCCGGGGGTACGGGCGTAAACTTCGTCTCTACTACGGAGAGGAGCCTGGGCCTGAGCGCAGCGGGGAACGCCAATTCCTATTCAAACCAGATCGGGGTCGGGTCAAACACCATAAACAACACTTTGCCCTTCTCCACGGCGGCCACTCTCTCGGCCAACGGCAAAGTGGTGGATCTCTGGAGCGCGCAGACGCCGAAGCTGAACGTGTCGTCGACGACGCTCCTCGGAACGCTCACTGTGGACGGCAACTTCGCGGGAGATGGCAGCGAGGTACGGATCACCTTTAGCGCCGTGCCGGAGCCGGGTACGCTGCTCTTGGTGGCCATGGGCCTCGCGGGTCTTGCATGGACGGGCAAGCGCGCAGCGAGTAAGTAAGAGTTCGCACCCACACGGGGTGGGGGCCTCCTCGGGCCCCCTGCCCGAGGGCTCAGGGGGAGCGGTTTCTGCCCCGCGCGGCCTCGACGCGAACGCGAGCTCGGACTGAGCTGGGTTCCACCCAAGGGAGGCGGAGGGGTCCGAACGCAGCCCGCGGGCTCGCCGCTCTCCTCCTGCTCGTCACGACCCTTGGAGTCTTCGCCCCCGCCCTCCATTTCGGGCTTGTGGACTACGACGACAGTATCTATGTCACCCAGGTTCCGATCGTTCAGCGCGGACTTACGGCCGACGGTCTGGGGTGGGCGTTCACGACGCTTCAGGCCGGGAACTGGCACCCCCTCACCTGGCTGTCCTTCATGGCGGACGTGAGCCTCTTTGGAGAAGACCCGGGAAACTTCCATCGGACAAACATTGCATTCCATGTCGCGAACGCACTTCTCGTCTTCGCCGCTCTCGGCTGGGCCACAGGAGCCTGGGCACGCAGCTTCTTTACCGCCGAGCTTTTCGCGCTCCATCCTCTCCACGTGGAGTCCGTCGTCTGGGTGGCGGAGCGCAAAGATGTCCTCAGCACCTTCTTCGGCCTCTTGGCCATCGGGGCTTATCTCGCCTACACACGCCGCCCGAGCCTCGTTCGCTATCTCGGCCTCGTGACCGTTTTTGCGCTGAGCCTCATGGCCAAACCGATGTGGGTGACGCTTCCCCTGCTCCTTCTCTTGTTGGACTTCTGGCCCCTAGGACGCCTTCCGTGGCCGTTGCGACGGCGGAGCTCCCGTCGCCGCGCCATGTCGCTCGTGCTCGAGAAGCTTCCGCTCCTTTGCCTCTCCGTTGCCTCAAGCCTCATCAGCCTCCGGGCGCAGTCCTTGGGGGGCACAGTGACGAACGAGCTGGACATCGTGACCAGGTTGGAAAACGCCCTCGTTTCCCTGGCGTGGTACCTCGAGAAGACTGCCCTTCCCATCCATCTTGCTGTCTACTACCCCTACCAGGTCCCGATCGCGCTCTTCCGGGTCGTGCTCTGCGGCGTGGCTCTCGCTCTTGTGACGGGCGCTGCCCTCTACCTCCGGCAGCGTTGCCCGGCCGTCCTTGTGGGCTGGCTCTGGTATCTGATTGCACTCCTCCCGGTGATCGGTCTTGTCCAAGTCGGCACCCAAGCCATGGCAGATCGCTACACGTATCTGCCCCTGGTTGGAATCTTCTTGGCCGTGGTTTGGAGCACGGCCGAGCTCGGGGCGCGCCTTCAGATTGCGCCCCACGCGCTCGCTGCGCTCGGCGCTCTTGTCATCGCCCTCTTCGGCGCCGAAGCCCGCAGCCAAGTGTTCGTGTGGAAGGACGAGCGGACACTCTTCGAGCACGACATCGCCGTCGTGGGAGGCAGCTCGACCGCCTACAACGGACTCGGAGTCTTCGAGGCGCATGCGGGGAACTTCGAGGCTGCGGAAAAAGACTTTCGGGCGGCAGAGCAGTACTTCCCGGAGATTTATCAAGCCCCCCTCAATGCGGGACTTCTCGCCAGCCGTCAAGGCAGGATCGCGGACGCAGAGCGCGAGTATCAAGGAGCCATTGGTCTCGATCCCAAACGCCCAGATGCGTACTACAGCCTGGCCCTCCTCTACCTGCGGGCAGGGCGGATGGGAGATGCCGTGCCGTGGCTCGAGCGCGTGCTCGAACTCGATCCGGGATATCCCACCGCCCACGAACTTTTGGCGAAGGTTCGAGCCGCACAGGTGGCGGAGCAAGGCGCCGGCGATTCACCGCACAGCCCCTAGTCGACCTCCACCCCGGCAGCTCTTGGAACACTGTTCCGACACGCATGCGAACAGAATCCGTAACGGCTTCGTCACCCAAAACGCACCCGTTTCCCATCGCTTCCCGATAGGCTGCGCGGCGATGAGGGTGCTTGCCCCCCTGCTCATCATGGCAACGCTTGCCTCTGCGTGGCCTTCCTCCGCGGACGATGCAGGAGCGTCGACCTTCGCATCTGCGGCGCGGCGCTATCACAGAGCGCCCGTGCGCGAAGAGGACATCCCCGTCCCGGCGGTTGCACCGCCCGCGGAGAAACCGCCCCCGGTAATTCCGGACACCGGAGCCGGCGGGGCGCAGCTCACGTTCAAAATCAGCGAATTCGTCGTCACGGGCAACACGCTCCTGTCACCTTCCCGTGTGGACTCCGTCCTTTCCCCCTATGTCGGCGAGGGCAAGAAGATCAGCGACGTCCAAGCGGCCCGCGACGCCCTTCAAAAGGCCTACGAAGAAGAGGGCTTCCTCACCGCGGCGGTGACCATTCCTCAGCAGACGATCGAAGCCGGCCAGGTGCACCTCCAAGTGCTCGAGGCTCGCCTCGGTGCGGTGAACATCCAGAACGAGGGAGTGCACTGGTTCAGCGACGATTTCGTCCGCGAGCGGACACCGAGCCTCACTCCCGGTGCCATCCTCCGGCGAAAGGACCTTGAGGCGGACATGACCGCCGCGAATTCCAACCCCGATCTCAAGGTGCGGCCGGTTCTCAAGAGCGGATCCGAGCCGGGTACGGTGGATCTCGACCTCGTGGTCGACGATCGCATCCCCCTCCACGGCACCGTGACCCTCGACAACGAGCACACCCCGGGCTCCCCCGACTGGCGCCTCAACAACGAGCTCCGCTACGGGAATCTCTGGGGTCTCGAGCATGAGATGTCGGTCTTCTACCAGTTCTCTCCGATCGGCGACTTCAACGACGTCCAGATCGTCGGCGGAACCTATCACGCTCCCATGCCCTGGAGCCCGCGGCAGTCCCTCTTCTACTACGTCGTCTACTCCAACACCAAGAACGGCCTCGTCACGGCGCCAGGTCTCGCGGCCCTCGGCAACGGGGTCACCATGGGTGGGCGCTACCAAATCGGTCTTCCGACCTTCGACCTGCTCGAGGGCTTCAGCCATCAGCTGAGCCTTGGGGTGGATCGCAAGGACGTCCGCAACACGGTCGTTTCCCCCACCGCGTCGATCGTGACCCCGATTACCTATCTCCCGTTTAGCATCGATTACACCGGAACGTGGGTGGGAGACCAGGTGCTCGCATCTCTGCGTCTCGGGGGGAGCTTCAATCGGACGGGACTCATCCCAGGCGATTCGAAGGAGAACTTCCAGGCGAACCGTGGCGGTGTGAACCCCGAGAATCCCGTGACAGGGAACTATGGGATCGGGAGCTTCTCCCTCGACTATACGATCCGCATTCCTGGGGTCTTGCAAACCCTCGCCACAGGACACCCGATTCCCCTCGAGAAGCCCGCCCTCAGCTTTGCCGACGATTGGACCTTCAATGTCCGGACGCGGGGTCAAGTTGCGACCCAGCCCCTCATTCCGACCGAGCAGCTTACCGCGGGCGGCGTCGACAGCGTGCGCGGATATCTGCAGAGCGAGCTCTTTGGGGACAACGGCATCGATGCACAGTTCGAAATCCGGGCGCCGACCCTGCACAACTTTCTCGGCGGCTTTGCGAAGGAGACGGCCCAGTTTCTCGTGTTCTACGACGCAGCGGTGCTGTACACGCTCAGTCCGGGAGAGGGTCAGGTGCCACGCCAGGACATCCAGGGATACGGGGTGGGGCTTCGCGCCAGTCTCTTCGACCACGTCTACGCCCAGATCTATATCGGAGTGCCGCGCGAGAGTACGCCCTCGACGCAGGCGGACACGCCTCGATACCACCTCAATTTCAGTGCCGGATTCTAGGGACGACGCACCGCACAAGGAGTCTGCGCCTCATGCATCTGCGAACCAAAAACGCGCGCTCTCGCCCGAGAAGTCT
>DOUU01000458.1:0-3061 GCA_003520425.1 Deltaproteobacteria bacterium
GCCTCTGCCCCGACTTCCTTGCCCGTCGCGCTGTGCGCGGGATCATTCAAGGTGTGGTCCACCGAATCGGCCAGCACGCCCACCTCCTGCTCGAGGTCGCGACGGAGCATCGGCACGTACCGGGGGTTCACCCGGGCATTCAGCACCCGACGGACGGCGTAGGAGCGCTCGGGAGAGTTCAGGTTGTGCAGCAACGTGCTGCAGAGCTCCGCCAGGTGTTCACCGAACGCGGCGACCCCCTCCGGGTCCCATCGCACGGTGGCATAGGTGCGACTCAGTGCCTTGAGGCGACCGTCGGGCAAACGCCGGACGGCCCTCACGCGAAGCAGCTCTTCGAGAATGGTGCGCACCCGCCAGGTCCCACCGCTGTAGCGCGCAACGAGAGCCGCAAAGGACCGTCTCGAGCCACGCACGGGGAGGACGGCAGGCTCGCCTCGACGGTCCTGAAAGGTCGAATCATTCCACCAGCCTGAGAGAACCCGCTCAGCCCGTTGCCGCCGACCGAGGTCATGCGGTCGCTCCGCATGCTCGCCTGCGAGGATGGTCGCCACCTCGACCCGGGTGAGGCCGGTCACGAGCGCGATCCGCGAAGCATTGGGGCGCGCGCGCTCCGCACCCGAGTCGCGCCCTTGCTCCCGTGCCGCGCGTACGTAGGCGATCTTGACCAAGGTCACGAAGTCCCCCACGCCGATCCCCGCCGCGAGCAACCACTTGACCAGCGGATCGAGCAGCCGCAGAACCGCCGATCGAACCGCGTCCTTCAGAGACTCACTCATCACATCCGCCCCTTAGGCACAACCTAAGGTCGCTCTGGAGGTGCGGGTACAGGGACTCGATCGAATCGGATGACCCGTGAGGCCCGGCCGTCAGGCCGAAGAGTCGTCGTTCACCCATCGTCACAGTCCTCCCCCGAAGCCTTTTCACTCCGCCACACCTTCCCGACCGACCGGGTTGCACGACAGCGCCTTCTTGTGCTACTGATGATACTCGGTGAGTCTCATTTAGTACACAACAAGCGGAGCACGGGCTGCAGGAGACCCCCTGTTTGGGTTTTCGCAAGATTGAACGGCCCGCACCGCAACGGGTTGAGGCGGGACGGCCCTGCCAACGCCCGCGAGAAGATGAGAACCGAGCCTTGCGGGCCGAACTTTGGGAGGAACGCCGTCAGTGGAGCGGCTTGAGGAACTCGCCTCCGAGAAGCTGCAGGCTATAGAGCCTGGCGCGCTGCAGCGAGTCATCGTCCGAACTCACAGCGGCCGTGAGCAGCATGTCCCAGAACGTGCGGTTCTGCGGCCACCGGGGACGGGCACCCTCGCCATGCAAAGCGAGAATGCGGTCCAGGCCCGCGGGCGAGAGCTTGCCGATCAAGGCCGCAGTCCCCGGCGCGATGCCGAACGGGAACGCGAGCAACTGCGGCATCGAGCGCGCCGTGCTCCAGGCCTCCATGAGCGCCTCACGCAACGGCTCCGCAAAGCGCTTATCCGCCAGGGGACCGCCTGCGGTGGCGGCCTGCTGTGCGGGGTCGGATGCGGTCATCCACCACGCCGTATCGTGAAAGTTGAGATCGAGGAGGAACACCGGGCACGTCCCTGCGCGGCGACACGCGGGCTCGTCCATCCTGATCCAGAGTTCACGCGATGCGTAAACGCCCGCCGAGCGTTGCGCCGCACTTCTTTCCAGCGCCGCCTGCGCAAGCAGCGCGACGCACCGGGCGTTCAGCCGCTGCACCGTTTCCAGCATCCCGCTACCGGCCCACCGGCTCGGTGTTAGCACCGAACGGTGCGTGGTCTTCTCGTTGCGCATGATGAACTCCCGTGCAGCGATCCTGACGGGATTCTCCACCGATGAGAAGACCTAGAAAGTCAGGTGTTTCACTCAAAATGTCGCCGATCCGCGTGTACGCGGAGGCGAGGAACTCATGCGTCCGCAATTACAGGACGATCCCATTCTGCGCGAGAGCCGCCGTGCCACCCTCGCCCGCCGGTTGCTCTCTCACGGGCTGCGCACGGAGATGATCGGCCGGCTTACCGGCCTCACCCGCAATCGTCTGGCGACAGTGCGCCGGCGCCTGATGGTGGCGGATGAGATGCGGCCGCGGGGACCTGTGCGGACTGCCTTGGACGTGTTCCGAGGCTCGCTCGGGCGCGCGGAGGGCGCGGCCCTGATCTCGCTCGGGGTCACCGTTGGACTGATTAAAACCGCGCACTGTGACGCCTTCGATCCGCTCGAGCAGGCCGAGCGGCTTTGCGACACTTACGAAGCGTATCGGGCAGTGATCCCAGAGACCCGCGCTGAGCTCGAGGATTTTCTCCTGCTCTACCGCGCCGTCGCGGTCAGTCAGTCTCTTCTCCCGGACAGCTGCCGCAGCTGCCGGTGCCTGATCCTCGTGGAGCCGTTCGAGATCCGACGCGAGTGCTCTCACTGCAATCCCCATCCCTAATCCGACAGTACCCGGATCAGACCNNATCAGCCGTACGTTTCGTTTTAATCCTTTTTGTGCTGACCTCCTGTTCCCAGGGCAAAAAAGCGGAGCCGCCCGCCGGCAATACGATACCGATAAAAACGGGAAAGGTGCGGCACGTGCAGGAGCACGAAGAACAGGGTAGTCAGCACTCCGAGGAGCGCCAGAGTACTGCACGCGAAGGCCACGATCGGCTCCAGGATCACGAGCACGACCACCGCAGGCAAGCGGGCGAGGCGCCACAGCCAGCCCAGTATCCCGTGACCGCGGTCTGAGCCTTCCCTAGTTCAATTATCTTAGACCCAGCGCTCAGAAAATCAAAGCAGGGCCATCCATCCCGTATTGGTAGTGCGCTCAGTTAATCGGAGCGCCTGAACCGATGAAAGCCCTGCGCAGTGCCACGGCGCGAGCCGTCGCGGACGTCCTTGCACGAGCCCGGAAGCAAAACGGCCTCTCGCAGCGAGAGCTGGCGGCATTAATCAAGCGACCCCATTCCGTGGTCGGGATGATCGAGAGCCACCAGCGTCAGGTGAATGTCCCCGAGTTCATCGCCATTGCGGAGGTGCTGCGCGCCGATCCGGTCGGCTTGCTCCGGCAGGT
>DOUU01000458.1:3066-3457 GCA_003520425.1 Deltaproteobacteria bacterium
CACACGTGACAACTTAGCCCTAAACGACCGGAACCACAGGTTGAAGGTCGTTTATGACTCTCGAAGCTCTTCCGTCCGAACGCCGCGTACCGTCCGCTTCTCCTGATCACATCACGCTCTCCAAGTGGGTGAACGAGCGTTTCCCACCCTGGGATCAGCTCCTCAGTGCTCACGACGTGGCCCGCCTCACGCGCAGACCGCAGTGGGTACTGCTTGGCATGATGCTGCTCGGTCGATTCCCCAGAAAGCACTGCTTTCATGGCCGACGAATTGCCTGGCTACGACGCGACGTGCTGGACTGGATCGGAGACCGACCCAGCGTCGATGAGAGCCTGGCACCCTTGCTTCGGTGGAGGCCCTCGCGGGTTGAAGCAACGGGGGCATGCACGGT
>DOUU01000162.1:0-978 GCA_003520425.1 Deltaproteobacteria bacterium
AGGGCACACAAGCCCGAGCCGGCCACGACCGCGAGCGCACCGATGATGCTTAGGACATTGAGCTCCTCGCGTGTCATCGAGGTTGGAGCGAAACGCTCAACGAGTCGCATTCCAACGAGGGTGAAGAGCGGTGCGGTGGAGAGAACAGCGCTCACTCGAGAGACCTCCCAGTGGCCAAGGGCCTCCGCGAAGGCTCCGTAGGCGATGAGCGTGTTGGCAGAGCAAAAGGCCAGGAGTCCAAGCTGCGCGATCGTAAGACCGAGGATCGTTGCGAACTTTGCCGGCGGGAGAAGCAACGCGACGGCCGCGCAGTAGAGCAGGAAGAGGACTTGCTCTGAGGTGAGCGAGCGCAGCAGATGCTTCTGGGCGAGCGCATAGGCCGCCCAGAGGATGGCTGCGATCACCAGTAGCAGGACGCCCAGCCCGACGCCGCCGGATACATGCGCGAGCTCCGGCAAGCGCCGGTTGAAGAAGAGCACGAGCCCCCCCACCAGGACCAGAAGCCCGGTCCACTGCAGCGCGCTGAATCGCTCGCGGTAGACAAAGAGGCNNAGGAACAGAGGCGAGAGCTGAGCGACCACCTGGGTCACAGTCGGGCTTGCGAGGGAGAGGCCGAGCACGTAGAGAACGAAGTTTCCCGTAAGGCCCAGGATGCAAATTCCAAGCGACAGCCAACCCCCGCGGTCAAGGCTGAGCGGCACGGGGAGCCTGTGCCTCGTCGTTAAGAAGGTTCCGAGTGCAAGACTCGCGACGGCGAAGCGATACCAGGTGATGGTGAGCGGGTCCATCCCGGCAAGAAGAAGCTTGAGCGCAATGGGGAGCAGTCCCCAGAAGAGGGCCGTGGTGAGGGCAAGCGCGAACCCGACGCGCCAGTTCCCGCCGGTCGTCTGTGTCAAGATTTCCGGCTTCGCGAGTCAGGGGCCACGGCTTGCCTCCCACTGCTGACGGTGGCCGCACGCAAGACTGGTCTCAGCGATT
>DOUU01000162.1:989-8993 GCA_003520425.1 Deltaproteobacteria bacterium
GATAGGCGAGAAGGGAGCTGCACATCCGGTTTCAAGGGGTGATGGCTCTGATACGATAGACGCGCCGATTCGTGGCGAAGGAGAGAGTCCATGCCCACCCGCCGCAAGTCCGCCTCTCAACGCAAGGCGCGTGCNNAAGAAGCCGGCCCGCAAGAAATCTGCGAGCCCGCCGGGCGGGCAAGGGCTCGATGCGCTCGCACGCAAGATCGTCCGCGTGACGAGCAAGCCGTCGAAGCTCGTGATTCAGGACCTCTACAGCGCGGACTGCGAGTCGATGGAGGCGAGCGGCGATATTGACCGCGGCCACGAGGGTCTTCACAAGAAGCTCCAGCGCTGGGAACAGATGCAGAAGGGTGTGAAGTGGAAGGCTCGCAACGTGTTTCTTGGGAAGGGCGTCATCTGTATTGAGTGGGATGCCGACGTCACGCTGAATGACGGGCGCACGGTGAAACTGCCCGAGGTGGCGGTCCACGAGATCAAGGGCGGCAAGATTGCGCGCGAGCGATACTACTACAATCCGCTGGCGTTGATGCCGCCGCCACAGAGCTAGACGGTTAAGCGGCGTCGATNNGTGTGGTAACTCCTTCTCGCACACCGTCGGAGCCACTTTCAATCTTAATCTGTGCTTACACGCCGCAACGTCGAATCAGGGCTAGACGGTTAAGCGGCGTCGATTGAAGACGGAGATGCGCGGTGCGACTTGAGCCGCCACCACCGACTCCGTATCGCATCGACCCTGAACCGAGGACTGGCCCGACCGACGAGCGGAGTCGGCGCCCGCGTGCTCCGCCCTTTGGGGCAGCGCAAGTCCCGTCGGTCGTCCTCGGCCCTTGCGCGAGCCGTTTTCTGCGGCTAGAGATCGCGGTCGTCATTGGGGAGTAGCCGTCCTCCGGATGGAGGAGCGTGCGTCAACACACTTGGCCTTCCCGGCCATGGCGCACGCGGCCCGTCGGCTTGGCGAGACCTTTGGCAGGGATATCCCGGCACAGGGTTGGGCGGGATGTTCCGCCAGGGGTCCGCACTCGGCCCAACCCGGGCTTTACTCGATGACGCCGCTGCTCGGCACATTGCTGCTCTTCCTCGGATCGGCCGCGGTGATCTATCTGGCCTGCGAGTACTTCGTGAACGGCGTGGAGTGGGCCGGTCACCGATTCGATTTCGGGCAGAAGGCCACCGGTACGATTCTCGCGGCCTTTGGGACCGCCCTTCCCGAAAGCGTCGTGACCTTTGTCGCCGTTGTTTTCGGCAGGAACGAAGCCCAAAGGGAGATTGGCGTCGGGGCGGCGCTCGGCGGTCCGCTCGTGCTTGGAACGGTTGCGTACGCCGTCGTGGGCTGGACTGTCCTCGCAAGCCGATCAGGGCAGCAGCGCTCTGCCCTGCTCGACGTCGATCATCGGCACCTGAGCCGGGACCAGGGCTGGTTCCTCTTGATCTTCGGAGGAAAAATTGCTCTCGGTCTTGTGGCCTTCGCGACGAAGCCCTGGTGTGGACTCATCTTCCTCGCCGCATACACGGCCTATTTCTGGAAAGAAACCCGGAGCCGTCAAGACGAAGCTGAAGGGGCACTTGAGCCTCTAAAGCTTCGTCCAAGGGACGCCGAGCCACCGACTGGCTGGGTCCTTTTGCAAACCTCGGCTGCCGTGATGCTGATCTTCGCAGCATGCCGTGTGTTTGTCGATCAGCTCAATGTCTTGGGGCCTGCGATGGGGCTCGCACCTCAAGTGGTGGCACTTCTGTTCAGTCCAATCGCGACCGAGCTCCCAGAGATCATGAATGCGGTGATCTGGGTGCGACAGAGGAAAGAGCGTCTCGCGTTGGCGAACGTCAGCGGCGCGATGATGATTCAGGCGACGGTTCCGACCGCATTCGGGCTGTTCTTTACCCCCTGGATGTTCAGTCGAACGCTCGTCTTTGCGGCCGCGGTCACCGCCACTTCGGTCCTTTCTCTCTACTTCCTGTTTCAGCGCGGGAAGATGTCAGGGGGAAAGTTGTCTCTTTTTGCAATCTTCTACGTCTTGTTCGCAGGGACACTGGCTCTCCTCCACTTCTGATTCGAGGCCTCTGCAAACTCCCGGGGAGTACTCAAGTTTTCGCGGCGTCCCCGCTGAGAAGGGCAAAACGCATCGCGAGAGGGACTGCAGGAGCCCGCAACGCGGTAGCCCCGCGCCTTCACTCGTGGGCCTGGCTGCCTTTGAGCTCGGGCGATCGCTAGGAAGTGCGGCTTGGGTTTGGAACGCCTGCCGCAGGGATGCGGCCTTCGGGCGTCAGTTTGTCGATCACATGCGGCAACACCGCGGCGAGACCACTCGTCACCACGGCGGGAGAAAGCCCGAGCTCTCCTGCGATCGCTCGGACTCGATCCGTCCCAAGAACACTCTCGACCTGGGCGGGAGTGATGGGCTGGTTCGGTCCGGTGCCGACCCACGACGACACCACGCTCCCAAGCCCCTTTACATGGAAATCCTGCACAAAGCTTGCGAGTCCGCCGGAACCCTTCGACTGGATGGCGTCGAGCACGCTCCCCACAAGCTGAGAGGGATCACTGCTGCTACCGAGTGCGTCTTTCACTTGCTGGGAGAGCGCTTCCAAGAGTCCCATCGCGAAAGTCTTCGGGGGCCCGCTATTGGCCGAGCCATTGGGAGACGCCTCCGTGATGCGAGCACGCGCCGGTGTGATGCTTGCTGTGGGAATACGTGCCGTCCTTGCAAAGCGCAGTCGCTCCCGTCGGGTCCGTGTTGGACGGAGTCTTTGCCGCGGCTTGAGTCGGAGCCGGCGCAGTCGTCGCCGTCTCGGCCTTGCTTGCGGACTTGGAAGGCGCAGGCGCCGGGGCCGTCTGCGCCGCGGGCCTGCTTGGCGCCGCGCCGCCCGTCCATTCCGCAACCCCGCCGTGCCCCCTGCATGCCCCCTTCTTCGAGGCGCTGGTGGTGTACGAGCCGTCCTTGCACTTTCCCGTGGCGCCGGGCGGTGGGGTTGAGGGTGCAGTCTGGGCCGCGGCAGAGGATGTCGAGCTCTTGTCCTGCTTGGCTTTCTGGGCCCCTGTCTCGGTGCTTCCAGGTGCGGCCAGCCATTGGGCGACGCCGCCGTGTCCTCTGCAAGCGCCCTTCTTCGACGCGCTCTGGGTGTATGACCCATCCTTGCAACGGCCTGTTGCGCCGGCCGGGGCTTCATCGGCTCTTGCGGCGCCAAGCGCTGCGAACATGAAGACGATGACCACACTCGAAAGCGTGCGGAAACGGAACATCTGCGCCTCCCCGTCGGAGCGGATCGTGAGCCACTCGGCGCCGGCGTCGTCCGTGGCTGCGTGCGTTCTCCGCGTTTTGTCGTTTCCTTGCCTCACGGAGTGTGGGCGCCGCTGCTCTATCTCTTGCAGCCTGCGATTGCGGCGGCCATTCCCGCCTGTGCGCGTCCCTGCGAGGGCTCAGAGAAAATCATATCGGATCTCTCACACGAGGCGGAAAGATTCTTGTGTATTGACGCTCGGCAAGCGGCTTTGGGGCAGGACACGACCCTTGCCGACCCAATCCCGCGGACCCGCTCTCTGCTTTAAGCCCCAGCGGAATTCGCTTCGGCGACGCCTTCGCACCTGGCCGGGGACCACACGCCGGATCCCTCTCGAACGGAGTCCCGGACTCCCCCAAGGGCGCTTTTCTCGGGATGCGGCCACGGCTTTCCGGTGGGTGCCGCAACGGGACGCGTGAGGCGGGTCTTTCCACCCGCAGCAGAGCCCCTGCTGCGGCTCCACGGGGGACGGCGGGTGTCTTTCCCGAAACCCGCGGGGCGGATTGGGGTTTAGGGAAGAGGGAGACGTCGAGCAGGAGGAGGGACGCCCGACCAACAGCAGTTTGCGCCGAATCTCGGCTGCGGAACTGGGTCTCTAGGCGCTCAACGTCGGGGCCCTGTGAGCCGATCAGTAGGGCGTAAAGCGGAGGCAAGAGTCGCGAGGATGACGCTGCACCTGCGAACCCTCGCCGCCGCGACGCTCGTCATGCTTGGAGCCGGCGCTGCCATGCCGGGGCGGGCCGCGGCCCAGAGCTACGGTCAAGCGGGCGGGGCCGCAGCAGCAGTGGTTCGCCAGATCGAGGGCCTGCGCCGCCAGGCTGCCGACTACGAAGCGGACGGGCGAGAGCGATTGGCGCGGCAAGCCTATCAGCGCGCGATTTCGCTCGGCGATACCAACCCGAGCACTTATGAGGGCTTGCGTCGAACGACGCAGGCGCTTGAGGCCCGAGCGGGCGTAGGGGCGTCTTCGCAGCCGCGGAGTTCCGGCCCAGCGAGTGGCGGCGAAGCCGGGGCCCGCGCCTTGGAGCGTTCGACGGCTCCGCTGGGACAGCCACAGGGTTCATCGGGCGCTGCCCAAGGACCCGTGCGAGGCCATGAGACCGCCGGCGCCGCTCAAGCCGCGCCGGGGACGGGGCGTGGGAAGGCGACGGGCTCAGCCGCACCCCGTGCCGCCGCCGGTGATTCCATCAGCCGCTGGGAGCGAAGTCTTCCGTTCTCAGGGTTCCTTCTGGTCGGCCTTTTGGGGTTCGCCCTCACGTTCCTCGGTCGCTGGCTCCGTGGCCGCGGAGACTTGCTCGCCGTGATCGACTACCCTTCAGAGTGTCGGGGAGAGTTCAGCGTTCAGCTCGCGCGACGCCTCGAACCCGCGCCTCCTTCCGACGCAGCGCGCAACGCCGTCGATGACGCGAGAGCGAAGGCGCGCCGTTCTTCTCGCTTTGAGCAGCACATGGTGGCGAGGGAGGCTCACTTTCGCGGTGTTCCCGCACGACAGTACGTGGTGGTCGTAGAAGGCGTCTTGCGCGATGCCCAGGGAGAGACCCCCATCCAGCGCTGCCTCGAGCACAAATCGGTTCGAGTCTCCCGAGGCCTCACGGAACGGGTCCAATTCGAGTTCGAGCCGCGAGAAGCCCCGGTGGAGGTCGTTGCGCTGTGGAAGGGTCGTCCGCTTTCCAAGTCCCGAGTCGGTGTGCGGGGCGACCCCGGGTCGGTTCGGTTCTCCCTGGATGGAGTGCGCCGTCTCGCGTTCCCGCGCGGAGAGTATGAGCTTCTGATTGGCGGCAACGACCTTGTGGTCGAACGAAAGATCTTGATCGATTCGTGGCGCCCCCTCCGCTTGCCGGTGGAGCTCTCGAGCGGCGAGGGGCTGGCGTTCTCCGGGTGTGCCGCTGCCGTGGAGCCCTACCTCCAGGGAGATTTGTGGGCGGCTGCGCGCGCCTTGGAAGGCGTTGGCCAGACGGCTTTGGCTCACCGGCTGCGGGCGCGCCATCACACAGCGCGCGGCGAGGCCGAGCGAGCGGCGGTGGAGTTCGAAGCGGCGGGAGATCTCACGCAGGCGGCCGATCAGAGAGCGGCCGCGGGGCAAGGGGAGCGGGCTGCAGAGCTCTACGAGCGGAGTGGCGACCACGCGCGGGCTGCCAAGCTCTATTTGTCCGCTGGGCAACCTTCGCAGGCAGGAATGGCCTTTCAGGCAGCGGGTGATTTCACGGCTGCGGTGCGCTGCTTCCGAGAGGTGGGGGATCCGGAACGCCTGATCGACGCGCTCGAGCGCGCCGGCTCACTGATCGAGGCGGCGAAGATGGCCTCGGAGCGTGGGGACTGGATTCGTTGCGTGCGGACTCTCCAGCAAGTGAGTCCCCGCGATCCGGACTACGCAGCAGCCTGTCAGCTTCTGGCCCGCGCCTATGACGCGCAGGGCAAGACTGAGCTCGCGCTGCACAAGCTCGATGAATCCATGACGCTCGCCGGTACGGATACGGTGCCGGTGGACGTTCTCGAGTGGTATGCGGAAATACTGGAGAAGGCGGGCCGTGCGCAGCAGGCGCTGGGGGTGCTTGAGCAAGTACGGAGCCGCTCGCCGGGCCGGGCCCATCTCGCCACGCGAATCGACGAGTTGCGCAAGCGGATCAGCGTCCAGCGCATCGCATTCGATACCGCCGAACGCTCGGATCACGGGCCGCCCGCCTTCCCGCTGGGGGGCCGCTACGAGATCCTCGAGCAGGTGGGACGTGGCGGCATGGGCATCGTGTACCGAGCGAGGGACAAGCGCCTGGATCGGATTGTCGCACTAAAGCGTCTCACGGACGATTTGCGCGACCACCCGAAGGCCGTCGAACTCTTTCTCCGAGAGGCGCGGAGCGCCGCACGCCTGAACCACCGGAACATCGTTACCGTGTATGACGTCGATCAGGAAGACGGCGTCCTGTTCATCACGATGGAGTTTCTGGAGGGACAATCTCTGAATACGATCCTGCGGAGGGTCGGTCGACTGACGCCGCGCGACGCCGCACGCTTCGGGATTCAAACCGCCGCGGGTCTTCAGTTCGCTCATGACCATGACATCGTGCATCGGGACATCAAGCCCGCGAACCTCTTCTTGCCCAAGGATCGCACACTCAAGATCATGGACTTCGGGATCGCAAAGATGCTGGCGGAAGTCAGGCAGGGTGCGACGGTCATCGGAGGAACCCCTGCCTACATGGCTCCTGAGCAGGCCGCGGGTCGGGTGGTGGACGGACGGGCGGACCTCTACGCCCTCGGAATCACACTCTATGAAATGCTGACTGGGACTGTCCCGGATCTGGAAGGAGACGCGGCGACCGCGGGGCGCAGCGCTCGTTCGGCCGTAGACCCGCGAGGGCGCACCCCCGGGGTTCCGGATGCGCTTGCCGAACTGATCTTGAAGCTTGTCGCGCGGCGGCCAGAGGATCGACCCGCTCACGCTCGGGAGGTGAGCGCGCGCCTCCAAGAGGTTCTAGAGAAGCTGGGTCCGTCTGGCGCAACGCCTGCGGCTCCGGCGGGCCCGTGAGAGCGCGTTTGAGCGCCGATTGAGCGAGGTTTCCCTCGGCCGGGCTTCGTGAAGATCCCTCCACGCCCGAGAGTTCTATAGGGCCCCTCATCCGGGCATCCCACTCTGGATCGGGATTCTGCCCTCAGGCTGGACAACGCTCCGCGCACGAGAGCCGCTGGCCGTACCGCGCACTCCACGGGGTGGCAGTCACCGATGGCCTATCCCCGGGACAGCGAACCCCGGTTACCGTTGCTGGGCCCCCAACGCGGGACTCCGTGCGCGGCCGGTGACGCCTAATTCGCATCGCCCCCTCGTCGAAGCTCCGGCAGCTTGCGTTAAACTCCGCCGTCGGGTTCGCATATCCCGGAGAAGGAGGAAGTCCCATCATGACCGCGCTGCCCCCTGCTACGACGTCGGCCAAGGAGTTCCTGGAGAACTGGCTACCGAAGGCGATTGCCGCGGCGGGTCTTCCGGAGAACGCGAAGACCGTTGAAGTGAAGCTCGGTATTCGGCTGGAGGGCGACGGAGGCGGCGACTGGATCTTCCACTTGCGAGAAGGCGCGGTTACGGTGAACCCAGGACCCACCGAAGAGGCCGCCTTTACGCTCATCCAAAGCGTCGTGGATTGGCGCGGCGCGCTGTGGGAGGGGCGGGGTGGTGCATTCGGGAAGCAGGCCTCAGGCCTCTTTCGGCCGAACTCGCCGGAGCAACAAACAGGCCCCGCAGGTCGCCCGATGGACCCGGCTGCACTTGGCCGGCTTCAGGCGCTTCGCGGCATGATCCGGATGGTTGTGGCGGGCGGGTCGACCGGCGATTGGAAGGTGAACTTCAAGCTTGGCCCCGGCCCCATCCCCGCGGAGCCCAGCACGACGGTAACCATCTCAGCGGAAGACGCCTCTGCGATGGAGCGCGGTGAACTCGATCCCATGCAGGCCTTTATGGCGGGACGCATCCAGATCGCGGGTGACATGGCGCTCATGATGCAGATGCAAGCGGCCACGATGTGAGCTAGAGACAGGCCCTCTCGGAGGGTTCCGGGGCGGTAGTTCAATCGGTTAGAGCACCGGCCTGTCACGCCGGAAGTTGCGGGTTCGAGTCCCGTCCGCCCCGCCAATTCGCCTCCATAAGTCCTTGAATTTCTAGGGACATTTTGTGACTGAAATTGGCTTTTGAGTCGCGGGCCACAAGCGGGCCACAAATCTCATCAGAATTGTGTC
>DOUU01000162.1:9062-10256 GCA_003520425.1 Deltaproteobacteria bacterium
CAGCGAACCCCGATCTTGGCGGCGGCGCGGTTCCACTCCTCCCGCATGGAATTCGAAAGCCAGCGCCGATCCTGGGCGCGCCCAGAGGGGTTCGGGAAGAGGGCGGCGCGGCCCCGCAGCCGCTCTTCGCCGGTTGCGAATCGAACCCGCCACTCAATCCAGGTCCGGAGCTCATCGTCGTAGACCGGCATCCAGGCGGAACGGCGATTCTTCGTATGTCTCACAGGCGCATTCGTGTTCGGGCCTTGGACGGCGCGTGTGATAAGGAGCTTTCCGTCTTGATAGTCGTCCACGTCGAGGGCTCGAATCTCACCGGGGCGCAGCCCCAGCCTCGCGGCGGCGAGGAAGGCGCCGCGCCGCTCGAGCGGAATCTCCTCCAGCACGCGCGCTTGAAGCTCAAAGCTCAGGACCGTGGGTGCGTACTCAGGAACGCGAATCTCGGGGAAGCGCGGCAGTCTCTCGAGATCGCCTCGCGTCTCGAGCCAGCGCAGGAAGGCCCGAAATGCTCCGAGAACATTTTGTCTCGCCTTCGGCGAGAGTCCGCGATTCGCGAGCCACAGATTCCAATCCATCAAATCGCCTGGCGAGATGCCGTAGATCGACCTCCCCGTCCAGAAGGAAAACTCTCGGTCGGAACGGGCGTATCGAACGAGCTCGCGGAGGTACGTGGGCGACAGATCGCCTGCCTTCTCGGCGGCGCGCATGGTTTCGAGCCACTGCGCAACCTTGGTGGGAATCAGCGTCTGCGGCGACGTCCGTGCGAGATAGGGAGCCAGTGCTCGGTCCAGCGTTTGCCCATCGAGAATCACCGCGCGAATGGTCTCGAGGAGCCGCTCCGCCATCCGGCGATCACGAAGGGGGAGACTTTGCACGCCACCCGGGTCGGGGATCGAGAACACCTGACCATGCGGCCGAAAGTCCAGGTAGTAGCGCTCGCTCCCGTCGGGGAGCTTACGACGCCGCACCTTCCCGATCTTGTCCGCCATGACCCACCGCATACCGCGGCTCACGGCTGGAATGCAAGAGCGAACTTCGCTGGCCGGGGGAGACATGGCTATTCGCGGCTGCAGAGAGTGCCTTGGGCAGTCACGGCATGACGCTTGACCCTGCTGCTAGGCAACGTGCGGGCGTGGAGGCGCGAATCCCAGGGCGGGTCGTGCGCGTTCAAAACGGAGGCTCGGATAGCCGCCGATC
>DOUU01000018.1 GCA_003520425.1 Deltaproteobacteria bacterium
CGTGATGATCGAGAACATCGCGCGTTACCTCGAGGAGGGAGATTCGCCGCTCACGGCAGCACTCAAGGGCTCGGAGCAGATCGGCTTCACGATCGTTTCCTTGACGATCTCGCTCATCGCTGTGCTGATTCCGCTGCTTTTCATGGGCGACGTGGTGGGGCGCCTGTTTCGGGAATTCGCAGTCACGCTTGCGGTAACCATCTTGATCTCGGCGGTCGTGTCCTTGACGCTCGTCCCCATGCTTTGCGCCAAGCTGTTGCGGCGCAGTTCTGAGGTGAGGGAAACCGTCCTCGCGCGATGGAATCGAGAATGGTTTGATGCTCTGACCCGCTCCTATGAGCGGGCCCTGAATTGGGTCCTCGACCGGCAGACCGCCACGCTCCTCGTGGCAGTGGCAACGCTCGTGTTGACGACAGTCCTGTACATCGTGATTCCAAAGGGATTCTTTCCTGTCCAGGACACGGGCCTCATCCAAGGCATCTCCGAAGCGCCCCAATCGGTGTCCTTCGCCGCGATGGCGGAGAGGCAGCAGGCTCTGGCCGCGGCCATTCTGAAGGATCCTGAGGTAGGCAACGTGGCCTCGTTCATCGGCGTGGACGGGACAAACCGCACGCTCAACAGTGGCCGCCTTCTCATCAACCTGAAGCCACACGATGAACGCTCTTCCACTGCGAGCGAGATCATTCGCCGATTGCAGAAGGAAACAGCCGACGTCGCCGGCATCACCCTCTACATGCAACCCGTACAGGACTTGACGATTGATACGAGCGTGAGCCGTACGCAGTACCAATTCGTTTTGGAGGATGCCAACCCGGAGGAACTCGGGACTTGGACGCCGAAGCTGGTCGAGCGACTCAATCAGCTGCCGCAGTTTAGCGACGTGGCGTCAGACCTGGAGGAGAGCGGGCTCTCCGCCTACATCACGATCGATCGCGACACCGCGGGACGCTTCGGGATCACGCCCGCGACTGTGGACAACGCACTCTACGACGCGTTTGGACAGCGCATTGTTTCGACCATCTTCACGCAGTCCAATCAATACCGCGTGATTCTGGAGGCCAAGCCGTCTCAGCAGAGCGCTCTTCCGGATCTCGACGCCTTGTATTTGCCCTCGTCCATCGCAGCGAGCGGCCAAGTGCCTCTGTCCGCCATCGCCCACGTGAGCGACCAGACAGCGCCGCTCGAGATCGACCACCTCGGCCAGTTCCCCGCGACGAGCGTCTCGTTCAATCTGGCGCCCGGCGCCTCGCTCGGGGAGGCCGTCGCGGCCGTGAAGGTGGCGGAGCGCGAGATCGGCTTGCCGGCGAGCGTCTTCACCGTGTTCCAGGGGGCTGCGCTGGCGTTCCAGTCCGCACTCGGAAACGAGCTCTTCTTGATCCTTGCGGCCATCGTGACGGTCTACATCGTGCTCGGCGTCCTCTACGAAAGCTACGTGCATCCTGTGACCATCCTGTCGACGCTTCCCTCCGCTGGGATTGGCGCACTCTTGGCCCTCATGATCGCGGGCGATGACCTCGGGATCATCGGGATCATCGGAATTGTGCTCCTGATCGGAATTGTGAAGAAGAANNATCATGATGATCGACTTTGCCCTCGAGGCGGAGCGCAGGGAAGGCAAGCCTCCGCGTGAGGCGATTTTTCAGGCCTGTTTGTTGCGGCTCCGGCCGATCTTGATGACCACGATGGCAGCGCTCCTTGGGGCGCTGCCCCTCATGATCGGGACCGGGACGGGCTCCGAGCTGCGCCATCCGCTGGGCATCACGATTGTCGGCGGGCTCATCGTGAGTCAGGTGCTGACTCTGTTTACCACGCCGGTGATCTACCTCGCGTTCGATCGGATCGCAAAGCGCTTCGCGGAGTGGTCCTCCGGCGAGTCGAACGCGGGGGTCGAGGGGAGCCCAGTCCTGTGAATCCCTCGGCGCCCTTCATTCGTCGGCCCGTGGCCACGACTCTGCTGACGATCGGCCTCGCCCTGGCGGGTGTGATCGCGTTCTTCCAGCTCCCCGTGGCACCTCTCCCCCAGGTGGACTTCCCCACCATTTCGGTCCAGGCCCAGCTCCCGGGCGCAAGCCCCGAGGTGGTCGCCACCAGTGTGGCAACTCCCCTGGAACGCCATCTGGGTGTGATTGCGGACGTGACGGAGATGACGTCGTCGAGCACCGTCGGGACGGCCAGCATCACGCTGCAATTTGGTCTCGATCGGGATATCGACGGTGCCGCGCGGGATGTGCAGGCCGCCATCAATGCAGCACGGGCGGATCTGCCTGCGAGCTTGCGCAGCAATCCCACCTATCGCAAGGTGAACCCGGCGGACTCACCGATCATGATCCTCGCGCTGACGTCCGCCACGCTCACCCAGGGACAGATCTACGATGCGGCGTCCTCGGTGTTGCAGCAGAAATTCTCACAGCTGGAGGGTATCGGTCAGGTCCGAATCGGAGGCAGCGCGCTGCCGGCGGTGCGCGTCGAGCTCAACCCGGATGCGCTGTACCACGAGGGAATTGGCCTCGAAGATGTGCGCGCGGCTTTGGCGTCCGCAAACGCGCATGCGCCCAAGGGTGCCATCGAAGGCAACGAAGTCCACTACCAAATCTACGACAACGACCAAAGTACCCGAGCGCGTGATTATCGTTCGCTCCTGATCGCCTACCGCAACGGCTCTCCCGTGCGGCTCTCAGACGTCGGCGAAGTGGTCAACTCGGTGGAAAACGTTCGCAATGCGGGCTTGGCCAACGGGAAGCCCGCCGTGCTCGTGATCCTCTACCGCCAGCCCGGCGCCAACATCATCGATACGATCGATCGAATCAAAGCCTCCCTGCCGCAGATGGAAGCCTCGATTCCCAGTGCCATCGACGTTTCCATCGTATTGGACCGCTCGGCCACGATTCGGGCGTCGTTGCATGACGTCGAGCTCACCCTGGTCGTTGCAATCTCTCTGGTGATCCTCGTGGTGCTGTTGTTTCTGCGAAATGCGCGAGCCACGTTGGTGCCGAGCGTGGCCGTGCCCGTCTCGCTCATCGGAACCTTTGGAGTCATGTATCTTGCGGGCTACAGCCTCGACAATCTGTCTCTCATGGCTTTGACGATCTCCACTGGGTTTGTGGTCGATGATGCGATCGTCGTGCTCGAAAACATTTCGCGACACGTGGAGGCCGGAGTCCCGCGCTTCGAGGCCGCACTGAAAGGTGCGCAGGAGGTTGGCTTTACCGTTCTTTCGATGAGCCTTTCGCTGGTGGCGGTATTTACGCCGATCATTTTCATGGGCGGAATCATCGGGCGCTTGTTTCGAGAGTTCGCCATGACCCTTTCCGCTGCGATCGTGGTGTCGCTGGTCGTGTCGCTGAGCACGACGCCGATGATGTGCGCGCACTGGATCACGCCGCACTCCCCGCGGCCACCGGGACGCTTCTTTCGGGAGACCGGTCGCGTCTTCGACGCGCTGCTGGCTGGCTACGATCGCTCGCTGCAGCGTGCCCTGGCTCATCCGCGCCTCGTGATGCTGATCCTGGCCGGAACCCTGGTCCTCAACGCCTATCTTTTCGTTGTCGTACCAAAAGGCTTTTTCCCGCAGGCCGACACGGGCGTCCTGGTGGGAAGCATCCAAGCGGATCAGAGCATCTCCTTTCAGCTGATGCAGGAGAAGCTGAGCCGCTTCGTCGAGATCATTCGACAAGACCCCGCCGTCGCGAACGTCGCTGGTTTTACGGGAGGCCAAGGCCAGACCAATGGTGGCTTCGTCTTCGTTTCGCTCAAGCCCCTGGCCAGCCGAAAGCTCTCCGCGGACCAGGTCATCGGTCGACTGAGGCGGAAGCTGTCCGATGTCCCGGGCGCGGTTCTTTTCCTTCAGGCCGCGCAGGACATTCGGATGGGGGGGCGGCAGAGCAATGCCCAGTACCAGTTCACGCTGAACAGCGATGATCTGTCGGCGCTCTATGCCTGGGTTCCGAAGATCACACAGGAACTGCAGCAAAGGCCAGAGCTAAGAGACGTCAGTGCCGACCAGCAACAGAATGGTCTCGAGGCCGACCTGGTGATCGATCGGGAGACGGCGTCGCGTCTTGGGATCAATGCCAGCATGATCGACAATACCACGTGGTCATGGAGGTGGCGCCCGAGTACTGGCAGACCCCGGACACACTGAAGGACGTCTATGTCAGCACGGCAGGGGGGTCGGTGGGTGGTGTGCAAGCCACCAATGCGGTCGCGGGAACGGTGGTGGCAGCCCATCAGGCCGCCTCTGCAGCCGCTGTCGCCCAGGATACCGCGCGCAATCTCGCGACGAATCAGCTCGCGGTGACCGGGCACGGCAGCGCCTCGACCGGCGCGGCAGTGAGCGCGTTCCGGGAAACCATGGTGCCCCTCGCGTCCTTCACCCACTACGGCCCGGGCAACACGCCGCTCGCGGTGAACCATCAGGGGCTCTTCATCGCGAGCACGATCTCGTTCAATCTGGCCCCAGGTCAATCGCTCAGCAGTGCGACCGCCGCGATCCACGACGTGATGAATCGCATCGGTGTTCCGAGCTCCATTCACGGTGGCTTCCAGGGAACGGCGCGAGAGTTTCAGCAGTCACTCGCGAACGAACCATATTTGATCGTGGCGGCCCTCATCGCCGTCTATGTGGTGCTGGGCGTCCTCTACGAGAGCTACGTGCATCCGATCACGATCCTCTCCACATTGCCGTCGGCGGGAGTGGGTGCCGTGCTTGCGCTGATGATCTTCGGCATGGAGTTCAGCGTGATGGCGCTGATCGGCGTGATCTTGCTGATCGGGATCGTCAAGAAGAATGCCATTATGATGATCGACGTGGCGCTAGACGCCGAGCGCAATCACAAGTGGACGTCCGAGCAAGCGATCTACCATGCGTGCTTGCTGCGGTTTCGGCCCATCATGATGACCACGATGGCTGCACTCTTGGGTGCCGTGCCGTTGGCCTTGGGCGGCGGCGAGGGGAGTGAAATCCGAAGGCCGCTCGGCATCGCGATCATCGGG
>DOUU01000188.1 GCA_003520425.1 Deltaproteobacteria bacterium
GGACATCGATCTTGGTCGCCAAGCGTCTGTGCACTTACGGGCGGGGGGGACAGATCCTCTGCAGCCAGGCCTTGTCACAGATCCTTGCGGGCCGAGCGGCGTTTGCGTTCCGTGTGCTGCCCGAGCACGCGCTCGAGGGCGGCGCCGCGAAGGAGAGCCCGTGCGAAGTGCTGTACGAGACCGAGCGCGCGTCTGCGCTCCTTGCCCGGACCCCTCTGACCGGCCGCCGCAACGAGCTTGAACGGCTCGAGCAGCGTCTCGAGAAAGCGCGTTCTGGGAGCGGGGGTCTTGCCTTCTTGGTCGGAGAAGCCGGCATCGGAAAGACCCGGCTTTTGGAGGAATTCGCCCTCCGCGCGCGAGGGGCTGGGGCACAGGTGCTCATCGGACGCTGTTTCGAGGGCGAGTTTGCACCCCCCTTTGGAGCGTTTGCCGAGGCCATCAGAGCCTACGTGAAGGAGTCAGACCCGGAGACTTTGCGAGAGGAGATAGGCGGCTTTGGAGGAGTCCTCGCGAAGCTCGTCCCGGGGCTTTTGGAGCATTTTCCCGACCTCCCTGTACCCGTAAATCTTGCGCCAGAGGAGGAGCGCGCGCGGCTCTTGGACGCTGTGGCGCAGGTCCTCTGGAACGTTGCGCGAAGGACACCCCTTGTCGTACTCCTCGACGACCTCCACTGGGCGGAGGGAGGGACGCTCGCCCTCCTGCGTTACCTGGCGCGCTTTCTTACGAGCCATCGCCTGCTCCTCGTCGGCGCCTATCGTGACGTCGAGCTCGGCCATGAGCATGCCCTTCACAGCACGCTTCTGGCGCTGCGTCGCGAGCACGAGTTCGAGACCATCGCACTCGCCGGCCTCGACCGGGCCGCGGTGACCCAGCTCCTGGGAGCTCTCGCCCGGCACGAGGTGCCTGCCGCGTTCGTGGAAGCCATCACCGCCGAGACGGGGGGCAACCCACTCTTCGTGCGCGAAGTCCTGCTCCACCTGTTGGAAGAGGGGAAGGTCGAGCGCATCACGGGACGCTTTACGTCACGTTTCTCGATTCAGGAGATGGGCATTCCCGAAAGCGTTCGTCAGGTGATGAGGCATCGGCTTGACGGGCTTTCTAAAGAGGCGAATCGGCTTCTCGTCGCCGCATCGGGCTGCGCAAGCGGCTGCCGCTTCGACGTCGCAGCCGCGGCGGCGGGTCTCAAGGAGCGCGAAGCCCTCGATGCGCTGGACGAAGCCCTAGAGTCCCAGCTTCTGCGGGCGACGAGTGAGCATGAAGTCTACGCATTTTCGCACGTTCTCCTGCGGCACACGTTATTGAGCGAGCTCTCTCCCTCGCGCAGGGCGCGGATTCACCGCCGTCTCGCGGAGGAGATGGAGCGTCACTACGGGGAGGATGCCCGGGAGCACGCGTTCGAGATCGCGCAGCAGTGGCGCTGGAGCGCTGCGCTCCCGGGCGCGGAGCGGGGTGTCGCGCACTGCCTCGTCGCGGTAGATCGTGCGGAGCAGGCGGCTGCTCATGAGGACGCCGCTTCAGCGTTGCGTGTGGCATTGGATCTCCTCCCCACAGGCGATGCGCGTCGCCCCCGTCTTCTGGCTCGGCTCGGACTTGCCCTGGCGAGGAGTCTCGAGACCGAGGAGGCAGTGCGAGTGGCGACCGACGCGGGGGAGCTTCTCGCGTTGAGCGAGGGCGCCGAGGCAGCCGCCGAGTACCTCGCGGATGCAGCCGGCGCGGTCTACACCTCAAGCTATGACCCCCGAGCCTGGAGACTCGCCGCGCAAGGGCTGCGACACGCGAGGGATCGTCGAGAACTCACCTGCGCGCTTCTTGCCTCCCATGATCTCGATCGGCGTGAAGCGAGCGATCCCGAGTTCGAGGGGCTTCCCCTCGACCTCCCGGAGCGGCACGAGGTTTCACGGATCTTTCTCGCGAATCTCCCCTCCTTGCTGAAGCGCGGCATGATCATCCCTCCAACTGCGATGGTCTTCGCGTCGCGAGAGGACGCCATCGAGCGCGCTCGCCTGATTCCGCCGGCCTTAGCGCTCTGGGCAGGCGAATACAAAGCAGCCTTGGCGTTGGCGAGGCCGCTGGGCTCGCACTTCGCAGAGAACGGCAGGCTCGCGGTCGCAGCGGCGCTCCTCACCGATGTCGCTCACTGCGAGGCGGCGCTGGGGAATCTTGTCGCATCGCAAGAAGCATTCACGCACGCCAGCGAGCTCGCGCGTAGAGTGGGAAACCCTGCTTTCATCACCACGTTCCTTCAGGCCGTCCCCTTCTCGTACGCGGCAATCCGTGGGGAGGGTTACGAGCCTCTGATCGACTCCCTGCTCGCTCAGGCGGCGTCACCGGAGAATCGCTGGTTTCGGGCGGCGGTTCTCGCTGCTACCGCAGTCGTGCACGCCAACGCAGGGCGTGCCAAGGACGCGCTTGAGGTGCTTGAGCGCGTTCTCCCTGCGATCGAGCGCGCCGCGGGCTGGGCCGTTGCGTACACCTTGGTGCTCTATTGGCTGATTGAAGCTCTCTGGTTGCTCGGACGTCACGATCACGCCGAGCGGCTTGAGTTCAACCTCCGCGAGAAAACACTCGCACCCGATTTCCGCTTCCCCCACACCGACGCGCGCCTTGCCCTGGCACGACTCTGCGCGCTGACCGGCCGCTTCGACGAAGCGCGGAAGTGGTTCGAGAAGGCCCGCCGCGTGCTCGAGGAGCAGGGGGCCCGACCGCTGCGCGCCATCACCGATTTCGACGAAGCGTGGATGGAGGTACGACGTGGGCGGGAGGGGGACCGCAGGCGCGGGTCCGCACTGCTCGAAGACGTTCGCGAATCCTTCGAGTCGATCGGAATGCCAGGCTGGCTCCGCCGCGCGGACGAGCTACGGCAAGTGCTTGAGCGGTAGGCTCGCGGATCACAGCCGCTGGGTTGCCGACCAACTCGGCCATGCACCGTGCGTGCTCTGCCCCCTTCGGGGTTGACACCCGCCTGCGCACGTTTCGACCGGTCAGGGACGGGCCGCTGCTTCACCGTGTTAGGCCCGTGCCCCCGGTGCTTCACGCACCCAAACCAAATCGTACGCTCCCGGGATCGAGGGGGTTGTCCTTGAGTGGCACGGAAATGAGCACGGCTTTTCTTGCTTAGCGAAGAGGAACGAAACAATGAAAAGCATCTACATCGCGGCTGCTGCGGCGACAGCCTTGGTACCGCTGGTGCTGTTCCTGCATACGTTTTCGTCGTCGCCGCTACCGCAACCAAAGCCCTTCGTCGGGCCCCTACCCTCAGCTACGCCGCCACCGGGAATGGCTGTATTCGCCCTGCCGACAGGTGTGACCCACCGAGTGGCAGCCTTCGCGTATCGGGGTGGTTCGCTCCTCGAGCGGCGCGACTTTTCGATGGCCGGAGCATTGGTGAAGCATCCAAAGGGCGACCTGCTGATCGATACGGGGTTTGGCCGCCACATTGCTGAGCAGTTTCAAACGATGCCCATTCTGTTCCGCGCGATGACCTTCTATACCCTTTGGCAACCGGCCGCTGATCAGCTCAAGGCAGCCGCCTACGACCAGAAGGCACTTCGCGCCATTCTTCTGACCCACGCGCACTGGGACCACGTCAGCGGGTTGCCCGATTTCCCGAGCGTTCCCGTTTGGGTGACAGCACAGGAACGCGCCTTCATCAGTAGGGGAGGAAGCGGGCAATTCGATGGGCAATTCGGCAAACCCCTCACCGGCATAGTTTATGAGGAGTATGGGTTCGAAGGGGGCCCGTACCTGGGTTTTCCTCGCAGCCACGACGTCTACGGTGATGGTTCGATCGTAGTCGTACCATCGCCAGGCCACACTCCCGGTAGCGTGATCATATTCCTCACCCTGCCCAGCGGAAAACGCTACGCGATGGTCGGTGACCTCGTTTGGCAACTGGAAGGAATCACCTTACGCGAAGAGCGCCCCTGGATCACCCGAAGATGGGCCGATTCGGATGCGGGGGGCACGCGCGAGAACCTGCTGCGGATGATTGCGCTCAAAGAGCGTCTCCCAGAATTGATCATCGTACCTGCCCACGACATGCGCGGCTTTGCCGAGATGCCACGTCTATCTCGAGCAGGCACCCAGACCAGTAGACCGGAGTGACAGGCGGGTACAGGATGGTAAAAGGCCCTCGGACGCCGGCCGACGCCCATCAGCTCAAGATCCTTGTCAGCGGTTCACCGAAAAGTCCGCAAGCAAACCCCACATGGGAGCAGAGTTGAAAGGGCCCCGGCCTAGCTCAAAATCCCTTAGCACCGAGTTTGCGAAGTTCGCACTACCGCTTGCCTTGGCTCCTGTGGAGGGCCGTGTCGAGGTTCGTCTTTGCGAGAGTCCATCCGGGTTCAAGATCAAGGGCTTGTCGGTAGCTTGCCACCGCCCCTTCGAGATCACCGCGCGCTGCGAGCGCCGCGCCGAGACCATTGTACGCGCTCGCCATCCCGGGAGCGAGATCGATTGCCCTCCGATATTGAGCGATCGCGTCGTCCATGTTACCGATGCCGAACAGAAGATCGCCGAGGTCCTCGTAGGCGACCGCGAAATCAGGCTTCAAGTCGATCGCCTTCTGGTATTGCATCAGCGCTTCGTCGAGCTTTCCCGCACGGTGTAACGCCACCGCGAGCGCGTGATGGGCCTCCGGGAGGTTCGGGTCGACGCGCAGCGCCTGCCGATAGGTCGTGACTGCATCCTCGAGTTTGCCCTCTAGCAGAAGAGCGCTGCCAATTCCGATCAGGGCTTCGGGGTGGGGAGGACTGATCTCGATGGCGCGACGGTAGCTTTCGATCGCCTCTTTGGGGCGCTCCTGCGAAAGAAAAGCATTGCCGAGGTTGTAATAGATGGAACCGAACCTGCGTGGGAGCACGCCAGAGACCGGGGGCGCGATCCTCGCGGGCGTGCCTTTTGCACGTTCATTCATAAGGCTGTCGAAACTTTGAGCGATCACGTTGCTCGGGTCGATCTCTAGGGCACGGTCGACCTTGCGCTTCGCTTGCAAAAGGATCTCACGATCCGGTGCGCTCGGAGGCGGACGCGTACCCACGATGATCCGAGCGTCGTACTTGGGTGTATTCGTCTCGCCGCTCCTGGAGTTCAGGAGATCCGAAGCGTCATCCAGCAAGTCCGCGATTCGCGCTTCTCGCGCTTCCTGCTCTCGGTCTGCGTCGCGATAGAAGTTGATAAAGAGACCGATAAGCGCGATTGCCGCCAAGATTGTCGGTGCCAGCGGACGCGCAAGCTTGGCCTGCCTCTCTCTCAAGGGAGCCTCCAGTCCAGACTCGCCCCCGACGGTCTTATCCTACGCCCGATCGTTTGGACCGGATAAGCTTTTCCTGCGTGGCGTTGCCACCCCGCAGTCGGTGATGATTTCTTGGCAAGAAGGTGTGATTTCGGTGGGCAGCGCCCCATGCGCGAGCCCTTCCCGCCTGCGAGCGCCGAAATCCAAAAGTGTTTTTCACGAAGTCTTACATTTCGATGGAGCAAGTGCGAAGTAGGCTCTTGCAACGATGCCAGCGACCTGGGAGGGAGCTATGAGCCGGTCGAGTTGCGTAGAGATTCGTGCTGGCGAACGAGAAAAGCTTCTGACGATACTGCCAGTAAGAGCCAGGGAGCGGCTCACGCGAATCCGCGTCACACTTGGGACGCCCGTTCTAGTCCCAGAACCTTCGAGTGTGATGTTACTGGGAGCTGGGCTCTGGGTCCTAGGCCGCCTTCCAAAGCGGACAATATTCGCTCGCTAGCTTGTGCAATCGCTGCGGCCCTGAGTTCTCTGCGTCGAAAGCGCGCCTCCAGAGACGGCGAACTCGCTGATACCGACGTGTCGGTGAGATTCCAGTTGAGTTGTGCCCTCCGGTCCATTGATCCGAGGAAGCCTCCTCTCGCGGATGACCTCGATCCACTTCGCCCACAAGGCGCCTGTCATTCCCAGTCTCGAGCGCCTCGGTAAGCTCGGCGAGAAACGAGCGGGGAGGGCATCGCCGCCGAGCAAATCATGGAACTCGGGAACTCGGCCCTGACCGTGGTTATCGGAATATTCTTCCCAAGGTAACTGCTGGCAGGGCACGATAGGCGAAATCGCGCTGCGGGCCCGACGGAACCATCGCGATGGTGCTCGCTGCCCGGGAGGGATACTAAGATGGCCCCCCGCTCGATGTGGTCTGTCCGCTCGCCTCTTAACGACTCAAGCCTCGACGGGCTTGGGTTACGCTGCTGGTGGGGCACGAGGACGCGCCGGCGCATTACGCGCTCCTCGAAGCGGGCGCACGCCGAGCTCACGCGCATGGGGATGAGGGCCGGGCGTCCGAGGTGGCGCGCCAGGTCGCGATGTGAGCGCAGGACCAGGGGAGGGGCTCGTGAGCGATGCGACGGAGACGATTGATCCCCGCGAGCGCGCGCGGCGAGCGACGGAGTTCTTCGGCCCGCGCGTGCCCGGGCAGCTGGGCTGCATCTTCGACCACGCCGCGCAGGACCTGGTCACGGGCCACATCGTCGTGACCGAGAACCTGATCGCCGGCACCGGCTTCCTTTTCGCGCCCGCCGTCGTCGCGCTCGCCGACACCTGCGCGGCGATCGGGTGCGGCAACAACATCCCGCCGGGCGCTTCATTCACGACGATCGAGCTGAAGGCGAACTTCCTGGCCTCGGCGCGGGTCGGCGAGCGCGTCACGTGCCGGTGCACGCCCGCGCACCTCGGGCGCCAGACGCACGTCTGGGACGCCACCGTCACGAACGAGGCGACCGGCCGCACCATCGCGCTCTTCCGCTGCACCCAGATGGTGCTGGCCCGGGGCTGAGCGGGGGACGCGGTTCGGTGCCGCGCGGCCGCCGGGGTGTCCCTAGCGCTACCCATTGTTTGCGAGTAGGAATTCTCTTGCCGGGACCTTGCTGAAAAACAAGGGCCAGACGGTCGTCGTCGTTGCCGTGAATCGCCCGCTCGGATCAGATAGCCAGGAACCGATCGAAGGTATTCGGCGCGCCACAGGTGTCGGATCGAAAGCTGCACTCCACACGTGCTTCAATTGTTTGATTTGCCCACTTTTCGGTTGGTCAGCGTCGCGCTCTCAACCGTCAGACCGTCGTACGATGACGCAGAGGGCCGGATGAAGTTGCTTATCGGGGTGACCGAATAGGTCGCCCGATGGTATTCAGAAGCCGGGAAGTGTCCAGCGGCTACCGGCGAGGAAGATGAGAGAAGGGAATATGGGCGACGTAGTTGAACTCTTCGGCGGCCCCGTGGCCCGCCTGCATCGCCGCACTCTCGAGGACCAGGGCTGAGGATGCGCGTGTTCGAGATCGCGGCGCGCCAGGGCTACACAACCGCTCGGAGGAGCGCGCCGAGGTGACGACGAAACAAAGTGCTCTCGACATCCCGGACAAGGTACGACGCACGGCGCTTGCGCACGGCCAAGAGGGCCTAGCGTGGCTTGCGGGCCTTCGAGGCCTTGTCTCGGAGCTCGAACGCGAATGGGGCCTTTCGCTTGGGCGCACGTTTCCTACGGGAACTGAGGCTTTCGTCGCCGAAGCCGCCACCGCAGAGGGACGACAAGGGGTGCTCAAGATCTCGATCCCGGGGCTCGATCCCCTGCGCCGGGAGCTGCGTACACTGCTTGCCGCAAACGGACGCAGCTACGTGCAGGTTCTGCGACACGACGCGGCGAGAGGGGTCATGCTTCTGGAACGGCTCGGCCCTCAGCTCCACCAACTCGGCCTGCGGCTCGATGCGCAAATCAAGATCATTTGCGTCACGCTTCAGGACGCTTGGATGGAGCCCCCCGAAGGCCTGCCGCTCATGTCCGGCGCGGAGAAGGCCAGCAGTTTGGCCGCTTTTATCGAAACAGCCTGGTCGGAGCTGGGGAAGCCGTGTTCAGAGCGCGCGATCGACAAGGCGCTTTCCTTTGCGGATGCTCGGCGCCAGGCCTTCGATCCAGAGGACGCGGTACTGGCGCATGGCGATGCTCATGCCTGGAACACGCTACTGGTACCCGGCGGTGGTCCGCGGCGTTTCAAATTCGTGGATCCCGACGGGCTCTTCATCGAACGAGCGTACGATCTTGGCATCTCGATGCGCGAATGGGGGACGGATCTGCTCGCCGGCGATCCGCTCGAGCTGGGACGGCGGCGCTGTCGCCAACTGGCCCAGCTGACCGGTGTGGAACCAGAACCGATCTGGCAGTGGGGCTTCATGGAGCGCGTGTCAAACGGTCTGCTTCTCAAACGGAAGGGTCTAGACCAGTTGGCCAGCGAGTCTTTGAGGCTGGCCGATGCTTGGACCGCAGGAGATCCGTAGCCCCGATCAGCGCGGCGTGGCCGAGTAGAATCGTATGGGGGTAATGCCTAGGCGCTCGATGAGATCGCGCCGCACCTCGTCATACTCGTAGCAATCCAACTCGAACTCGTTCCCGTAGGGGTCCTGAAAGTAGAACGCATAGCAGAGATCGTGGTCCACGACGGATTCTGCCTTCAACGGCTCTCTACTTGCTCCTCGAATGTTTGACGACTGAAGGCTCTCTGCGAAGGCAATGAACTCCTTGGCTCCGACTCGAAACGCAACCTCTGCCTTGATGTGTGCGTGCTGTCCGCGCTCGAAGAGGGCGAGCCCAGAACGACCACCATCGGCTGAGATGTGCAACGGGCCACCCACGTCGGCCCAGAGCTTGTACCGTTCGACAATTTCGAACCCGAGGTTTTCCTTGTACCAACGTGCGGCCTCGTAACGGTCGGGGACCAGCAGATGCAGGTGGTCCAAGGAGCCCATCCTAAAATCGGCCATGCTCGCCTGCATTCTGCAAATCGGCCGAAGCGTCCGACCGTACAGGGTGATCGACGACTAGCGCGCGACCAGCCGTCCGCGCGCGCACCGCGTGTCGTGAGTTAAAGGGAATGATGGCTGCGGAGCCGGGCCCAGCGCGCTGCGCTGCACCGTCGATGGTCACCTCGAGCTCACCTTCGATCACGTTCCACACCTCCTCGTTGGGGTGCTCGTGTTCGTGAACGGACGCGCCGGCGTCGAACTCCCAGTAGGCAAAGGTCATGCTCTCCGAGCGATAGAAGCGTCCCCGCCAACCCGGTAACCGCTCCCATACCGCAAGGTCTCTCATGTCGATGAACGCCATTGCCTTGCTCCTCATCTGGTCTCTCGGAAGACATGGTACAAGCCGGACGCACCCGGGCGATTGGAAAAATCGGCGGCGGTCAGCCCGAGACCACGAGGGAGCCGTCGAGCCCAGCGCTGGCAAGCTGCGACGGCCGTTCCCACCGGCAGCCTCGAATCCCCAGGGTAGACCCACCCACAGAGGGTCGGTGAGTGGAAAGGGCGCTCTTATAACTAGATCTTTTTCAGCGGATATACGCGAATCAGTGTCGAACGGATTCGCAGCCAGCGCTGCGCGAAGCACCTGACAACGCTACTCCGGAGAATGCCCGTCGCNNGTAGACCCACCCACAGAGGGTCGGGTCGGCCGAAGGGGCGTTCTCGTAAGTAGATGTTTTCTGAATGGATCAACACCAAAGTGTTATATCGACCTACCTGGTCGCCCCGATGGGCAACTAGCCGCGTATCCCTCCCGCGAAAAATAGACGCTGAACCTCAGGAGTGCCCCGAGGGGCCCCGCGGACCCAACAAAGCCCGTTTGATGACGATGCGTCTTCTAGAATCTGCACTCGACTCCCATCGGAGGTACGTCCTAGGATCTGGGAAATGAAGAAGACAGCCCTCGCCGCCCGCGTGGACCGGCTCCTGGCGTTAACAACGCTCGTGGTTGCGACTGTCGCAGCCCCCGTGTCCGCCCTCGTGATCGTATCGGACCGCGACTCCGAAAGCGTGACAGCCCCGACTGACGACCCGGGATGGGCGAACGTAGGCACTATCGGGGGCCTCACCGGCATTTACCTCGGAAGCGGTTGGACGTTGACAGCGAGTCATGTCGGCACCGGCCCTGTTGTCCTCGGCGGTCACACATTCAGCGCGGCGCCAGACACGACGGTGCAGCTACGCAACCGGGATGGGAGCCTGGCAGACCTGATTGTCTTTCGAATCCAGGGCGCTCCTCACCTCCCAAGACTGCGAATCGCGAGAGCTACGCCTCAGGTGGGAACACCGGTGGTGCTGATCGGAAACGGGAGAAACCGCGGCGCTCCGGTCTCGTGGTCGGGACATGAGGGCTTCGCGTGGGGAACGGCCTCCGCACTCCGCTGGGGGACGAACACCGTGTTTAAGAGCGGGGGACGGGTCAACTCGACCGAGGCATTCGTCACTCAATTTCGAAAGGACGGCGCGACACCACACGAAGCACAGGCGGCGGTGGGCGATTCGGGCGGGGCAGTGTTTGTGAAGGTACAGGGGGAATGGTGGCTCGCGGGCGTGCTCTTTATGGTCGCTGCGGCCGACAAGCAGCCACCCGAGACCGCTCTTTATGGGAATTTCACCGTAAGTGCCGATCTCGCACGATATCGGCCGCAGATCGAAAAGCTGATGGCCGAGCCGATGAAGCGGAGTCCTGTGAAATCGAAGGAGAATCGGCCCCGTTAGCAAGCCTCGACATGGAGGGACTCGGCGGGGATGTGTGTCGACTCCGTAGTAGCTACGAGCTCATACATCCGCGTCGCATCGCCCGTGCGAGCAACGCAGCCTCGCTACTTCAGACGCGCGTGATGATTGCGTCCCGGCGGGGTGCCGGCGGCCCCGAATGCCCCACCTCTCCCACCGCCAACTCGCGCATATACCTCGCTTGCAGATGGATTGTGAAACTCGATGGTGTCCCGGGCGGGGCCCCTTTTTAGTGAGGAGACACCCGTAGCTGGACCATCGAATCAGCAAGCGGTGGACCCCTCCTGCAACTGCGCTCTCATCGATTCGGGGGAAGCCCTTGGGTCGGGAAAAGACCTAGTTGCTGCATCATGCCCAGATCGTCGCGGTTCGCAAAGTGGTCGACGATCTTACCGCCGCGCACCTGAAACATATGAATGTGCTGAACCTCGAAGCGACGGCCGGTTGCTTGAACCCCAACGAGCATGCCGCCATTCACGGGTAGCCAACCGACTCCTCGGTGCGTGCCACTGAATATTCCCCGTACCGACACCCATTCACCTTCCGCGACCGATTCAAGAGAAGCGAAATGAACGTCGGGGAAGGTCGTTTGGATGTCCTTCAGCACAGCAAGCACTCCTGCCCGACCCACTGGCCGACCATGATTGCGCGTGTCCTCGGCGAAGAACCCTGCGGCAGCAGCCATGTCCCCTCGATTGAATGCATCCCAGTTCCCGTGAACGACCCTTCGGTTTGCTTCCGAATCAGCCATCTCTCGCAAGCCCTCTCTTCTGGCCCACTCCGCCTCCTCGACCCGATCCCATTCTGCACCCGGCAACCGCTGCGGTCCAACGAATCCTGGGCTAAGGCTGACACCGGCGGTGGGGCCTCTCTACACCCCCTGAAACACCTGCGACACCGCAACGGTCGCCTCACCTAGCCTCTTCGCCAGAACGAGCACGTGCACGCCAAGTTCGCCGAGCACCCTCCGAGGAAGTCGCGCTAGTTCCCAGGTAGCGGACGCATATGGCACTGATCGGACGCGGGAACGCGAAGCGCTTGGCGAAGGACGGCACCACCGGCCGCACGATCTGCGCCGCACGTGGCAACGCTGCATTTGAGCCGCGGGACGCCCCTCAAATGGATTCAGGCCGAGTCTGGACCACCGCCAAGGTCCTGCTCGACATATACGGCCACTGGCTCCCGACGGAGTCGCGGGGCTTCGCCGATGCACTCTGCACGGGCGAAAACGCACCCCAGGCGCACCCTAGCCCGAGAACACATCCTGGCAGCGTCGTTGGAGCGACCTATAACGCTGAGATTTCAGCGAATTAGCCGGATTCGGACACGGGGCCCAGGTCCCCAATCATACACTTGACTGATCCGCCGCCCTTCTTCAAGAACTCGGAGACATTCACGACGACCGGCGTGACACCGCGTTCGCGCACCTGAGCAAGAAGCCGATCCGATACGCCCGCCGGCATGACGAGCCACGACTCACCATCCCGTGAAAGCGTGAATGAGTTGGCGGCGTAGTGCACGGCGTCGTTGTCGCAGAGTTCCAGGACATTCTCGCCGAACGCTTCCCGGACCCGCTCCCATGACCGCGGCTCGAGGGCACGAGGATATGCGAGGAGATGTCTTCGCCCAAGGCCAAAGGCGCAGAGCGCAGTATCTCCGTGGTAGTGGGCCTCGAGCACAAGTTCTACGCGGATCACTCGCCGCGGGGACACGATCGCCGCCAGAGTCGGCTCGACGCTCGCGGAGGTTCGGAAGCCGTAGATTCGCCGCCAAGGGGGAATCGCAAGAGCCGGTACAAAGCGCTGACGCTCGACGCGACCGTGCGTGAGTAGATAGTGCTCACCGACGGGAAAAAAATCCGCCTCGCCCTCAAACCGATAACGCTCGTCGATGCGCTCGGTTCGGAATCCATAGGCTTGGAGCAGCTTCTCGTAGTGCGCTCGCTCACCTGCGCGCGTGGGCAGGAGATTGGAGAGATAGAAGGTCTTCTGGCTGAGCGACAGCTCCGCATCCAGGTGGGTCAGGAAGCCGGCATTGGCAGGGTAGACAAGACCCGGCTGGTCGGCGTCCGGGGGCACCACGAGCACGCGCACTTCCAGGTCGCGAAGCACATCGCGCAGGCGGCCCCATTGCGAGATGGCCGTGTTCCTGTCTACGACCCGTCGCGTACCCCAACGAGTTCGCGTGTGCGGGTTTGCTCCCCCCTTGACGCTGAAGTACGTCGGATCGCCCATGAGGACAGTCCGGTGTGCACTCACGGCCGTGGCATCCCGGGAGGAAGAGCCGCTGGATCGAATCCGCCGGAACCTTCGAGATAGGCTTGCGGCACGCTGCAATAGAGGGCCGAAAGAATACCGGCGGGCCGGTCGTTTCCGCTGCGCTTCATGCCTCCGAACGGGAGTCGACCACTCGCGCCGATCGTGCCGCGATTCCAGTTGAGAAGCCCCGTGCGCACGCGACCCATGCAGTACGCGAACTGTGCTCGGTCCGCCGTCATGATCGATGCCACGAGTCCGAAATCCGAATCATTGACCGCTGCAATCGCCTGTTCGAGGCTGTCGACCGGATAGAGGGCGGCCTCCGGGCCGAAGATCTCATCCCGCTGATACGCATGCTCTTGTCGCGTGTCGGCAAAGCGCACGAGACCGGGTCCAATAAAGGGCGGGGGCAACGGGGGGTCGACCACGACCAAGCGCTCGGCTCCGGCCTGCTTCGCGAGAGCCCGGTAGCCAAGCACCTTGGCGTGTGCGGCATGAGAGACAAGCGGACCCATGAATATGCCAGGTTCAAGCGGAGGGCCGATCCTTACCCCTTGCAGCACCCGTGCGAGACGCTCGGTGAAGGCGTCAAAGACCGGCCTTTCGACGAAAATTCGGCTGGTCGAAGAGCAACGCTGCCCCGTCGTCGCACAGATGGAGAGGGCCGCCTCGGCGACGGCGAGCGTGAGGTCGGCGTCGCGCAAGACGACGATCGCGTTTTTGCCGCCGAGCTCGAGAGCCACGAGCTTCGAGGGCTGTTCGAGGACTTGGGCGGCGAGCTTGTGGCCCACGGCCCACGAGCCTGTGAAGAGGATCGCGTCCACGTCCGGATGGAGGGCCAGGAACTGCCCGGTCTGCGCGGGCCCCTGGACGACCTCAAGCACGCCGGAGGGGAGCCCGGCCTCGCGCCAGGCGCCCTCCACCCAGCGGGCAACCGCCGGCGCGAGCTCGCTCGGCTTCCAGACGACGGTGTTGCCCAGGGCGAGGGCGGGAACGATGTGGCCGTTTGGGAGGTGGACGGGAAAGTTGAAGGGGCCCAGGACAGCGAGAACGCCGCGTGGGTGGTAGAGCGCACGCGCTCCCGCCGCTCCTTCGATCGGCGCCACGGCGCGCATCCCGTCAGAGAGCGTGAGATCGACCTTGGCGGGCAGGAGCGCCGCCTCGGCCCGCGCATCCCAGAGCGCTTTTCCGACTTCGCGGGCAAGCAGCCGGGCGAGCTCGTCGGAGCGGCTTTTCACGATCGCTGCGAAGCTTCGAAGCACCTTCTCGCGGGAGGCCAATCCCGCGTCGCGCCATGCGGGAAAGGCGCGCCGTGCGCGTGCAACGGCGCGGTCTACGGCGGACTCATCCGCCACGGCGAACGTCCCGATCTCGTCCCTCGGGTCTGCGGGCGAGACGCTCCTTAAGACGTCAGACATCGCGGCTAGGGCAGGGGCGTCACGGCGACGCGATCGCCGGCCTTGACGCCGAGCGCCTCGCGGCATTCGCGGGAGACGACGGGCGCTCCATTCGGGGAGAGCGGGACCACCGTGGCGCGGAATCCGAGGGCGGCCTCGGCCGAGAGGAGCGCGAGCGGCCCTTCCATCTCAGTGCCGCCTTCCTCGGGCATGCAGGGCAGCACGAGCTCGCGGCGGTCGCGCACGGAGGAGATGGCGTCGCGCGCCGCACCATAATAGGGCCCTCCATCGAAGGGATCGACCTGGTTTAGGTATCGAAATCCGACTCTCTCGAGGATGCGTACGGCTGCCTTTGCCGTCTCCCCTGGCGTCCCAATCATCGCCTGCACCGGTTCGGGGAAGAGCGAGACATACACCGGGTCACGGGGAAACAGGTCTGCGATGAAGCGCTTGCTGCGCGCCGAGAGGTGGTCCGCCTCGCGGAAGGTGAGGCCCGTAAAGCGGGCGCCAAACGCGTCCCAGAGCAGGTTTTGGCCGGGCGCCTCAAAGGGCGAGAGCATCTCCGCGATGACCTCGCGCTCGAACCGCTCCGGGTGCGCGGACATGTAGGCGAACCGCACGATCGAAAGCGCTTTGCCCCACTTGCCGGGGTGACGTCGGTAGGCAGGATCGAGGATCAAGCCCCCGATCTCGGTCGGCCCATCTTCGCTGGACCGCAGCCGGAGCTTCGTGTGGACGAAACGCCTGCCAAGCTCGCGGCTGTGCCGCTCTTCGGCCGAGACCTCGAGCCAGTAGTGGGGCGATTGCGGGGAGCCGTGCTTCGCGAGGATCTGGGAGCTGCCGACGCAGCGGCCGGCTTCGCTGTCCTCGAGCATGAAAACGTAGACGTGATCTGCGCGCCCCGGGCGCAGATCCGCAGCGCCGAGGCGCAGCGAAGCCATCGACGCATGGATCTGCCGCTCCAAGAACTCGGGATCCCCCGGGAGGTTCATGGAATCGAGCTGGCGCGCCAGTGCAATCAGGTCGTGAAGGTCGCGCTTTTCGACGGGTCGCAAGATCAGCACGGAAGACCTCGCTCGTGGCCGACACGGCGCAGCGCTTTCTCGAGAATCGCAAAGCCGGTATCGAGCTCTTCTTCTGTCACGTTCACCGGAAGCAGCCAGCGCACCTTGGTCGGACCCGCGCCGGCACTGAACGCAAACAGACCCTCCTCGAAACATGCGCGAAGCACCGCGATCGCGAGCTCTCGGCTTCCGTCAAACGGTACGAACGCATGCATGGCGCCAATCCCCGAGCACCCGGAGACGGCGACCGGAAGCCGGCGGCGCAGTGCGGCGAAGCGCCGGGCCACACGGCGGCCGAGGGCTGCAAGCTTGCCCCGCCGACCGAGATAGCCTTCCGCCTCGAGTCGCTCGATGATGCGCGCGGCCACGGCCATGCCCACCGTCGAGCCCGCGTAGGTGCCCGCCACAAGGCCCTCGCGCGGATTGTACTCCTCGGAAAACAGCACCGCGCTGCCCTGGAGCACCTTGCCGGCGGTCGCGAGATCGACCCATGGCTCGAGCTCGAAGGTCCGGAACGCAAAGAGCTCGCCTGTCCGCGCGAAGGTCTGCACCTCGTCCACCCACACGGCAACGCCGGTCGCCCGACAGCGCTCCATCAGCGCGACGAAGAACGAACGCGGTGCGGTGCAGATGCCGCCCTCGCCTTGCACCAGTTCGAAGAGCATGCCCGCGATCTGCCCGGGGTACCGCGCAAGGTGCGCATCGAGTGCCGCCACGCTGCGAACGGTGGAGTGCCGGTCGCTGTGATCATAAAAGGGTACGTGGAGGACGTTTCCGCGCAACGGGAGTCCTTCTCGGAAGCCCGGCTTGTCGGTGAGCTCGGCGAGGGTGGTCGTGCGTCCTGCGAAGCCGTGTTCGAAAACCACGATGCGATCGGCAGGCGCGCGCCTTTGAAAGATCATTTTCAGCGCGTTTTCATTCGCGATGGCGCCGCAGGTGCCGAGCCAGACGTGCCGCAAGCGCGTTCCTGCATGGTGCAAGAGAGTGCGGGAGAGTCGCAGGTACTCCGAGCCCGGCGCGAGATGTCCCTGGAAGACGGTGTCCACAGCGGCCGCCACGGCCGCGGTCTCGAGCAGATCAGGCTCGGAGTGACCGAAAGCGTAGACCCCGATTCCGCCGATGAAGTCGAGCAAAACGCGCCCGTTCGCGAGGCGGACGCGGGCTCCGCTGCCCGCTCCCGCAAGAAGCGCGGGGAAAAGGAGCGGGCGCCCCCGAAAGCGTCCGATTTCGCCGAGCGCGCGCTCGTACGCCTTGGCATCGAGGACGCGGGCACAAGACTCGCGTGCCACGGCCTCGACGAGCGCACGCGCGGCGGCTCGGACCGGCGGCGCGTCCAGCAGCGATCCGAGCGGACTCGCTTTGCGGGGCATGTCCAACGTATCGGCCGGTCTCTTCGGTCGCTTGGGTGATAGCCCCAAATCGCTCGCTCTGGCACAAGGATTGTGCAGGGGCTGCCGGCGCCCGCCCGCGCAGCTCGAAGCCGCGCGCCGGCAACCGTTTTCGCTATCCTCTGGTCGGAGCAAGCCACATCCGCCGCATGTCGAGATTTCGAGAACGCATCCGGTCCCGTGCGCAAAAAGCACGCAAACTTGTCGCCAAGCGCGCGCCAAACAAGAAGCGTGTCAAGCCCTCGGCCTTGGCGCCGCAAGCCCGCCGCCTCGCGGGGCCGCTTGCCCTGCGCGAATTGTGCTTGGTTCGCGCGCCCGCCGTGCCGATCCATCCCTGCGCGATGGGACAGCAGATCCAGGTAGCCACCTACAACGTCCACCGCTGGACAGGTCTCAATGGCCGGAGCGATCCGGATCCGGCACGGGCTTGCTTCGTGATCTCTGAGCTCGATGCCCATGTGATCGCGCTGCAAGAGGTGCTGCGCCCGCTCAAGGGCGAAGATCCCCTCGAGCGCCTGGCGGATGTGCTTGGCCTTCACCTCGCCTTCGCGGCGACCCGAATGCACCGTCACGGCGAACTTGGAAACGCGATTCTCTCGCGCTGGCCCATTCTCAACGTCTCGACCCTTGACCTGTCCTTCTCACGCCTCGAGCGGCGGATCGCGGTCGCGGCACGTTTCGAAGCCAATCAGGCTTCGCTCGGTGTCGTCGCCACTCACCTTGCGCTCGTCGATCGAACCCGACACCGCCAGGTTCGCGAACTGCTCGAACACCCCCAACTGCTGGCCGGCCCTGCGATCCTGCTGGGCGATATGAACGCGTGGCGCCGCTGCAAGGCGACGCGCGCGCTCGAAGTCGCCATGCGGGGTCACCCAGAGCTCGATTGGCCGCCGAGCTTTCCGGCGGCGGCGCCGGTGCTCGCCCTGGATCGCGTCTACGCGCGCGGAGCACGCGTCGTGGAAGTGCGCGCCCATGCGACGGCGGCTGCGCGGCGTGCCTCGGATCACCTGCCGGTGCTGGCCCAGGTGGAGCTCCCGGCGGCCTAGATCGCGACCTGCCGCCAGGCGCCAGAGCGGAAGCGAAGGACCAAGACGGCGGACAGCGTCGCCACGAACACGAACTCCGCGTACCAAGCCCCGACGACTCCGCCGCCGAGCGTGACTGCAAACAGCCAGGCAAGGGGAAGGCGGACCGTCCAGGCGAGGCTCGTCTGGACGAGGAAGGGCCAGCGGGTGTCGCCCGCGCCACGGAGCGAGCCTGCCGCGACGATCGCCATGCAGTCGAAAAGCTGGAAAGCTGCGCCAAGGGCGAGCAGAGAACGCCCAAACGCGAGGACTCGGATGTCGTCGACGTAGAGCCGGAGCAGAAACTCCGGCGCGCTCACGAAGAGCCCGGCCACCCCGGCCGCCAGCACGAGACCGAGCTTTGCGGCCGAGCGAAAGCTGCGAGCCGCGGAGTCGAGATCACGCGCGCCCTTGTAGCGTCCGACGAGCGTCATCGCCGCGAGGGAGATCCCGACGGCCTGCATGAAGGACAGCGAGAGCAGCGAGAGCATCGCTTGGTTCGCAGCCATCGAGGCGTTTCCCATGCGCGCCACAAGTGTCGTGAAGAGCGCGAACGCGCTCATGTCGAGCAGCCACTGGCCGCCGATCGGGGCTCCGGTCCGGAGAAAGCGCCGGATCTGGCGCAGATCGGGTGCGACCGGACCCGTCTGAAACGCGCGAGACACTCTGCGGCCGAAGAGCGCCGCAAACAGCAAAGCCGCGCCAACGGCCTCGGCGATCGAAGTGGCGGCACCGGCGCCGGCGACTCCCCATGCCGGAAGCCCGAAGTGGCCGAACACAAGCCCATAGGCGAGGAACGCGTTCAGCGTGTTTGCGGCGAGCGTGGCGATGAGCGGTGTCCGCGTGTCTCCGAGCCCGCGAAAGAACGAGGCAAGCACCATCCAAATCGCGAGGCACGTGAACCCGAGCGGCCGCATCCGCACGTAGGCAAGGGCATAGTCGTGGATTTCCGGCGTCGTTCCGAGAAGCCGCAGGAAAACGTCCGCGCCTTGAGTGAAGAGCAGCAGCACAACTGCTGCGGCGGGTACGACGGCGTAGATTCCCTGCCATGCCCATCTTCCGCACGAGGCCTCGTCCCCCGCGCCGTGGGCTTGCGACACAAACGTCTGGACGCCGTTCGCGCAACCGCTGAAGACGCAGAACACCGTCCACAGCCAGATGCCCGCGAAGCCAAGGGCGCCGAGCTGGGCTGCGCCAAGCCTCCCCACGAAGATGCAGTCGACCATGTGCATCGCTGTCTGTGACAGCTGGGTGAGGACAATCGGGTAGGCCAAAGACGCGACTTCACGAACGCCGCCTGCGCGGGCCTGCGCCTCGGAAGCAGCGGGAGTCGCGATTTGCGTGACCATGAGAAGCTCCAAAACGCCGGAGGCCGCGGACGCCTTCGCGTCCGCGGCCTCCGTGGCGGGCCGTCTCGGGCTCCACTCACGCTAAGGACGGACGCGATCCACTTTCACCCTTGCGAGCGCGCTCGCCGCGCATCCACGCGGCGCCGCGCAGCGAGGGGACAACGAGGTTCGGAATGTTCGAATTCATACGCCACACTCGTAACACGCGGCCCTCCGATCGGCAATGGCGATCTTGCGAAATCACGGTTGCGGCGGCGCGGACCGCCGAGTACAAGGAGCACGTGAGGCGTCCCCTGCTGCCTTCCGCTCTCTGGACCGTCGCGGGCATGCTCCTCGCGTTCGCCCTGCCGGGCTGTGCCACCTTCGAGGGGGCGCGGCTCTATGAGCGGGGGACCCAGGCGCTCGACCGGGGGGATGCGGCGGCGGCGATCGTGGATCTCGAGCAGGCCGCCCGGCTCGTGCCCCAATCCTCCGAGATCCAGAACCACCTCGGCCTCGCCCACGAGGCAGCCGGCCAGGACGACGCAGCCCTCCTGGCGTTCCGGCGCGCGGTTGCGCTCGACTGCTCGAACGAGGCGGCGCAGCAGAATCTCGCAGCGGCGGAGGCCCGGAGGGCGCGGCTTGCCGCTCGTAGCACCGAGCGGGCGGGCAGCAGGCCCGGGGCTCCATGAGCCGCGACGACGAAAGAGGCGACCGTCCCCGCCGGAGCTGGCGCGAGATCGATGCCATGCGGGGACGGTCGAAGCACACCTCGTCCTCCGAGCCCCGCAGTCCGGCGGCGAGGGAACGGTCTCGGGCCGCGACGCAGCACTACCTCAAGCAGCTCGACGGCCTGTTTTCGAAGGCCAAGGGGGGCGCCGAGGGTGAGCGGCTCGAAAAGGCGGTGCGCGACGCGTTCGGGACGCCGGCGATGGCCGCTGCCTGCCGGTCGTACCGCGACGCGCTCGGCCTGCCGGAGGACGTGGGTTTGCTCACGCTGTTTCTCGATGCGCATGACTCGGAGATCGTCGGAGCGGTTCTCGCTGCGCTTCACGCCGCCCACGGCTCGGGCAAGCTGCGCGCGACGAGCGGCCTGCGCACCCAGCTCCGCCTGCTCGTCCAGGAGCCCGACGACGTCGTCGCCGAGTCCGCCGAGGAGCTTCTCGCGAAGCTCTAGACGGTGAGTTGAAGTCCGGGAGGCCATTCATTAGGGTGGCTTTATGTCCCATGACCTCGAACGCGAGGCCTTGGCCCGCTATCTCGAAGATCACCACCTCAAGCACACAAAGCAGCGCGAGGCGATCCTCGAGGCCTTTCTCGAGACGACCGGCCACGTGACGAGCGAGGATCTGTACCAGCGCATCCGCGATAAGCACCCGAACATCGGATTCACGACGGTGTACCGGACCATGAAGCTCCTGTGCGAGGCCGGTCTGGCCAACGAGCGTCATTTCGACGGCGGTGTGACGCGCTACGAGATTCAGCACGAACATCACGACCACTTGGTCTGCACGAAGTGCGGCAAGATCATCGAGTTCGAGTGCTCGATGATCGAATCTGCGCAGGACGAGATCGCGCAGCGCTATGGATTTCGCCTGCTGCGCCATCGCCACGAGCTCTACGGTCATTGTCCCGAGTGCCGGGCGAAGGGCTAGGGCCTGCGACGCTGCACCGTGGCAGCCGCTCTCGCGCTCGGCCTGCTGGCGAGCTGTGCGCGCCCTTCTGCGGCGCCCACCGCCCCCCGCGCGCCTGCGACGGCCCCCTCCGGCGGTTCACCGCACCTCATCGTCCTGCTCGCGGTGGATCAGCTTCGCCCTGACCGCCTCTCGGCCGCTCTCCCGGGGGGCCTTGGTCGACTGATGCGGGAGGGGCGGGTGTTCGCGGATGCCGCCCTCCAGCACGCAGACACCGAGACGTGTCCGGGCCATGCGACGATGCTCACCGGGCGACAGCCGGGGCCGGCGGGCGTTCCGTCCAACGAGTTTGTCGAGCGGGACACGGGCCGGCGGGTGTATTGCGTGGAGGACGACGGCGAGGATGCGGCCGTGATCGGCGGAGGAGCGGAGCCGGCGCAAGGACGGTCTCCGCGAAAGATGCGGGTCAGCGCACTCGGCGACTGGCTGAAAGCCAGCCAGCCGGGTGCGCGGGTGTTCACCGTCTCGGGCAAGGACCGTGCCGCCATCACGCTCGGCGGCCAACATCCCGACGCGGCCTACTGGCTGGATCGCGGTCCCGCCCAGGGTTTCACGACGAGTCGCTACTACCGGAGCGAGCTCCCCGAGTGGGCGCGCGCGTTCAATCGCGCAGCGGGTGGTGAGCCGGCGTTCCTGGCCCGGGTACCGGACCGCTGGGAGCACCCCACCGGCGCGCCCGCGAACGGTGCCCGGCGCGACGACTACCCGGCCGAGTCGGCACAGTTTGGGCGCACGAGCGGGCATCCCGTGCGCGATCCGGACGTCGGCGTCTTTCTCGAGCGCCTCTTCTACACGCCCTTTCTCGACGACGTGACGCTCGACTTTGCGCGGGCGCTCGTGCGCAGCGAGCGGGTCGGTTTGGGGCCCGGAGTGGATCTGCTCGCGATTTCGCTCTCTGCAACCGATCCGGTCGGCCACTTGTACGGCCCGGGGAGCCAGGAGGCCCGCGACGCCCTGATCCGACTCGATGCGGCCGTAGGGGATTTCCTTGCGTTTTGCGAGGCTCAGGTGGGTCAGGGAAGCGTGCTGGTGGTCCTCACGGCGGATCACGGCGTGCTTGAGCTTCCCGAATGGCTGGTCGAAACCGGCGCAAGCGAGTGCCCGCTCCCGACCGGGCGCGGCAGCAGCCGTGCACTCGCCGAAGGCGTGGTCGCCGCGCTGCACTCCGCTCTCGACCCAAAGGGGAGCCCCGTGGCGCCCTGGGTCATGACTTCGGGATACGCGCTCACCGCAAACCGCCGCCTGGCCGAAGAGCGCCATGTGCCGGTCTCGCGGGTTGTGGACCTCGCACGGCGCTGGCTCAGCTCCCAGCCCGGCATCGTTCACGTCTGGACGCAGGAAGAGATCGAAGAAGAGACAGGGCCCGCGCCGTTTGCTGTGCTCTACCGCAACTCCTTCGACCCCGAGCGCAGCGGCGACCTCATCGTGCAGCCCGCACCCACCTGCCTGTTCTCGCCGTCTTCCACGGGCACCTCCCACGGCACGCCGTACCTCTACGACCGCGCCGTACCCCTCGTCTTCTTTGGCTCCGGGGTGGCCCCCGGAGTGGTTCGGGGGCGGGCAGCGACGGTCGATATCGCCCCGACACTGGCGCGCGCCATTGGGCTCGAACTCCCCGCCGGACTCGACGGCCACCCGCTCGCGCTCCAGCCCTAGAGTCGAAGCCTTCGGGTGGGAGAGAAGAGCAGCACGTCGCGAAGACACCGAGAGGTGTCGGAAGGATCTGCCTGGTTTGCGAGGAGAGCCGGAGCGCCTGGGAAGCCCTCGTGCGCACCATGATTTCCCACTGGGTACAGTTCCTCCAGAAGGGCACCCGAGGGACGCTGGACGGCATGGGAGTTCGATGCGGAGCCGTGGACGAGTTAGCCCGCACGACGCGGCTCGCCCTAGGCGCCCTCGTTCACCCAGGCCTCGAGATCCTCGGGGATGCCCTTGGGGTCGTTGGCGATCGGGCCGAGACCGGGGCCGGGGATGTGCGCGAACATGTCCTCGAAATGAGCCTCGATCCGGGGGCTGAACAAGCCAATCGTGCGCAGGGTGGGAATCACAAAACCGCGTATCGGCCCGCGGCGGCCGCCCGTTTTCTGAATCGCTTGCACGAGCGTCTCGCGTTCCTTTGCGATCTCGGCGAACGCCAGTGCAGGATCGATCCCTGCCCCGCGCCAAATCTCCATCACGGAGTCGCGCATCGAGACCCCGGCTCGCGAGTCGATGAGCAGGCGTGCCGACTCAAACGCAAAGTCCTCGAGCTCCGCACGCTGCTCGTCCGAGAGCGTGGGAAGGACCGCACTCAGGTACTTGATGCCGTAGCCGGTATGACGCGCCTCGTCCCGCGACACGTAGGTGAGGAGCTGCTTGAGCAGAGGCTCCTGGGTCTGGTTTCGCATGTCCCGGAAGGCGTAGAGCGCAAGTCCCTCCGTCACGATCTGCATCCCGACCGCCTTCTCGAGCCAGCCCGGAGCTGCGAGCACCGCATCGAGCAGCTTCTTTAGGCCCGGCGCGATCGGTACCACATGGCCCAGCTTGCCGATGTACGCCGCAAAGACCTCGACGTGGCGCGCCTCATCCATGGTCTGGGTGGCGGCGTAGAACTTTCCATCGGTGTGGGGGACGGCATTCACCAGCTGCGCGGCCACCATGAGCGCGCCTTGCTCGCCGTGCAGGAAGTTCGAGAGCATGAAGGCCGCCGTGCGGCGCGAAGCTTCCCAGCGCGTGTCGAGGGAGAGTGCCTGCCAGAAGCGCGTGCTTTGGATCGGGACGCCCCCGACGGAAAAGGTGCG
>DOUU01000294.1 GCA_003520425.1 Deltaproteobacteria bacterium
TGGTGCGCAGCGACGCGAGGTCGGACCCAGCGTCGGGCTCGCTGAAGCCCTGGCACCAGCGCTCGCGGCCGCTGATCAGGCCGGGAAGGAAGCGCTCCTGGACCGCCTCACTGGCGTGAGTCGTGATCCCCTGGACGAGGTAGCCAAGGCTGGGACGCGGCGGCGCACCCACGGCGGCCAGTTCCTCGTCGAGAATCACGTCGAAGACCGGAGGAAGGCCGTGACCGCCGAAGCGGACAGGCCAGGAAAGCCCAAAGAACCCTGCGTCATAGAGCGCGGTATGCCACTCCGCCTGTCGCGCCCAGTACTCGTCGTCGGTGGAAGAGACCGGCAGGCCGGGGTTGTTCTCGGCGATCCAGACGCGCAAGCGCGCCCGGAACTCCGCTTCCGTCGGAGAGTCACGAAAGTCCATCAGCCACCCCGAGACGGGTTCGCTGCAGCTGCCGCAACTGCTCGCCGTCGTCACCGAACCAGCGTGAGGAGAGGAGCGCACGGCGCAGGTAGACGTGGACGATGCAGTCCCACGTGTTCCCCATCCCACCGTGCACCTGCACGGCAATCTCGCACACGGTGCGCGCGGCGCGTGCGCTGTACGCCTTGGCCACACGCCCGGCAGTGCGGGCCTCGTCGGGACCGAGGTTGTCGACGGCCCACGAAGGATACAGCGTGGCGCTGAAAGCTCCCTCCATGAGGCAACGGGCTTCGGCGAGGAGGTGCTGCACGGCCTGGAACGTTCCGATGGGAACGCCATACTGCTTACGCTCCTGCGCGTAGGCGACCGTGAGGTCGAGCACGCCCCGCATGAGCCCGACCAGATCGGCGCTCGTGAGCGCCAAGCCCAGCGCGGCCCAAGAGTCGAGATCGGCGCGCGTAAGGAGCCGAGACTGGCCGTGTACCGGGAGCAGCGGCGCGCCGGGTGGGAGCTCGCGGATCGTTCGCGTGAGGTCGGCGCCATCGCTCGCGACGTCGACTTCCACTTGGGCCAGGCGGTAGCCATCGCCTTCGGGAACCAGGACGTACGCCGTGGCGGCTTCTTGCGCGACACAGTCGACGGCGAGGACCCTCATCGTTGTCGCGGGGCCCGACACCACCGCGGCGTCGACCAGGTCGGGGGAGAAGGCGACCACGGCGCCGTCCCTGGCGCTGGCGCCGGCACGGCGGACGAGGTCGTCTGCGAGGACCGTACCGGCGAACGGAACGTCAGCGACGGCTTCCCCCAGGGCGTCGGCGATGATGGCTGCCTCGACCCCACTGGCGAACGGACCGCTGCCTCCTCCGTCTTGGCGCAGCTCGAGCCAGCCGGCGCCGCGCACCGCCTCCGCGAGGCGTCGGGCTCGCTTCTTGTCGTCGAGGTCGGCCACGCTCCGCGGCCCGAGTTCTCGCGCCATCCTGCGGGCCGTGCGGCGCAGCTCGGCCTGTTCGGGCGTGTAGCGGGTATCCATGAACGAGAATCATACTAGCATTTTCTGAGAGCATGCTTGCAAAATTTGGAAACGGTCCTATCATTGTGTGCTCCGCACCTGGCAAGGCCGATGCTGCGTGACCCCGAGTACCATCGCCTCGTGGTAGCCGACGTCGTCGACGAAACCGCCGACACTCGGTCGTTCGTTCTCGAGATTCCCCCTGCGCTCGAGGACCGGTTCGCCTATGCCGCCGGACAGTTCTGCACGTTCCGCGCGACGATCGGCCGCGAGTCGGTCGTCCGGTGCTATTCGATGTCGAGTTCACCCGATGCGGGCGACCGCTTCGCCGTCACGGTGAAGCGCGTCCAGGGTGGGAAGATGTCGAACTGGATGAATGACGTACTCGCCGCGGGCGACACGATCGAAGTGATGCCGCCGGCGGGGCTCTTCGTGCTGCGCGAGACCGAGGTCCCGATCGTCGCCTTCGCGGGGGGCAGCGGAATCACGCCGGTCGTCTCGATCATCAAGAGCGCACTCGTCACCACGACCCGGGAGCTTGCGCTGGTGTACGCCAACCGCGGCGCTGGCAGCGTCATCTTCGCCGACGTGCTCGAACGCCTGCGCGCAGGATCCGACGGGCGACTCTCAATTCATCATCACCTCGACTCGGAGCACGGGCTCCTCGATGCGGAAGCCTGCGCGGCCCTGGTCGGGGAGCGGGCGCACGCCGACTTCTACCTATGCGGCCCGAAGCCATACATGGACGTGGTGGAGTCGGGCTTGGCCCGGCGAGGGGTTGTTCGGAGCCAGCTGTTCATCGAGCGGTTCGAGCTGCCTGGGGATGAGCCTGCGGCCACCGAGACCTCCGCAACGCAGTCGATTGTGATCCGGCTCGATCGCCGCAAGCACGTGATCGGGTACCAGCCGGGCGACACCCTCCTCGAGGCTGCCCGCCGTGCGGGCCTAAGCCCGCCATTCTCGTGCGAGGCCGGAAACTGCGGGTCCTGCATGGCGCGCCTCGAGGAGGGGAGGGCCACGATGCGCGTGAACAACGCGCTCTCGCCCGACGAGGTCGCTGCGGGCTGGCTGCTGACCTGCCAGGCGATCCCTTTGAGCCGCGCGGTGGTCATCAACTACGACGCGTAACCCCGCCGGTTCTGGCAGAGGTCGCCTCCGAGCAAGTCAGAGCTCCGGAACGAGCGAAGCGAGGAACGCCAGGGTCCGTTCCCGCGATTCAATGCGCGCGGCGCGGTCGGGCCCGAGAGCGAGGACACGAACGGCCAGGTCGGTGGCCCCCGCGTCGCGGAAGGCACGCAAGCGGTCGACGACGGCCGACTCGTCCCCCGCCGCGAGGATGTCGCCAACGTCGTGGGCGTCGCCGCGATCAAGTAGCCGCTGGTAGTTGGGGCAGAACTCGGCATGCCCGAGCACCCGGTTGGCCCGTTCCCGCGCCGCGTCCACCTCATCCTTGGGGCAGAGGGCGACGGGAAGCCCTGCGATCACCCGCGGAGCCGGTCTGCCGGCCCTAGCGGCGGCCTTGGTGATGCGAGGAACAACGTGTTCCGCGACGGCACGCTCATCGGCCATCCACAGGATGGTTCCCGACGCATGCTCGCCGGCGATGCGGAGCATCACCGGGGCGAGGGCGGCGAGCAGGACGGGATTGGGTCCGTAGTCCGTGACGTCCATCGGGCTGTGCACGCGGTAGCCGTCGTTTTCGACATCCACCAGGCCCGGACCGCGGAGGGCCGCGTTCAGGATTTCCAGGTAGTTGCGCATCTCATCGGCCGGCCGCTTGTACGGGAGGCCGAGCATGCCCTCGATGACCCAATCGTGCGACACTCCGAGACCGAGCGTGAAGCGGCCCTCGCACACCGACTGGACCGACAGCACCTCCTGCGCCATGGCAATCGGGTGACGGGTCTGGATCGGCAGGACCCCGGTCCCCAGCTCGATTCGCTGGGTCGCGCGCCCCATGAGCGTGATCGCGGTAAGTGCGTCGAAGTCTCCAGGGATCTGGGGCACCCAGATCGAGGTGAAGCCGGCCCGCTCGGCCGCCCCGGCGTCCGAGATCAGCTGCGCCACCTTGTGGCGATACTGCCCCCTCTCAGGGCCGATCATCAGGCCGATCCGCATCCCGAACTCCCTTCGACGCCACCGCTGGCTCTTGCCGACACTAGCCCCGGCGGGAGGCGCTGGCAATTAGATTCTCATTTTGGGAGAATCAAGGTTTGCACCCCTTTTCCGAGCCGCGACAAGGAGGGGCCGAGCCTATGCGCGATGGAAGGCGTGTTCGCGTCGGAGGAAGGAGCACCATGGAAGAGACCGAACAACTTCGAGCAGCGCGGGCCATGGGCCGAGCCATCTCGGGCGCGTCAGCGTCGTGACCTCAATGAGGAGCGCAAATCGCCGCCGCCGCGGACAGCGTGCGAATGGCGGTGGTGCACTAGAAAGGGATTCTTCCATGGAGAGAGTCGACGACTTGCAAGACGAAAAGGCATCTGGCTGGCGTCAACGAGCGGTCTCTCGCAGCCTGAGCGCTGTGCGCACGCGCGCCGAACGGCGTGTCCAGCGACTCCTGGATGCGGCGTTCGAGCTGATCGACGAGCGGGGCACGAGCGAGTTCACGATCCAGGACGTCGTCGAGCGCTCGAAGCAGTCGCTGCGAGGATTCTACCAGTACTTCGACGGCAAGGATGAGCTGCTGTTCGCGCTCCTCGAGGAGAGCATCCGCGAGTCGGTCGAGGACATCCGCGAGTCCGTCGAGCCCGAGTCCGAGCCGCTCAAGCGGCTCCGCGCCTTCACCATCCGTCTTCACGAATGGTGTGGGCCTCTCGGGACCCAACAAAAACGGGGAGCACACAACCGTCTCCCGCTCTCCGAGTTCTCGTTGCAGCTCGCGATCAGAGATCCCGAGCGCGTAGCCGCGGTGATGGCGCCGATCTCGCGCATGCTGGTCGAGCTGCTCGACGCCGCGGTCGCGGCCGACGCGCTCCGGGCAACCGATACGCGACGTGCCGCGCTCCTCATTCAACAAACGGTGATGTACAGCTGGCTCATGAACCGCCTGGCCGGGAAGACCGGGGTGCAGGTCACGGCTGAGGACGCCTGGGAGTTCTGTCTCCACGGCCTCGGCGGGTGACACCGGCCTGTACGGGGCGCGCACTGCTCGGGAAAGGCCACGACGGCGCGGCGCTGGATCGGGCGGGAGCCACACCGGGTGCGGGAAGACACACTTCGTCGGGCGACGATTGGCGTGTACACCAGCCTGATTGACGGTGGAGATCGCGCAGGTTAGGGTCTGAACAAATATTAGGTCTTTCCCTTCGAATGACGAGCTGCGCCTGCGGAGGCCAGATGTCCTACGAGAGAACCGCCGAGCCGATCAAGATCGGGTACCTCTTCGACTTCCTGCTGCCCCCGGGCTACCCGCAGGAGAGGCGGGATGACCTGACCCAGCCGTTCGAGTTGGTGTTCAGTGAGGGCCGGAAGGCGGGGGCCATCGACCGCTCAATCAAGATTGTGTTTCGGGAGGTCGAGGGCCTGCCGAAGGGGACGGTCAAGGCGGTGATCGACGCCTACGGTGAACTCGTCGACGAAGGCTGCCTTCTCGTCTTTGGACCGCACATCACCGACAACGCCGTGCCGACTCGCGAGGCGATCGAGGATCGCTTCCGTGTCCCGGCGATCAGTGTGACCGGCACGGACGACTGGTTGGGTGAGTGGACGTTCGCGTTTCCACAGGGATCGATGACCGACGAACCGATCTTCTGGGCGGACATGCTGGCAAAAGGTGGGCACACCGAGGTCGGCGTCCTGGTCGAGAAGTCGCTGGTCGGCGAGAGCTACCTCAAGAACTTTCGAAACGCGTGCCGGCACAAGGACATTCGGATCGTGGCAGAGGCGTCGATTGCGCAAACGGCTCAGGACGTCGGCGAGGCGGTACGCAGCTTGTACGAAGCAAAGGCCGCCGCGCTCGTGCACTGCGGTTTCGGGTTCGGGGTTGTCATGATCAACCCTGCCCTCGCGGCGCTCAATTGGGACCCGCCCCGGTTCACCGGCACCGCCTTCCAGAACGCCTGGCTCCACCCCATCATGTGGAAAGCGTTCATGGGATGGACTGGTGTCGACCAGTACGACGAGGGCAATCTCGTCGGCCAGCGTTTCCTGGACCAGTACGAGGCGACGTACGGGCGACGCCCTGAGTACTGCCTGCCGGTAGTGAACCGGGACATCGCCACCACGCTCCTCCGCGCCTTGGCGGACGCCCATCCGTTGAGCCCCCGCGGCGTGAAGGAGGCTCTCGAGCGGGTGAAGATGCTCCCCGCGGCGGCCGGCGCTCCGGGAACCCGGGTTTCTTTCGGGAAGTGGACCCGGCGAGCCTGGATGGGCGCCGGTTACCTCGTGGCGAGAAGACTAGACCCGGACGGGATCAACTCTCACCTCGTCGCCCGCTTTGGTGAGGACTGAAGTCTTCGGTCCGGTCCTGGTCATCATGTCGTACGACGATGAGGAGAACGTCATTCGCATCGCCAACGACTGCATCCGGTTGGCCAGCAACCTCATGTCGGCTTCGCTGCAACACGCGCTGTCCGTCAGGCGCCGGCTGCGCGCCGGCTTCATTGGTAGAAACCGCGGCGTTGGCTTCGATGCCGCTGCGTCGTTCGGCGGCTACAAGGACAGCGGCGGCAGCCGCCAGGACGGCGACGCCCGATTCGACCAATACACCGACATCAGGTCCGTCGCCCACTCCATCGCCCAAAGGAAACTCTGAATGCAGTTATTCGACGATCTCGAGGACTTCGGGTCCTTCGATGACGCTGTTTCGGGTGATGTACGGGACCCGTACGCCGAGCTGGCCCGGAGACGGCGCGAGGGACCCGTACAACGCCTGGACATTTCGGGCATGCCCCACGAGGAGTCAAAGCCCGTCTTCATGGTGTATCGCTACGAAGAGGTCGCGGAGGTGCTGCGGGACAACAAGACGTTCTCCTCCGCCATCATCGTCAGCTTCTTTGGCGATGCCTTGGGCAAGCACGTCATGCTTGGGATGGACGAGCCCGAACACCGCCGGCATCGCGCGCTGGTGTCCGCGGCCTTCTCGCAGAAGGCGCTGGCGCGTCGCGAACACGAGCTGGTCGAGCAGGTGGCCAACCAACTGATCGACCGGTTCGCCGACCGCGGGCGTGCCGACCTCGTTCGCGAATTCACGTTCCCATACCCCACGCAGATCATCGCCGGCCTGCTAGGCCTGCCTCGCGAGGACTACCCACAATTTCAGCGTTGGTCGATCTCGCTGCTCAGCATCACCGTGAACCGGGAGCGCGCCCTCGCCGCCTCCAAGGCGCTGCGGGAGTACTTCGTCCCGATTCTTGCTGCCCGGCGAGAGCAGCCCTGCGACGACCTCATCAGCGGTCTTGCACACGCCGAGATCGACGGTGAGAAGCTCGCGGACGAGGAGATCTTCTCGTTTCTGCGCCTCCTGCTTCCGGCCGGTGTGGAGACGACGTACCGCTCGACCGGGAACCTGCTGTTCGGGTTGCTCTCGAACCCCGACCAGCTCGACGCAGTCCGCTCCGATCGGTCGCTGATCCCGCAAGCGATCGAGGAAGCGGTTCGGTGGGAGCCGCCGCTGCTGGTGATTACGCGCGTCGCCACTCGCGACACCGAGCTGGCGGGTGTGACTATCCCGGCCGGCTCCACGGTCATGCCCATGCTTGGCTCGGCCAACCGGGACGGCGAGCGGTACCCGGATCCAGACCGCTTCGACATTTTCCGCCCGGCGAGACCCCACATCGGCTTTGGCCACGGCGTGCATGTCTGCCTCGGGATGCACCTGGCCCGGCTCGAAATGCGCGTCGCGCTTAATCTCCTATTCGACCGCCTGCCCAATCTGCGTCTCGACCCTGAGGGCAAGGATCCGCATATCCGCGGGCAGGTGTTCCGGTCACCGACGTCGCTGCCGGTGCTGTTCGGGGCGTGATCGGACTAAAGCGCCGTGCGGGAGGATCCCGCGAAGGAACGGTGCGATCGGTGGTGGAAGGTGGTGCTCCTCGTCTCTCGGATGAGGAAGACACACCGAAGTCGGCCAGCCGGGTGGGGAAGGCAGTCCAAGCGGATCCCGAAGAGCATCGGGACTCCCAGCGGCTCAGGTTGGTCTCGCAGGTTTCGTGTCGGGCACCCGGCTCAGGTTCGGCCCGTCAGGACCTTGGCGATCATCGTGGCGTTCGGGAAGGAGCCCGTGATCCCAGAGCTCATGTAACCGACATCGGTGGTGAGCGTGATGCCGTTGATGGCGGACGCGGCGTCGCTGCACAGGAACAACAGCGGGTAGGCCTGCTCCATCGGCGTAGACGCCTCGATCCCGGCTTCCGCACGGAAATCGGCCCCGAACGCAAGCCACAGCTCCTTGTTTGCCTGCGCCAGCGGCGTGTCCGTCGGCCCCGGACAGATCGCATTGATGCGGATGCCCCGCTTCAGCAGTGAGAACGCCTGGCTGGCCACGTAGGCGCAGACGGCCTGCTTCATCGCCATGTAGTTGGCCTTCCCGTGCTTCTTGACCCAGGCGACTGCCCCGTCGAAGTCGGGCGTCGCAAGCAACTCTTGGAGCTCCTTCAGGTTCGCCTCCCATCCGAGACCGGCCGCCGAAGAGATGAAGCCGATCGCCGCACCGCGACCGAGCATTCCCGCGTCGAGCATGCGTTCGATCAGGTGACGGTGGCCGATGAAGTTGATCCGCTCGATTCCCGGCGTGCCGTCGGCGACGCCGGCGCACGCAAGGAGGGCGTGAACGGGTCCGCCGCATTCGCTGACGGCGGCATCGATGGACGCCTTCTCCGCGAGGTTCAACCGGATGGCCTTGATGCCGCTGAGCTTCACCTCGGCGTAGTCCATCACGACGACATGGGCTCCGGCAGCCAGGGCCAGCTCGGCCGCGGCGGCCCCGATGCCGCTGGCGCCGCCGACGACGAGCACGCGCTTGCCGTCGAATCGGAATGCATCGAAGAGCGACATGTGTAGGCCTCCTGGGTTTCGGTGGGTGGCGGAAGAACTGCGGGGCAATCTCGCGTCCGCAACACCGATTCGCTCTGGGAAATCCGTTGCGGGTGCTGCCGTCTGCTGCTTGCTCTCTTGTGACGGGGAGTTGTCGATAATAGGCTGGCGCGAGCAGGCCGGCGTCCGTCCGCTCAGGGCGCCGTGCCGCGGGAGGCCCATTGCAAGACGGATCACCTGATGAAGGAGCCGGCCCGGCAGAAGGCGACTCGCGAAGAGCAGCATTCGGGCGTCCAGGCCCACCGCGTACCGGGCGAATGGGGCCCGCTCGTCGAGAACCCTGGCGAGCGCGGATGCGAAACGCTCGGGTGGGTTCGCCCGGCGCACCATGAAGCCGCCCGTGCGATCGATCCCCTCGTAGTGTGTGGCGTATGGCCCGTTCAGGTCTCCGTAGTGGACGGTCTGCTCAGTGAGGATGTCCGTCTTGAAGGTTCCGGATACCAGGATGGTGACGCCGAGGCCGAACGGTGCGACCTCCTCCGCCAGGGCTTCGGCCCACCGTTCGAGGGCACCCTTGCAGGCGGAATAGGCGCTGATCGATGGGATGCCCCGAACGCCCCCTTGGCTTGATACGACGACGATCCGGCCGCGCCCGGCGGCCCGCATGGATGGCAGCAGTTCCCTGGTGAGCTGCACCGGTCCGAACAGGTTCGTGCGGAACAGCCGCTCCCACACCTCGGCCGGCATATCCTCGACGGATCCCGCGGCGGCGATTCCAGCGTTGTGGACGAGGACATCAGGCGCACCGATCGCCTTCTCGATGGCCTTGGCGGCGGCGATGACCGACGACGGGTCATCGAGGTCGAGGCGGACGCCGAGCAAGCGGGGATCGTCGGCGGCAGCTCCGGTCGCCGCCCGCAGGCGCTCGAGTCCCGTGTCGGGCGACCGCATCGCCCCGATGACACGCCATCCCAGCTTGTACAAGTGGGTGGCGGACGCCAAGCCGAGTCCGCGTGAGGCACCGGTGATGACGACGCTCCGCGGCTCATGCATGGCCGGACCCACAACGTCC
>DOUU01000049.1 GCA_003520425.1 Deltaproteobacteria bacterium
AGCCTCACCTTCCCCAGCCACGTCTCGCTTGCGACGGGGGCGAACGTGGAGCACCACGGCATCGTGGCGAACAGCTTCCGCGATCGCGCGCGAGGAAAGTTCCACTACGAAAATGATGCGAGTTGGCTCGAGGCCGAACCGATCTGGGCTGCGGCCGAGCGCCAAGGTGTGCGCTCTGCCGTATTTTTCTGGGTGGGTTCAGAAACCGACTGGCGCGGCGTCGGCGCCACCTACCGCAAGGCCCCCTTCGACGGCCACGTCTCCGAGCCAGCGAAGGTGGAACAGATCCTGGCTTGGCTCGATCTCCCGCCCGAGCTNNCCCGCCTTGTGCTCTCGTGGTGGCACGGCGCCGACGCTGCGGGACACCGCTACGGGCCAGACTCGCCCAAGATCGCGGCGGCCTTGGCCGAGGAGGACCAGGCCCTGGGGCAGCTCCTTGCGGGGCTCGACGCGCGAGGCGCCTGGCCCGATACGACGCTCCTCATCGTGAGCGACCATGGGATGGCGGCCGTGAGCGAGCCGGTGGACCTATCGGCCCCCTTGCGAGCGAAGGGAATCGAGGCCGAGCTCTTTCCCTCGAATGGCATTGCGCAGATCTGGCTCGCCGAGCCTTCGCGCCTCGGCGAGGCGCTTGCGACACTTGCGGCGCTGCCGGGGGTTACGGTCTGGTCCAGCGACGCGATCCCCAAGACATTGCACTATGCATTCCCGGGTCGTACGGGCGACCTCGTGGCCGTGACCGCTCCGCCGCGCTTTTTCGTTGCGCCGGATACGCTCCAGGGTGTCACGGCGCGAGCTACGGCGGCGATCGGCATGGACCGGGGTGCCCACGGATTCGACCCGGCGCTCCCCGAGATGGCCGGAATCTTCCTGGCCATCGGACGGGCTGTCCCAAAGGGCACGCACCTGCCGCCTGCCCACGCGATCGACGTCGCAGCGACGGTCGCGCGGCTTCTCGGGATCGAACCGCCGCGGAGCTCGGAGGGGGTTCCCATCGCCGGCATCGGCGCCGACCTCCCCCAAAAGAGCGCCCCCGCGCAGGGCGCCCGCGGGGAGGCCCCCTGAGTGTCGCGCACGGGCTGGCTCGCAGTGGGATCCGTCATCATCTTGCTGGCCGCAGCGGCGCTTGGGCTCGTGGCCCGACTGGGTGCCNNGCGCCGCGCCCCGCCGCTCTCGCGCTCTCAGAGGACCGCGTGATGGCCGAGCTCTCCGGCCTTCCGGCTTTCGAAGAGCGGCTCAAGGGGCTCCCCGACGACGAAAGGCGCAACGCGATCGACGCGCTCGAAGCGAAGGGCATGAGCCGTCTCGGGGACGAAGCGCTGCTGGAGCGGGCGGCCCTCGTGGGCGAAATGCTGGGTGGCCTCGACCCCGATACCTGCGGCGCGATCGTGCGTGGCCAGGCAAGCCCCGCCCAGTTCTCGAAGGCGCTGGCCTCCCTTCCGCCTTCTGCGATCCACGCCTGGGCGGAGCTTGCGTTCCAAGCCGCGCGCGCAGAACTCACGGGCGAGCCGGCTCCGCCCGACGATCCGAGTGCCGTGAAGGCCGCGCTCTCCGCCCTGGGGCAGCGTCTGCCCGCGCCCGAGGTCCAGCGGCTCGGAACCGCGCTCACGAACCTGAGGATCCTCAGCAATACGGAGGCGTGCTGGGCGGGCCGCAGGATCTACGCCGAGGTGCATGAGCTTGGTGCCCCCCATGATCGCGCTCTCGCCCGCATGCTGGTGAAGCGCTAGCCCGAGCAGGCCAAAGGTTGAGGCGACGAGGGGAGCAGGTGGGCAGGCCCAAGAGGCCATCAGGGCCCTCCCTCCCGCTGCCGAAGAGGGGGAGGGGGACTCGGTTGCAACGCGAACGCGGGAAGCGGCGGGCCACGGGGCCTTGACTTGCGGCAGGAGGCGGAGATCGGCGCTCCGAGCGNNAGCCCCCCGTGTGAGGGAGGGGCTTCTTCGCAGGCTTCTTGCGATGGTTTTGGCGGACAGGTACTTAGCCGGCCATGCGTCGGCCAGGATTGCGGCCGAAGGCGGTCCGCAGGAGGGGGGGAGTGATGCGAGGGCGCAGGGCATCCGCCGCGCGAGCGGCCAAAGGGCTGGGCTTTGCTCTCGGCTTTGGCTTGGGCGCCGCCCTTCTCGCCTGTGGACCGGGCGGCGGAGGATCCGGCGATGGCAAAACAGCTGCACCGATCAAGATCGGTCACTTTGCCTCGCTGACCGGCGACACCGCCACCTTCGGCCAGAGCACCGACCGCGGGATCCGCATGGCGATCGAGCAAATCAACGAGGCAGGGGGCGTTCTCGGGAGGCCCCTTGAGCTCATCTCCGAGGACGACCGGTCGGTCACCGAGGAAGCCCGGACGGCCGCGCAAAAGCTGTTGCAGCGCGACCAGGTCGTGGCCCTGCTCGGAGAGGTCGCCTCTTCGCGCTCCCTTGCCGCGGCACCCGAGGCCCAGCGCTCCCACGTCCCGATGATCTCGCCTGCGTCGACGAATCCGAAAGTCACCGAGGTGGGCGACTACATCTTCCGCACCTGCTTCATCGATCCCTTCCAGGGCGCGGTGATGGCGCGCTTTGCACGGGATCAGCTCAAAGTGAAGCGGGTCGCCATTCTCTTCGATTTCAAGCAGGACTACTCGGTCGGTCTGGCGGAGTTTTTCCGCAAGACCTTCCAGGACCTGGGTGGGGAGATCGTGGCGGACGAGCGCTACACGAGCGGTGACATCGAGTTCCGCGCACAGCTCACCACCATTCGCGCCGCGAACCCCGAGGCCGTGTTCGTTCCCGGCTACTACACGGAGCTTGGCTTGATCGCCAAGCAGGCTCGTGAGCTCGGACTCGACGTACCGCTGCTCGGGGGCGACGGTTGGGATTCGGCGAAAACGCTGGAGATCGGCGGTCCCGCGGTCGAGGGCTACTACTTCTCCAACCACTACGCCGCCGACTCCGACAGCCCGAAGGTCCAAGATTTCGTCAAGCGCTACCGCGAAAAGTACGGCGAGGTTCCAGACGCGATGGCCGCCCTCGGTTACGACGCAGCCGGGATCCTGGCCGATGCGCTGCGCCGGGCTGGCGACACCTCCGGGCCTCACCTG
>DOUU01000104.1 GCA_003520425.1 Deltaproteobacteria bacterium
CGCGAGCGTCTTCCCGTACCGATGGCTGACGGCACGGAGCCGGGCGGCGGGGGCGGCCGGTTCGCTCACGGGGGGGGCAGCTTCACCGCGAGGTACGCGGGCCACTCGCCGCCGTCGGCCAGGCGGATGTAGGAGACGCCGGGAATGCCTGTCTTCACCTGTTCCAAGTGCTCCTCGAGCAGCTTCTGGTCGATCTTCACCTTGAAGCGGAACATCAGCTTCTCGCGTTCGGTGCGCGTCTCGACCTCCTTCGGCGTGAACTGCGCCTCCGGCGACGCGAACGAGATGGTGGCCGGGATCACGAGGCCGGGGAACGCGTCGAGCACCATGCGCGCTTCCGCTCCGTATGCGACACGTCCCGCCTGCTCGGTGGGAAGGAAGATCGTCATGTAGACGTCCGCGAGGTCGAGCACCGTGACCACCTTGCCGCCCGCGCCGAGCACCTCGCCGGGCTCGGCCAGTCGGTAGATTACGCGGCCACGGATCGGGGACACGAGCGTGCTCTCGTCGATAAGCGTTCGGATCCTCTGGAGGCTCGCCTCGGCCACCGCGACGGCCGCGTCCGCGGCTCGCAGGCCGCTAACGGCAGTGTCATAAGCAGCTTGCGCCACCTTCAATTTGTTCCTTCGCTGGTCGAGCTCCTCGACTGTTGCGGCTCCCAACGGTGTGAGAGTCTCCCTCCGCGCGAGTTCCTGGCGGGCAAGAGTTCGATTGCTCACTTNNTTCCTGGCGGGCAAGGGTTCGATTGCTCGCTTGCTCGACAACGGTAGCCTCCGCCTGTTTCTTTTGGTTCTCGGCGACAAGGACCCGAGCTTCGGCTTCGCGCCGTTGCGCTTCGAGCTCGTCAATGTCCATCTGGGCCAACACCTGACCCTTCTCGACCAAGTCGCCCTCGCGCACGCGCACCTCGACGATGCGGCCTGCGCGCTTCGTGGCGATGTCGTATTGGGTGGCCTCGATGCGGCCGTTGGCGGAGGCGAAGCCGCGAGGGAGGGTCGGTCGGTGCAACCAGTAGAAACCATAGGCGGCGGCGCCGACCGCGGCGAGTGCGATCCCACTGAAAATCCACAGTCGGCGTCGTCGTCCGCTGTTTTCCATGGGCTCCCCGATTTCTGGGGTTAGATCGTTGCCCCGGAGGCTTCTCACTCAGGCCTGGCGACGACGCGCACGCCGGTCGCCGCCGTCGCAGAAGAAAGGGGGGAGGTCTTCATCGAGGAACTCTCCCTAGGCCTGGCACCCTGCAGCGGTGCGCATGTAACTCTAAGCAGCCCACACTGGGTCTGGGCTTACAAAGCGCTTCGCCAGCTTGACGACGCCTATCTTGTCCTGCACACCGCTCGATCTCCAAGTTCCTCGTCCGGAACTTTCACGGGTTCTTCTCGGCCGGAGCGGGTGTATTCGTGTAGTAGGGCGTGAGCTGAGTCCATAGCTCCTCGGCGCGGTCGACGCGCTTCTGTATAGACTCCACTGTCATCTGCTTGCGCGCATTTTCGCGGGCGTCACGCGCCACAACGCCGATGCGGTCGTAAATTGGCTGAGTCGCGTCGAGACCATCGCCCGCTTTGAGCTGACGCACGAGCACGTGCGTCTCGCTCTCGAGAAGGCGCAGTTCGTCCTGCAGTCGGAAGCGCGCATTTTGCTGCATCGAGGCGATATCGCTCGGGGGCTGCTTTCTGAATTCGTCGTAGACACCCGACACGGCCTCGGCCAGCTGACTGGCGATCTGAGTGACCTTTTGCTGGTCCCAAGCTTTGCTTGCAGCCATGCTAGAGGTGGACGTGATTGTCAGCGCGGCTGCCGCGACCCAAGCAACATGCAAGTGCAATCGATTAGGCGACATGAAGCCTCCATGTTCAAGCGAAACAAGTGGCCTACGCAAAAAGCTTGACATCGGTCCCGTCGGCTTCGGTGGTTGGCCACGTTGGCTCATAACGGCCACCCCAACTCAGCAGATCGCTCTAAATCCACCATGCCCTGATCCCTAGGAAGGCGGCGGAGCGGCCGGGCCGAAGCACCTGGGGGCGGATTATTGCATTCCCTAAAGGCGGGCGGACTTCGCTCCAGGGAGAGGCCGGCATGGACGGCGTTCTCCTTCTGGAGTCGGGCGGTCACGTCAGGATCGCCTCGACGAGGTGCGGCCCCGGCTCGGTCAGCGCCCTCCCGAGCGCATGGACGAGCGAGTCCGCATCCTCCACGCGCACGGCTGGGACCCCCATGCCCGAAGCGAGCATCACCCAGTCGAGCTCCGGGCCGGTCAGTTCCGTCAGCGCCCGGACCGCTGCACCTCGGGCGTCCGATCCCGCGCGAAGCATCTCGACCTGAAGGATCCGGTAGGCGCGGTTCGCGCAGACCACAGTCGTGACGTCGAGGGACTCGTGGGCCTGAGTCCAAAGCGCCTGGAGCGTGTAGAGTCCGCTGCCATCGGCCTGGAAGGCCAGCACCTTGCGGTCGGGGCATGCGATCGCTGCACCCGTGGCGCACGGCAGGCCCTGTCCGATGGCCCCGCCCGTCAACGTGAGCCAGGCGTGAGGCGCTGCGCAGGCGAGGGCGCCATATAGTGAAGGGGACGAGGTTGCTCCCTCATCCATGACGATGGCGTGATCGGGGAGGATGTGGGCAACCGCTGCCGCGAGCGTGTCAGTGTTGAGGCGTCCGGAGGGGGGCGGCGCGGGTTCGAAGGGAGCGAGCGTCGATGGCTTCCGCGGGGCGTCGAGCGCATCAGCCACCGCAGCCAGCGCGCTCGAGACGTCCGCGTCGAGGCCCGCCAGAGCCACGCGCTCCACATCGCTCGGCAGTAGG
>DOUU01000368.1:0-5401 GCA_003520425.1 Deltaproteobacteria bacterium
GCTTTGTCAGCAGCCTGCTAAGCGGTAGCGGACAATGAACGTGACGCTGCCCGTTGTGCGGATTCGCGCCCCGAAGCGGGGCAGCGTTTCATCCCACAGCACGCGGTCGTTCGTCCCCTTCGCTCGCGCGGCGTCCAGGGTGCGCTTGGTGAGCTTCACTGGATTCCTCCTGGCCAGGGATCTCTGNNGCACTTGGAGAGCACGCGGAATCGTACTCGCTGCGGTGTGGCGTGGCCAGGGGTAGGCTTTAAAGCTAGTTCGGACGGTGACTTACCGGCTGCCCCGTGGGTGCCGTGGCCTAGCCGTAGAATGCGGTCTTAGATACTTCCTCTGAGCGTGAAGAACGTGAACGAGAACAAACCTAAGCCATCGTGAACACATGGATTTGCGCGGCCGGCGGGCGGAGAGCGCCGGCAGAGCGCGCGGCACGAAGTCGGCNNCGCGCCTGCGCGTCCTCAATCGCTTTGCCTGGCAGTCACGTCGGTGACGTCACGACCGTTGCCGTTTGAGGCAGGCGGCGCCGCCAAGGCCGGTGAAGATCCTCTTCATCGTCGGTAGCCGTAAAGCCAGTGAGACTCGCTGCGCCCGAGATTCCGGACGGTATGCCTTGCTCGCGCCGGAATGAATAGCTCCTCGCCGGCGGGGGGCCGGTGAGCCCTACCTTCGATCTCGAACTCGACTTCACCGTCCATGACCATCACGAGCTCGTCGACATCATGAACGTAGTCCTCCCAGACCTGTCCGGGCGGATCGATCCAGAGCCCGCACGAGAAGCCACGCTCGCGCCAGCTTCTTTCGATAGCGGCCCGATTCACGCGGATGCTTGCGTCCCTACCCATCGGGTTCCAATCTACCGGCTCGCGCGTGCCAGCGCTCTTCGCGGTGTTCAACAGGCGGGCGGTGGCGTTGGGACACGCTCAACCGACATCTTTCATACCGTGCCCTTCGGTCCTTCGACCTAAGGCGGCGTCCGCTCGACGACAACGCTCGCCTGCTTTCCCAGTCACCCGCAACCGATACCAACGCAATGGCTGCTGCCCTGTCAACGGGCCAACATCCCTACGAGACGTTTGATGTCGCTCTTGCAAGCCGACGCGGCGGTCGTTTCGATCTGGCGATACAGCTCGATTAGTTGTCTTCCTGCTTCGGTCAACGCGCTGCCGCCTCCCCGTTTCCCCCCCTTGGCCGAATGGACCGCGGGCTCGCGCAGTGAGCGGTTCACTGTGTCCAGCAAGGTCCAGGCTCGGCGATAGGACATGCCGAGGGTCTTCGCCGCGGCCGTGATCGAACCGGTGCGGCCGATGGCCTCAAGGAGTGCGACCTTGCCAGGACCGACCGCGATTAGATCGCCAGCAATGATTCGCATGCGAAATTTGACAACGGGATGGACTGCCGTTCTGAAGCGTGCGTCACCTTGGTTGGACGCCTTCGTGGAACGGGTTGAGCTTCCGGGCACGGTATGGGGCGTTCCGCTTGGTTGGCTGACAGTGACCTTTTTCATGTCTCGATCCGGGGCCGGGCGCGTAGCGGGACGACGATACAGCGCTGTGGCATGAGCTCCAAGCCACGACGGTGTCTCCCACGTCACCAGGCCCTCACGCGAGGGCTGGATCGACCGCAAGAATTGGGCCTTGACGTCGATATATTCCGTGGGATATAACGCGCGGGCTCGAATGAGCAGGGCTGGTTTTTTCGTTTCGAGCTCCGGTCCTTCGGGCAGGCTGGAGCTGCGGATGGCAAAGGCGGCGGTCCAGGGGCGCATCGCGCGAATCGAACCCGTCGTTGAAAAGTGCATGCCTTCGGCTCGACTCGTGCTCCGAATCGGCGGCGTAGTCGGGGCGAGTTTTTTCGCCGTCCTCCCCCTCATCCTCTCTGCGGAGCCTTGCCCGGCAAAAGAGCCAAGCTCTCCCGCGGACGTCTCTTCTGCTCCTTCGGCGATCCTCGACTATTTTGAAAACTGGTTCGAGCGGGTATCGAAGACCCAGGCCGAGCAACCCCACTGGGTGACGCCGCTTGTGACGATCACGCCTCGCCTCGAGCAGGAGTTCCGCTACGACCAAATCTGGCAAAACCGTCCGAACGGGCAAACGCTCGATAGCTTCGGGGGCGGCAAGGGGTTGGAGCTCATTCCTTCGGAAAAGACCGAGGTGATCCTCGGGATCCCTGCCTGGCAGGTACGCAACACCCCGTCAGGTACGGACGGCTTCGCGGACGAGAATCTGTTGCTGAAATACCGCCTGCTATCGGCCAATGAAGAACAGGGCAACTACATCCTCACGCTCTTTGCCGGCGTGACTCTCCCCACCGGCAGTCAGCACAACACCAACGACCACGCCATCTTCATGCCCAGCGTCGCCTTCGGAAAGGGATGGGGTGATTTCGACGTGCAGGCGACCCTCGGCGCGTCTATACCGGACAATGCCGTGGGCAGCCTCGGGACTCCCCTTCTCGCGAATGCCGCCTTTCAATATCGGCTCGCGAAGATCTTCTGGCCGGAGGTGGAAGTCAACTATACGTATTGGCCCAACGGAGAGCGCCAGGGCATCCATCAGGTCTTCATTACCGGTGGTCTTGTGATCGGTCGAATACCGCTCTGGAAGCGTCTCGGTGCCACCGTCGGAGCGGGATTTCAAATCGCCGTNNCATCCTGTCCGTTCGGTTTCCCTTCTAGGGAAGCGATCTTCCGGCGCACGACTTGTGGGGCGGGTCGACGGTCATTGCCTCGGAATTCCTCTCCATCAGAATGCGTCGATTCCTTCGAAAGCGTTTGGGCGAAGCCGGTTGTTTCAATCTCCCTCAGCGTTGTCGTCGGCACATGCCGGTTGTGGCGGCCTGCTGAATCGAGTCGTCGGCCACGCGATCAGGTAGCCAAGCTCCGGGACGAGCTTTCCAACGGCAAGGTCGCTCGGGCAGGTGGAGGTCGGAGCGGTCGGGAGCGGGCGAGAGCAAGACGGCCGGCTTCGGGGAGGGCGCGGCGGGGCCCTCGCGCTCCTTTACGGCATGGCTCCACGGTGGCCGAGGCGGACCCTGCGAGCCACATCGGTGAGAGCAAGCAGAGTTTCGCGGACTCCAGCGTCCGGGCGCGAGGGACGCCGCTCCTGAGCGAGAAGACAGGCCCGTTGCGTGGCCACCGCAGCCTCGCCCAAAGGAGCGAATCCGAGCGCCAGAGCCTCCTCCCCAAGGCCCCGCGCATGGGCTTCGAGCTCCTTCCAGTTGCCCTCGCTTTCAAGATCCTGCAGCTGGTCGACCCGTTCCCCGAGCGCGAGCACGAAGGCTTCAAGCCGCTCGCGCATCTCCGGATCGCCGGCCATCGACGAGAGGATCGGCGCGCCATCATCCCGAGTTCCCATCGGCCCGTTTATCGGAAGGGGCTCTCGGAGACTGAAACCGCGGGCGAAAGCCCCGCGGCCCACGCAAGAGGGCCAGCGGACGGCCGCTCGAACCGCGCACCCAGGTGACCGCGGAGGGGCCGAGCTCGGGGGGTGGCTGCCCGAACGCCTCGAGCCGCCTGCGAAGGTGCGCGATCCCCGCGGCTGCTTCGTCCGGCGATGGCGCGAGGGCGGCCCCTGCTTCGATCAGGAGCCGCGCCTCACCGCCGCTGTGGAGAAGGGCGAGGGGAGGGGCGCCAAGGCCGCGCCTCGCAAGCAGGTTGGCCATGGCCCAGAGCCCCCTGGCTTCCCAGGCCGAGACTCCCTGGTAGAGGACGGCTCCGCCCTCGCGGGCGCCTTCCAAAGTGTCCGCCCGAAATGCCTGCAGGGTCGGCACTCCGACCTCGCAGCTTGCCCAGCCCTTCCATCGACCCTCGCGAACGCGAAAAAAGCGCGGTCCGTCGCGAGTCGTCAGGCGGCCGAGGCGCTTTAGGTCCCGGAAGAAGAGCCTCTCGGCGACGGCCTCCAACTTCTTCCACCAGATGCGCGCCTCCTCGCGCTTGCCTCCCGTGTAGGCCAGGAGGAACCTCAAGCGGTCGGTGCGGGAAGCGAAGGGAAGGGCGCGGCTTAGCTTTGCAAGCATCCAGCCACGCGCCGCCACGTCGACCTCGCGCCTGAGCATCGCGCGTTCGAAATCGATCAGCAGCGGCCGAGAGGGCGCATCGGGACACACGAGAAAGTTGTTGGGCGCGAAGTCGTCCTGGAAGAGCCCAGCATCGTGTGCACGGCGCGAAAGACTGCCGAGGGCTGTCGCGAGCGCGCGTCGGGCCGCCGGGGAAAGCCTTCCCTCTTGCGTCAGATGGAGGACATCGCTTGCGCCATCGACGACGGGGATGAGCAGAAAGCATGCCCGAAGCAGCGGCCCGCGACGAAGCTCCCCCGCTGCAAGCGGCAGCGGCAGCGGAAGCCCGCGCGCATGGAGCCGCTCGGCCATCTGCAGCTCGTGTGCGGCCCGAGAAGGCCGTCCGAGGCGCCGCAGGGCAGCATGCCAGGGATAGCGGTTGCACCTCAGCAGAAAGTCGGGAGCGCCCCCTCGGCGGAGAGAGAGGGGATAGAGCGATTTTCGCCGACCCTTCTTTGCGCTTTGCGCAGCGCCGCTCTTCAGCGCTTCGAGGGCGGCCCCAAGGAGGGGGCGCACTTCGCGCGCATCCAGCCCCTCGCGCACTCGCCAGCGCACGCCGCCGACGGATTCGTACAACTAACGCTCCGAGACGCGGACCAGGCGGAAGACAAGCTGTGTGCCGTCCGGTGAAATGAGCTCGAGCGTGAACCCCGGCAGGTTGTGAAAGTCCGAGAGCAGCCTGGCCGCGTCGCTCCCTGGCTCCACAAGGTGGAGTTTTGCCTTGCCGTGGGAAAAGTCGACCTCCTTTGGCGGATCGGCCGTTGCCCCGTACTTGCCGACCTTGAGCTTGCCGCCCAGCACCTCGAACTCGAAGCCGTGCTCGCGGCGGAGGCTCTGCTCGAAATCGTGTGACGCGGTATCGGGGCGCGAGCGCTCGCGCATCGTGATCCGGACGCCGCCGGCGACGAACGGCTCGTCGGATCCCAGCTCCGAGAAGCAGCGCCGAGCGCCCGGCGCCTCAGGGTCAGGGAACTCGATTCGGTTCTGGACCGGCACCTCGCTCGGGATGGGCGCGATCACCAAACGCCGCACGACGCGCTGGGGCCCGGCCTCGAACTCGCACACCATGGGCGCACGGTACTGGCCCCGGGCCCAGTCGAGCGCGAGGGCATTGATGTCGGGGCCCCCTCCCGAGCCCGGCGCCTGGGCCTGTGCCGCGCCAACGCCGAGCGCGATCACGAGGGCGGCCCCAAAAGCAAGACTCCAAGAAGAGGCCTCGATTCGCACGGCGGCGCAGGGTAACACGCGCGTTGACAACGCTCTCCCGCCAAGGGCATCGTTCACCCATGCGCTGCTTCGCCTGCAACGCAACCCAAGATCTCGGACCGGGGGGGCGGGTCGGATTTCGAGA
>DOUU01000368.1:5429-5568 GCA_003520425.1 Deltaproteobacteria bacterium
CAGGCGGAGTGGGTCGCCGACCGGGACCGGGCCAATCGCTGCGACTGGTTCACGCCTGGGGACGTCCAAGGGGGTGCCCTCGCTGCGGGGCAAGCGAAGGCGCGCTCCGCGCTCGATGCGCTCTTCAAGGCGCCAAAGA
>DOUU01000355.1 GCA_003520425.1 Deltaproteobacteria bacterium
CGCAGGCGATGCCCACGAGCTCGTAAGGCGCCGCCGTGTCCCCCGTGAGCTGCGCTTCGGGATTCGAGCTGATCCCTGCCATCGACCTCCTGGAGGGGCGCTGCGTTCGCCTTTCGCAGGGCCGTTACGATGCGCCGACGGTCTACAGCGACGATCCCGGCGCGGTGGCCGCACGCTTCGCCGCCCATCCGATCNNCTCCACGTGGTGGACCTGGACGGCGCCCGCAGCGGTCGGCCGGGCAATCACGAAGCGGTTCGGGCGATCCTCGCCGCGGCGCGCGGCGTTAAGGTCCAGCTCGGCGGAGGTTTGCGATCGCTCGCCAGTGTGGAGGAGGCGCTCGGGCTTGGCGTCGACCGCGTGGTGGTCGGGACCGTGGCCGTGCGCGAACCCGGCCTCCTGCGCGAATGCGCCCGCCGCCATCCCGGCCGCGTGGTGGTGGGAATTGACGCGCGGGGGGGACGGGTCTCGGTCGAGGGCTGGACGGAGATGAGCGAGCTTTCTGCGCTCGAGCTGGCGCGGGAGTTCGAGGACGCGGGAGTTGCGGCCATCGTCTACACCGACATTGCACGGGACGGCATGCTGGCGGGCCCCAACCTCGAGGCCACGGCCGCCCTCGCCGAGGCGGTGGGGCTCCCCGTTTTTGCGTCGGGCGGAGTTTCGTCCATGGAGGACCTGCGCCGCGCGGCGGAGCTTCGAAGACGCGGCGTCGCCGGGGTCATCGTCGGTCGCGCACTCTACACCGGCGCGGTCGAGCTCTCCCGCGCCCTGGAGATGGTCGCATGCTGCTAAAGCGCATCATTCCCTGCCTCGACGTCGACAAGGGCCGCGTGGTGAAAGGCGTGCGTTACGTCGATCACGTCGACGCCGGGGACCCGGTGGAGGTGGCGCAGCTCTACGATGCCGAGGAAGCCGACGAGATCACGTTCCTCGACATCACTGCGGCCTCGGAGGGGCGACGCATCCTGCTCGACGTGGTCGCGCGTACGGCAGAGCACATCTTCATGCCACTCACGGTCGGAGGTGGCGTGCGCTCGCTCCAAGACGTTCGCGATCTGCTCAATGCAGGCGCCGACAAAGTGTCGATCATGACCGCTGCGGTGGAGAATCCCGACCTTGTGGCGGACGCCGCGGCGAAAATCGGAAGCGCGAACCTCGTGGTGGCGATCGACGCCCGCGCGCGCGCGGACGGCGCGGGCTGGGAGGTGTGCACGCACGGGGGCCGCCGGCCGACCGGGATCGACGCCGTGGCCTGGGCCCGCCGCATGGCGGAGGCCGGTGCGGGGGAGATCCTCTTGACCAGCATGGATCGAGACGGAACGCGCAGCGGCTACGACCTGGCCTTTGTGCGAAGCGTGGCCGACGCGGTGCCTGTTCCCGTGATCGCATCCGGGGGCGGAGGGACGAGTGAAGACCTTGCGGCCGCCCTTGACGACGGCCCGGCGGGCGGGCACGCCCAGGCTGCGCTTGCGGCGTCGATCTTCCATTTTCGCGAGCTCACGGTCGGCGAGGTGAAGCGCCGTCTCCTGGAGCTCGGCATCCCCGTTCGGCCGCCTTCGGTTGATGGCCCCGGGGCCGTACGCTAGCATGTAACGCTCTTGTGTCGGTTCCGGTTAACTGATTGAATCGATTGGGTTTTCTCCGCCCAGAGCGCTCCGTCTGCGGTGAGGGTGCGAACGCGCGCGAGCGGCAACGGAGCGGCAGGGATCGACACGGACGACCTTCTCGGGCCACTAATGAGTGGCCGGGTGCGCTTGGCGCCGGGGGCCAGCGTGCCAGAGACTGCGAGCCGGAGGAAGCCTAGGTGCCCGTCGTCAAGGTCAAGGAGAACGAGTCCTTCGAGCAGGCGATGAAGCGGTTCAAGAAGCAGTGCGAGAAGGCCGGCATCCTGACTGAGCTGCGGCGCCGTGAGTTCTACGACAAGCCGAGCGTGCGCAAGAAGAAGAAGGCGGCAGCAGCGCGCAAGCGGGCCCTGAAGAAGCTGAAGCGGATGGCGCGCTAGCCGCGCGCGGGCCGGGGGGACGCAAGGTGGGCCGGATCCCCGATAGTGTCGTCGACGAGATCCGAGAACGCGTCGACATCGTCGACCTGATCTCCCGTTACATCGCTCTCAAACCCGCCGGCCGCAATCACAAGGGCCTTTGCCCCTTCCACAGCGAAAAGACCCCCTCGTTCAACGTCAGCCGCGATCGCCAGATCTTCCACTGCTTCGGCTGCGGCGTTGGCGGCAATGTCTTCAGCTTCCTGATTCGCCATGACAACCTCACGTTCCCCGAGGCCGTCCGCATGCTCGCACGCGAGTGTGGCGTGGAGATTGCGGAGGAAGAGGCGGACGAGCGCGACCGCATCGCAAGGCTCGCCAAGGCGAACGAGCTCGCGCAGCGCCTCTACCAAAGCGCGCTCGCTTCGCCCGAGGGCGCGGCGGCACGCGCGTACCTCGCGGAGCGAGGCCTCGACGCTGCGTCCATCGAGCGCTTCGGGGTGGGCTTTGCGCCGGACCGCTGGGATGCGGTGGCCCGCGCCCTCGCCGCGGGCGACCTCTCACCCGAGCTTGGCGAGCGCGCAGGCCTTCTCGCGGTGCGGGCTTCGGGCGGCTACTACGATCGGTTACGCGCGCGCGTCACGTTTCCCATCCACGACGTGCATGGGCGGGTGCTCGGCTTCGGCGGTCGCGCGACCAAGACGGGGCAGGAGCCCAAGTACCTGAACACGCCCGAGACGGCGCTCTTCCGCAAGCGCGAGGCCCTCTACGGCCTGCCGCTTGCGCTCGAGGCGAGCCGTCGCGAGGACCGGCTCGTCGTGGTGGAGGGCTACTTCGACCTGGTGGCGCTGCACCGCGCCGGGATCGAATCCGTTGTCGCGACCTGCGGCACCGCACTCACCCCCGAGCACGGCAAGGCGCTCCGCCGCCGCGTGCGGGAGGTCGTCCTCCTGTTCGACGGCGACGCTGCGGGCGAACGCGCGGTGGCCGCAGCTCTCGAGGTGCTTTTGCCCCATGGGCTGCGGGTGCGCGCCGCGCGGCTTCCCTCTGGCGACGATCCCGACACCTACCTCGGGCGAGAGGGCGCGGAGGCACTCCGGGCCCTCGTGGCTCGAGCCCCGGCCGCGCTCGAGGGAATGATTGCGCGCGCAGTCGCCCCAGGGATCTCGACGCCTTGGGAAAAGGCAGACGCAGTGGCGCAGGTGGCACCGCTTCTCGCCCTCGTCCAGGACCCGGTCGAGCGCGGGGAGCTCGTGCGCCGCCTCGCGTTGGCTGTCGACGTCGACGTGCGCCACGTGGAGATCGCCGTGCGTTCGGCTGCGCGGGGCGGGAGCAGCGATGCCCTGCCCGCTCCCACGGCTTCGCCTCGGCGGGACGAGCCCGGGGATCGCGGGGCGCGCACGGTGGCCGCCCTCTTGCTCGGGCGGCCCGAGCTTGCAGGACGCGTCTCCGAGGCCGAGCTTTCTGCAGCAATCCCGGAGGGCGCATGGCAAGAGCTCGCTCTGGCGCTGCACCGCAGCGCCGCCGCGGGCGAGGAGGCACTCGCCTCGGGGCTCGCCGATCGCCTTGCGGGCGAAGCGCGGGACCTCTTGTTCGCCCTTGCGATCGCGGAGGAGCCCGAGCTCGAGGCCAAGGACGCAGAGCGCGCACTCGAGGAGACGCTCGCCCGGCTTGGGCGGAGAAGACTTGCACGCGAGGCCAAGGCGCTCACCCAGCGCCTCCGCCTGAGCCCGACGATGGACGCGGACCTTCTGGCCGCGAAACAACGCCAGCTCGAGCAAAAGAAGGTCGCGCTCGGATTTCGCCCGGGGACCGCAACCGGGAGGTAGTGGCAAGGACAACGCAGAATGCCGCCCGCTGCGTCGGGTCGGCCCATGGACCGCAGCCGCGAAGGAGCCCCCCATGCCCTCGAACGCGCCGAAGAGCCCGCGGACACGAAGGTCAGCCTCCAAGAACGCGTCCTATGACCCGCCTGAACTCCCTCCGACGGACCCCTCCGGCGCCTTAGGCGCGGCCGCCCCGAGCACCAACGGATTCGATCCGCGCGCAGCCGCCAATTCGAACGGCGCCAGCGCGCCCTCGTCGGATCGCACCCCCCTGCGGGCCCTGCCGAGCGTCCAGAAGCTGCTCGACGATGGCCGGCGCAAGGGGTTCTTGACCCTCGACGACATCAATCGCGGTCTGCCCGATGAGGTGCTCTCCTCCGAGCAGCTCGACGACATCCTGGCACTCTTTGCGGCCCAGGAGATTCCGATCGTCGACTCCGAGAAGGCGCCTGCGTCAAAGCGGGCCGCAGACGGCGGAATGCGCGCAGAGACCTCGGGCGATGACGAGGTCGGGCACACCAACGATCCCGTGCGTGTCTACCTGCGGGAGATGGGACAGGTCTCCCTCTTGACGCGGGAGGGCGAGGTCGAGATCGCAAAGCGCATCGAGGCCGGAGAGCAGGATCAGATCCTCGCCGTGCTGGGAAACCCATACGGCATCCAAGAGGTGCTGCGTCTTGGGGACCTTCTGCGCAAGAACAAGATGCAGATCCAGGAGCTCGTCGATGGTCTCGACGACGAGACGTGCCCTATAAGCCCCGAGGACGCACGCAAGGCGATGCTGCTCGCCATGGCGCGCGTGCGTAGGATCGAAGTCGACCTTGCGCGGCGTCAGAGCTCGCTCGCCAATCCCCGCACGGGGGAGGAAGCGCGCGAGCGGCTGCGTGCCGAGATCGAAGAGCGCGCCGGTCAGATCGTGGTCATCCTGCGCGGTGCGAAGTTCGCGCAGCAGCGCATCCAGGATGTGACGAACGGACTGCACCGCGTGGGCGTCGAGTTCGAGCGGATCGAACGCGAGGCGCAAGCGATCGCCGCGCCCTTCGGTGCCAGCCTCGGGGGCTTCCGGGAGCTCGCCCTGCTCTCGACCCGGCGCAGTCTGCGGGGCCGGGATGCGCTCGCCAAGCTCGGCGGAGATGCCTCCCGCATCGCAAAGGCCCAGGAGCAGCTGGCCGAGCTCGAGAAGAGCTCTAAGCGCCTCGAATCCGAGACGCGGATGACGCGTGGCGAGGTGGGCGCTGCTCTGGACCGCTACGGCGAGGCCGTCATCCGGACCCACCAGGCGAAGTGCGAACTGATCGAGGCCAACCTGCGGCTCGTGGTGTCCATCGCCAAGAAGTACACGAAC